>NZ_OY781063.1:1556251-1867501 GCF_963676285.1 uncultured Sphaerochaeta sp.
GCGGTTGAGGATTGTTATGATACATTGGTCTGGGCAGCAGCAGGATGCCGATATTGGAAGACGGACCCAGATCGGATCTTCTTGATCGGAGACAGTGCAGGAGGAAACCTTGCTGCAGTGGTCAGTCGACTTGCTCGTGACCGAAAGGGGCCTACCATTGCCGGCCAGGTCCTGCTCTATCCGGTAACTGACGGCCGGATGAGGACCAATAGTTATGAGAAGCACAAGGATGCGCCTTCCTTGACTGACAAGCAGATGGCTTTCTTCATCAATAGCTACCAACGGGAGCCAAAGGATATCCTCAATCCAAACTTCTCCCCACTGCTCGCTAAAGATCATAGCAGGCTTCCCGAAACCCTGATTATTGGTGCTGAGTACGACCCCCTCCATGATGATGGGATGCTCTATGCCGATGCATTGTCTTCAGCAGATACCCCGGTAAAATATCTTGAGGTAAAGAAGACCATCCATGGCTTCATCAACTACCCGAAGGCTACAGGGACAGAGGAAACCGAGAGTGCCATCATCCAGTTCATCAGTGGCAGGCCGGTTGCGCAGGTGGCGTTGATCAGCCGGAAAGAGTGGGCAAAGGCGCAGAAGAAAGAGCTGAAAAAAATCAAGAAACAGAGCAAGCATTATATTGATGCACGTGTGCAATAGATTAACGTTAATCCTATTTTTACTCTAAAAACACCCTCTTTATGGGTGTATTTCCTTGAATACCCTGCTCATCGTGTTAACCTTAACCTATGAGTGTACTCTTGAAGGATATCGCGAAGGCAACAGGATTCTCCATTAACACAGTCTCTCGTGCAATGCGCTCCGATCCAAAGATCTCAGAGCAGACCACACTTCTGATCAAGAAGGCTGCACATGAGATGGGGTACATCCCCAACACCGTGGCAGCCAGCATGCGCTCAAATTCCTCCAAGATGGTTGGAATCATTTCAGCTGATTCAGCGAACCCTTTTTTCAGCGAGGTGGTACGGGGCATCGAGGAAGCAGCAACCAAGGCAGAGTACCATATCCTTCTGGCAAGCACTGAAGAATCGGTCAAGAAAGAAGCGGACCTGATAAAGATGTTCCTCTGCCGCAAGGTTGACGGGATCATCAGCATGCCGGTTTTTGACAACAGCCCCTCCCACCTTGAGTTGTACAGAAAGTTGCCCGTCCCCTTCGTTTTCCCTGGAAGGCGTCTTGAAGGATTGGTCGACCACAGTGTCCTGCACAGTGATCGTGACGGACAGAGAAAAGTACTTGAACACCTCATCTCAAAGGGACATACCAAGATTCTCTATCTGGCTGGACCGAAGAAGGTGAGCAATACCATCGACCGCCTTGCAGGTGTTGCTGAAGCGTATGCAAACAATGGAATGGAAGTAAACCCTGAGTACATTCTTGAAGCCTCTGGACATATTGAGGACGGTTACTCCTTGACCAACCAGGCCCTCAACAGAGGGTTGGGCTTCACTGCTGTGGCCTGTTTCAACGACATGCTCGCCATGGGTGTCCTTAAAAGCCTGGGAGAGAACAATCTTAAAGTCCCAGAGGATATAGAAGTATTTGGCTATGACAACCTATACATGTCCCAGTTCATGCAACCCAGTCTAAGCACCGTGGATGTTCCTAAATATCGACTCGGTTACGTGGCTATGGAGACATTACTATCCCATATTCAGGATCCAAACCTTGAATATGCCACAACGGACTTCCCTACGAGGTTGGTATACAGAGAAACCACTCGTTAGGAATAACATTCTACCTTGTGTTCCAATAAGGAGGTACACATGAAAAACAAGATCTTATTGATCGCTTTGGTCGCTCTATTGGCAACTGGTATGCTTTTTGCCCAAGGGGCAAAAGAAGAGAAGGAAGGCCCACTTGAGATTACCTTCTGGTCGCTGTTTACCGGAGGAGATGGGGAATTCTTCGATGCAATGGTTGACGAATTCAACGCTTCACAGGATGAGATTGTTATGAAGAATGACATGGTGAAGTTTGACAACTACTACACCAAACTCACCACCGCTCTTTCTGCAAAGACTGCTCCGGACGTAGTAGTGGTTCACCAGGGCAACCTCTTGAATTATGTACCGAGTGGATCCTTGCTGGCCCTCGACTCCTATGTCGATGCACAGACCCTTGAGGATTTCCAGGCAGCTCCCCTGGATGCCTGCCGTTTCGATGGCAAGCTCTACTCGCTCCCGTTCGATGTCCATCCGATCGTCATGTACTACAACACCGATCTGTTGGCAGAAGCTGGTATCACTGAAGTTCCCGAGAGTGCTCAGGAGTTCATCGATGCTTCCTTGGCTGTGAAACAGGCTACCGGTAAGTGGGGCATGGCAATCGACAACACCACTGGTGTCTACAAGGCCTACACCTTGAGCCGTCTGTTCATTTCCATGCTCGCTCAGCAGGGCGGAAGTTTGCTTACCGATGATGCATCAGCCCCTGCTTTCAATAATGCATATGGAGAGAAGGCACTTGTTTGGTTGCAGGACTTGGTACATGAGTATGCAGTGAACCCCTCTGAGCTGGACTACGATGCTGCCATGAACACCTTCAAACTTGGTGATGCTGCATTCTACTTCAATGGTGTTTGGGCAACCGGTACCTTGGAGAAGCAGGATGGACTGAACTTTGCTGCTGCACCGCTTCCTCCAATCATGGGTGGGGAGGCCGCATGGGCAGGCTCACACACCTTGGCTATCCCGGTACAGAAAGACCAGGATCCTGAACGTGTTGAAGCAGCCATGACCTTCATCAAGTGGATGACCAGCCATGGTGAGATGTGGGCAAAAGCAGGACATATTCCTACCCGTAAGAGCGTAGCAGAGAAAGCAGAGATGCAGGCACTGCCCTATCGTGCAGATTATGCTGCAGCAGCAGCCTTTGCACTGCCTACTCCACGTACACCGGCATGGGAAGAGATTTATGGGACCTTGAGTGACAAGCTTGAATATGCAGTGACCAAGAACCAGAACCCCAAGGCAGCACTTGCTGACATGGAGCAGACGGTTAAGGACATCATAGCTTCCTACTAAATCGTGTTACATATGTACCCCCCTCGTATGAGGGGGGAATCTCTATGGAGGGCCCTCCTATGATACCAGGAAACAAAGACACCCGAGACGGAATTGTATTCTCCATTCCCTTTCTCATCGTCTACCTTGCCTTCATGATCTATCCACTTTTGTCGGGGCTCTACATAAGCTTCTTCAAATGGGACATTCTCTCCACAGCCAAATTCATTGGCTGGGAGAACTATGCAACCCTGTTTTCCGATGACAAATTCTACTCTTCTCTCTGGCATACCTTGCAGTTTGTCATGATCACCACACCCTCCCTTTTGGTCCTGGGCTTCTTGATGGCACTTGCGGTCACCGGCTCATCACCCTACAAGGGCATAATGGAGAATGTGTTCTTTTTCCCCTACATTTTCTCCATGACGGTAGTCAGTACACTTTGGGCTTGGCTGATGCAAAAGGATTGGGGAGTATTCAACCAGGTCCTGATGAACCTGGGCCAAGATCCAATAAGCTGGCTTACCAGCGAAAGCCTGGCCATGTGGTCTGTATCACTGACAACGCTTTGGTGGACAGCCGGTTTCAACATGGTTCTCTTCAGTGCAGGAATTAAGCAAATTCCCAAGGAAGTGTATGAGTCGGCAGCAATCGACGGCGCTTCCTACATCCAGAGCGTACGACATATCACCATACCCTTGGTCAGATCGACCACAGTTCTCTGTTTGATATTACAGATCATCGCCTCATTCAACGTATTCGGTCAGGTCTATGTTATGACCGGGGGAGGCCCCCATGGAACTACCAGGGTACTGGTTCAATACATCTACGAGACAGGCTTCAAATACTTCAAGATGGGCTACAGTGCAGCAATGAGTTATATCCTCTTCATCATTATTCTGGGGATCAGCATCATTCAATACACCTTGCTTGGGAGGAAGGATCGCGCATGAGATACAACAAGAAAACACTTCTCAAACGAGCGCTGGAAATCCTCATCATCCTGATCTGGGTCTTCCCCTTGGTGTGGATGGTGATCACCAGCTTGAAACTGGAAGAGGAGGTCATTACCAAGACATTCTCTTTTTGGCCACAGAACCCCACCTTTGCAAACTATATCAAGGCCTTCACATCCACCTATATTCTCAACTGGATGGGAAACTCATTCATTGTCGCCATTGGGGCCATGTTGCTTACCCTGATAGTGGATGCTCCCATTGCCTATGCGTTTGCAAAGATACGTTTCAGAGGACGTAATTTGCTGTTTTGGGCAGTCATGGGAGGGATGATGGTTCCCTTCCAGGTATTGATCGTCCCACTCTATATGCAGTTCAACTCCTATGGAATGATCAACACCCTGGCCGCAGCATTCCTTCCCCGTGTTGCCCTCCCGATTGGAATCTTTATTTTGAAACAGTTCTATGAGGGCATACCCAGCGACCTTGAGGAGGCTGCCTTTATTGATGGTGCCTCCAGATACCGCATCTTCCTCAAGATCATTCTTCCCTTGGGACAGTCTGCAATGGCTACAGTAATTATCCTCTCCTTCATCAATGCCTGGAATGACTTCCTCTGGCCCTTGATCGTGATCAACGATACGATCAAGTACACAATTACCGTCGGTATAGCAAACTTCCAGGGAACCCATGGCACACAATATGCCTTGATCATGGCAGGTGCAGCCGTAGCTTCCATTCCCCAGATCCTCTTCTACATCTTCTTCAGGAAGAAGATCATCGCAGGAATCGCCACCAGTGGGTTGAAGGGGTAGAGAGAAATGGTCTGCAAACAAATCTCATCACATGAAGTGTCATTGACACAAGACAGCTCACAGATCATTCTCTCCTATTCCCTCACCTATGAAGGAAAGCGGCAGAGTCCATCAGAGATTACCATCACCAAACATACAGTGATGGCTGTATTCAGCCAAATAGGAACGATCATCGACCGACTCAGGAAAGAGGGAGACCTCCTTGTACTTACCCGCCATTGGGAGCTTAAGAAACCTGGTGCCTATAGGCTCCAGGCTTCATTCAGCAGCAAAGAAGAGTCAGGAGAGGAGGAGCTCTTCATTCCAGCTGTCTGGTATCGGGACAATAGTAATGGAAAAGGATGCTTTCCTTCAGCTGAACGGGCCAGTAACTGGTCGTTCCTTGAAACCCGGATGAGTATCCCAAGTTGTGCCCAGCTTTCAAACGGGAGGCGGGTCTTCACTTGTGCAACCGAAGCAGCAACAGAGGAGTGCTTTCTCTCTTCGGTGACTGCTGACCGCCACAGCCTGATCATCTCTATCCCAGGCAGTGAATGGCCATACAGCTATCGCGGGAAACTCTCTCTCATTGATACATCAGATCAGGAAAGGCCAACGCTAAACGTTGATCAAGATGGGCTCTCCTATAAGAGGGTCTTCTACCTTGCAATCCAAACAGAGGGCAACAGTATGCATGCCTTTACTCGTTTTGTTGAGCTTCTTCCCCAGCAAAAACTAAAACACCATCGATTGCCCTGGGATCAATGGATGGAGTATAAGCTCACCCGTTTAATCAACATGGTACATGTAGGCAAGGACGGGTTGGGGTATCTCATTATGGGAGAAGGGAACAAGGAGGTGCAGGATGTCTATCAATATACTTCTGCGTCCTTCCTGGTAAAGAGCCTTGAGGCTGCTTATGAACTTGCCCAATATACACAGTACATCCCGTCTCTTCCTTGTTTGCAGAGAGCAAGAGAAGAACTGGCTCATAGGTTCGAACTCCCTAACGACTCCTTGCTTCTTGCTCACGTTGCAAAGCGTATTGGTGATTTTTTCCTGCAAGCTGAGCAAAGTGAAGGGATTTTTCAAGACAACTATGATTTGGAGAAACATATATGGGGAGGATATCTGGGAATTGGAGAGCATCCAGAATTCCAATATATGGTGAACAGCCGGTGCAATGGCGAGGCAATGAAGTACTATGTGCTCCTCTCTCTTTCCCTCAGGTCGTTGGGAATTGATGAGGGACAATACATCAGTCTTGCAAGAAGAGTTGCACGTTTCTACTGCGAAGCGCAGCTCTCATCCGGTTCATTTGGAAGATGGTGGACAGAAAAGGGAAAACCAGGGGATATCCAAGGGACCAACGGTGCATATATTGGCTCCTTCTTTGCCACCTTGATCCCCTACCTCAATGACAATGATCCCCTGAAGAATGATATGCTCAGCGCAGTCCACCAAGCCTATACCTATTACGCAGAGCTTGCCTTTGAAGGAGCCTTCTATGGGGACACCCTCGATGCAGACTCCTGTGACAAGGAAGCCGGTATTGCTCTTCTCTCTTTTTTCTTGGATCTCTATGAGCTGGAACAGGACAAGCGCCACCTGGAGAGCGCCCAACTTGCGGTAGAATTCATCGTGCAGTGGATCTGGCAACAGGATTCATACTTGCCTCCTGATAGCCCTCTTGGTCAGATTGGGTTTTCCACAATGGGCATGACCTCAGTTTCGGTCGCTCATCACCATCTCGATTTTTATGGACTGGCTATAGCCTATGAGTTCCTTCGCTTTGCAAAGCATGCAAACAAGCCGTTCTACGAACAGCAAGCCAAGATTATGTTAAATGCCTGCCGCCAGCTGGTTGCTACAGAGGCACAACCACTGGGAAGGGATGAGTCATTTCTAGGCTGGCAACCAGAACAGCTGAATCATACGTATTGGGAGTATTTCGACCGTCCAGAACTGATGAACGGGCATTTTGACATTGATATTGCTTGGGTCACGGTCTTGACGCTTGGATCCTATCAAATGATCCAAAACCATTTTCCGTATCACCTTCAGGAGTAACCAATGGAACAATTCAGTCTGATCTCGCTGAATCTGTGGAATACAGAACATTGGCAGGAGCGTGAAAAATGCATCGTCTCATTCCTGCAGACTTTTGACGCAGATATATATTGTTTCCAGGAAGTTCGGCCACAGACGCTCTCTGTATTGGATGCATCACTCACTAAATACCAACGAGTGGAAGGTGATGAGACAGGCTGGAGGAATGAGAGCAGCATCTACGTGAAACGTGAGATGTTTTCCATTCTGGATTTAGGACGGATTGATCTTGATATGCCTGAAAAAGATCGAGGAGTGTTCTGGGTCGAGTTGAAAACCAAGGGCGGAGAAGCACTGATTGTGGCAACGATGCATCTGACCCATCAGCTGAATGCCGATGAGATGGCAACAGGAAAGAACTACCGCCACAAGGAAGCCCACAAGGCAGCAGAAGCATTGAACAAGCTAGGAGAGAGAAAACGAATGGTCATCTGTGGTGATTTCAACGACCCCATACACCCTTCCAGAATTTTCCATGAACAGGCTGGATTCCAAGATGTTTTCATGCTTCTCGGGCTCCCCGCGCCCGTTACGTTTCCTTGCCCCTTTCTCACCTATGAGACTTTTCTGGTAGAGGCCATTGATAAGATCATGATACGAGGGGCAATACAGCCGTTATTGGCAAGCAGCCCTCATTTCATGATCCCAGGACAGGTGCTCTCTGACCACTGGCCGGTAGCGGCAGTATTGAAACTCCTTCCTAACGTTTAAAGAACGGAAACTTGATCGCACGGGAAACCGTACGCTCTTCCTTCTTTTCCTGAGTCTCCTCTTTCTGCACATTGAAGTATGAAAAAATGAGAGAGGACAGTCCTTCTCCAACCGCCTGATGTGCTTCCTTATCCATATGAAGCTGGTCAACTGGACTTGGGCCAGCAACACTGCTTGCATCAAAATAGAGAAGATCATTCTCTTCAGCCATACCCCCTATGTCTGTAGCAAGGCTTTTACTTGTAATGACGGAGTTGGAATTAAAACTGACAAATGGAGACTGTTCAATATCATCCCCAATATGAATAGGGGAAACCACCAGTACTTGGGGGACCGGATAGCCATCTCCATAGGGGTGAGTCTTGATGATTGATGCCAATTGTTGTAGCGCTTTTGCGATGATCCGCTCATCGGCATTGAAGAACTTCTTGCAATCGTTGGTACCCAAGGAGAGGATCACCAGATCCAGTGGGCGATGACTGTGAAGGGCAACAGGCAAGAACTCCCGACCCGAGCGATGAGGCTCGAGTGGGTCATCAAACACGGTGGTTCGCCCACCGAGGCCTTCTTCAATAATCTGGAAATCGGGGCCGAGGAGGGAGGAGAGTATTCCTGTCCATCGCTGATCGTAGTGCCACCTACCCCCACTTGGGTTGGTCCCGAAAGTATTGGAGTCACCATAACAGAGTATTCTTCGCATGGCATGCAGTATACAGAAGAGAGATGATCAACGAAAGTAGGTTGGATATTTCTCCCTAATGGCAGATTCATCAATCTTGTAACGACTGAGATGTTCCTCCATCAGATGTCCTGCTAGTTCGGCATCCCTTTGCTTGATTGCCTCTGCAATTGCCTGATGGTCACTGACTATCTTGATATCCTTGATTGCATTCAGACTCATGGCACGAACCCGGTCGAAATGGATGGTAAGACCTTCGATCATCCAACCATAACATTGGACTTTGTTTGCAAGTTGAAACAGCAAAGCATGGAACTGGTTGTCCAACTCCAACAGCTTTTCCGGATTGGAGTGTTCAATATAGAAACTCTGCAATCGTATGATCTCTTCCAGGAAAGAGAGATCAGGAATCTCTTCCATGGTACACAGGACCCGTGCTACTTCTCGTTCCAACACCAGACGTAGAAAACGGGACTCTTCAACCATGGCGTAGTCGATAAGCATAATCCTGCTCCCCTTTTGGGGAAGGATTTCCACAATATTTACCCGACTCAGTTCAATCAGGGCTTCACGGACCGGAGTACGGGAAATACCCAATTGGGCTGCCATCTCGTTTTCACTGACCATGCTCCCAGGTTCCAATTGCAGCGAAATGATGTTTTCCTTCAGCTGACGAAGAGCATACTCCCGTGCTGTCTCTCTTCCCTGCCGAGGTTCAATATGCATAGTATTTCTCCTACCACTAATTTACATTGTATCATTTTTGTCAATGTGCTGAAACTATTATCTCTGTACGCAGTATGAATAGTTCCGTATTCCCAATCCTCAACTGTTTCAAGGATAGCAGCATGAGGAGATTATCCTCATGCTGCAACCCATTACATGGCAGGACCGAAGATCAGATTTGGAATGAACAGGCTGACCTGCGGGATAAGGGTGATAATTGCCACAACAATAAAGATGGCTACAAAGAACGGTGCCGATTCCCTTGCTGTCTCCTCTGGGGAGCACTCCATGATTGTCGACGTGGTATAGAGGGCTATACCCACAGGAGGCGTCATGATTCCCATCGTAGTCACCGTCATCATGATAATACCAAAATGCACTGGATCAATACCCAAAGATGTCACTACAGGGAGCAGAATGGGGGTCAACAACAGTGCAACAACCGTTGTTTCGACAAACATTCCGCTGATGGTCAGCAGTACGATAATGATCAGGAGCATGAGTGTTGGATTACTGGTGATGCTCATCAAGGCACTTGCGATTACCTGTGGAACTCTGTCATAGACAATACCATAGCCGAATACTCCGCTCATTGCGAGGATGAGTGTGACCACGGCAATATCCTTGGAACTGTCCTTCAGTGTTTTATAAAAGACTTTCCAGGTAAGTTCCTTATAGATTACCGCTCCTACAAAGATTGCATATACAGCGGCAAATGCGCCTGATTCAGACGGAGTCATGATTCCAAAACGGATGAAGACAATCAACAGAATCGGAAAGAGCAAGGCCCAGATTCCATCAACCAATGCTTTTATGACTTCGGTGAAGGATGCATGCTTAGGGTTGTCCGGCAGATACTTTCGTTTCCTTGCACTGATATCAACAGAAACCATCAATGCAATCATCATGATGAACCCCGGCAGCAAGCCTCCGGCAAACAATCTACCGATGGAGACCTCACCAATGGACCCATAGATGATCAAACCCATGGAAGGAGGGATAGTGGCCACAATAAGGGAAGAAAGTCCATTGATGGCAGCTGACCAGCCTTTTGAGTACCCACGCTTGGTCATTTCTGGACCAAGGATTCTTGACTCCATCGCAGCATCCGCATTCGCTGACCCAGAGACACCACCCATCAAGGTGGACAATACACAAGATACTTGGGCGATATTGCCATGCATATGTCCTGTCAGGACATCAGCAAGCTTCATCAAACGCTTGGTAATCCCGGTGTTGTTCATAAGATTCCCTGCAAAGATAAAGAGGGGAATCGCCAACATGGTGAACGATTGTGTCGTTGCCAAAACCTTCTGCACCACAATGGTGTATGGAAGACTATCAGTTACCATAAAGAATGCCAGTCCAGAGATACCAATTGCAAACGCTACCGGCATACCCAACAACAAGAACATGATAAAAACAATTGTTGCTACACCCATACTACTCATCCCTCCGGCCTTGCTCCCAGAAGGAAGCTGGTTTCTTAATAATTTGAGACAATCGGATACTTGCTGAAATGATCATAAGGAATGATCCCACCGGAACGCTCAATGTTGCCCAGGAATAACTGATAGGAAGCACCTGGAAGAGCCTTTTCCTGTTCTGGATCAGCAATGGGATACCAAAATAGACCAGAACAGCCAAGAAGATGATAATCATAATGAAAAAGACAATCTTGAGTCCTTTCTGAACCTTGCCTGGAAATTTATTGGCAAGCAACTCAACCCCGATAAGATTAGTATTTCTGACTGCAAGATCACCACCAATGAAAACCTGCCAAGCGAACAGCAACAGGGAGATATCAACCGCCCAGTTCAAGGGATGTCCCACTGTTCGTGATACGGCAGAGACAAAAACCAGGATGGTGATTGCTACCAGGAGCACACTGGAAACCAACTCCTCAAAGTCGCAAAACTTATTATATCCTTTCTGTAAGATATTCATGTATTGAATCTCCCTCACGTCTAACATAATGATGGGATAGCTTTGGAGACCGCTGCTATCCCAACATTATCATGTTGCGGAGCTTAGCTCCTCTATATGTTATTTGCCAATCTGAGCGTAGATTTCTTTTCTCAAATCGCCAAATCCGAGTTTCTCATACGCAGCATCACTTGCTTTGACAAATGCGTCAACATCTGGCTCAATGATTTTCACGCCATATTCAACAAGTTGTTTTTCTGTCTCAGTAATCTTGGACTGTACGTAACGAGCATTCTTCTCTCCAGCAGCCTTGGTTTCCTCGAGCAAAATCGTCTGTAGGTCTTCTGGCAAGGTCTGGAACCATCTCTCACCAACAATCAAACCATTGATCAGCTGGAAGTGCTCAGTGCGGATCATGTAATCCAGAACTTCATAGATTCTAGAACCAAGAGCAGCGGTAAGCTGGACCTCACACCCATCAACTGCTTTGGACTGTACAGCTGAATAGGTTTCACCCCAAGGCATAGCAACCGGAGTAGCCCCAAGTGCGGCAACACTCTCTGCCCATGCAGGAGCACCAGGAGTTCTGATCCTCTGTCCGCTCAGATCTGCAGGAGTATATGCTTCCTTGTTCAGGAAGAAGTGTCTTCCTCCATCATACCAGTTGAAGGAGAGGATGCGAATCTCATTCTCTTCACTCAACTCCTTCTCCCATTCTGCAAACTTTGCACTCTGGGTTACTGCAAGTACTTCATCGTAGTTGTTGGCAAAATAGGCCATCCCGATGATTGCAATATCATTCACATAGTTACCCATGCGTCCACCATCGGTAAGGACTGCAACGTTAACACCCTGCAATGCCTGCTCGATGACATCTTCATCACTTCCCAACTGTGCAGAGGGATAAATCTCAACCACCAAACGGCCTTCTGAGCGAGCTTTTACACTTTCTGCAAGCTGCTTGAAACCCTCAACCATGGGAGAAGTTTCATTCAACTGAGTGGAAAGCTTCAAGGTATATACCTTGTCACCTTTTTCCCCACCACCCTGGGCAAACACTGATGCAGTAGCTACAACCAGTACCAACAAGATTGTTACGAAAACTCTTGCTTTTTTCATAGATTCCTCCAATATCAAGTCGAAATTCTTTGACATACTAGTATACTAACCGCATATTTTTTATTCTGTCAACAAGAACTGGTAAGAATAAATACGTTATCCTTACCAGATTAAATACAATTTATTTGTTTTATAATAATTATTTAAAAAATATATACAAAGAATTCGTCGCTATGAGTATTACCTACTGAAGGAACCTCATGTCTCCCAGAAGGGCTTTCCCGAATCATTTTCACTACATCAGGATAAGGACCAACCATACTCATACACAAAAGGCCAGTGGTCGGGAAAACCACTGGCCCAAGGGAGTCGCGTTGCTTGGCAATAAAAGTAGAACCAAGATGTAGTACCGGACAATCGCGTAGGAGAAAAATACCCAACACCAAGTAGATCAAAGTAGTAGGACATCGCTGGGACTGAAGGGCTTTATCCCTGCCAGCTACCTTCTATTCTTCTCCTAATCATATCCCTTCCTAGGTACAAGCATATGCCGGAATGTCTGAAATTGTCAATATACCTAGGCAGTATACTATTTGCATATATAAATTTATCGATTTTCTTTAGCACTATTTATTTACGAGTGAAAAGTATTCGCTTCTGTCAGAACATACCTCGATTTTTATGTAAAATTTGCAGGTTTCTTATCGATTACCAAATTATTCGCTCTCAGCTATGTCATAGCAGAAAAATAAGTCACTCTTTTTTTATCTACATATTGACCAAGAAGAGTACTTCCTCGTATATTTGTCCATGGCAATTATTGCTAAATAAAATTACTTATGGAGGTTTGCATGATTGATCTCTGCGCCATCCGAAAGTTGCAGACTTCCCTTCGCAACTTCGAAGACCAGTTGAAGCAGCAAACAGGACTCTCTTTCAACGATGCCTTGTTGCTCTGTGCGGTAAACAAGGGAATCTGCGAACCCAGTGCCTTGGCAAAGGAACTGGAACTTTCCCCATCCCGGCTTACCCGTATCTTGGATAGTCTGGAGAAACGTAAACTTGTTCAGAGAACCTTGAGTATCATGGATCGAAGAAGCCTTACCGTTGCCCTGACCGAAACAGGCAGTGAAATGGTACAAACCTATAATTGTTCAGAACTCAACCTTCCAAGCGAATTACAATTCACTCAGTCACCCAATAACTAGGAGACCCTATGGAAAAGAAATACCTTATCATCGGAGGAGTCGCAGGAGGGGCAGGTACTGCCGCCAGACTCAGAAGAAGGGACGAAAAGGCCCAGATCATCATGTTTGAACGTGGTGAATACATCAGTTACGCGAACTGTGGTCTTCCCTATTACGCCGGAAATGTAATAACTGAACGCTCCAGGTTGTTTGTTATGACCCCTGACAAGTTCATGGAATCGTTGAACGTGGAAGCTCGCATCCAAAGTGAAGTTGTAAGGATCGATCGTGAAGCAAAGACCATCCATGTAAAAGACCTGAAACGCAACACGGAGTATGATGAACGCTACGATGTACTCATCCTCTCCCCTGGGGCAAGTCCGCTAAAACCTCCCATCCCAGGGATAGAGCACCCGGCAATCATGTCTCTTCGATCTGTCAGCGATATCGACAGCATAAAGGAAAAAGTTGACAGTCCAACAACCAAACGTGCAGTGGTGGTCGGCGGTGGCTTTATCGGCATCGAGATGGCAGAGAACCTGAAGGAACGTGGCTTACAGGTATCGGTTGTGGAAGCGCTCGACCAAGTCATGAATATCATTGACTACGACATGGCAGCGGAGGTACAGCAACACCTCAGGGCAAAAGGGATCAATCTCTTCCTGAAGGATGGAGTAGCCTCCTTTGAGCATCATGGGTCACTAGTTAGTGTGCGCTTGCAATCAGGCACCCTGATCGATGCAGATCTGGTAATCCTATCCATTGGGGTCAGGCCCGATACCGCATTCCTCAAGGATTCAGGTATTGAACTCGCAAAGAACGGGGCGATCAAGGTAGATGAATATTTCACCACCAACGACAAGGACATCAGGGCAGTAGGTGACGCAATTGTCTTTGAAAGCCCGCTCTCTGGGAGCCCGGTAACGATCCCACTCGCCGGTCCTGCAAACAAGCAAGCCCGTCTCTGTGCAGATAATATCGTGGATGGGAACAAGAAGCCCTATACCGGGATCATCGGTACCAGCATCGCAAAGATTTTTGACCTGACAGTTGCCTCCACCGGCCTGACTGAGAAAGGCTTGAAAGCTGCCTCTCTCCCCTATCGTTGCGCTATCACCCATGTGGGCAATCATGCAGGATACTATCCCAATGTAAGACAACTCTCCTTGAAAGTACTCTACCACCCAGAGACAGGAAAAATCTGGGGGGGTCAGTCTGTAGGATATGGTGGGGTCGACAAACGTATCGACATCATCTCCGCCTTTATCGGGAAAAATGGTACGGTCTATGACCTGGCAGAATTCGAACAAGCCTATGCTCCTCCCTTCTCCAGCGCCAAGGATCCCGTGAACATGGTAGGCTTCATTGCCGTCAATGTCCTTGAAGGCATGAGCAACACCATCAGTTGGGATGAAGCAGAGGAGGCACGAAAAAACGGCACCTTCATGCTTGATGTAAGAAGTGAAGAGGAGTTCGAACTCGGGGCAATTGAAGGAGCTGTGAATATCCCCAATACCGATCTCCGTGACCGCTTGAAGGAAGTCCCAAAGGACCGCGACATTATCCTTAACTGTGCCATGGGTCTGCGTGGCTACTTTGCCGAACGAATCCTTCGCCAGAATGGCTTTACCCGTGTAAGGAACCTCACAGGAGGCTTCAAGACCTATGACAGCGCAATGCGCGAACGTGAATTGCTTGAGCATAAGACGGTACTGAACATCAAGGAAGAGAGTGCAACAATCGACAATCTCAACGAAGATGGATCATTCCGCAGAAGGACAGAGAAAAAGATCTTCAAGGTGGATGCCTGTGGATTGCAATGCCCCGGTCCGATTATCCGACTCAAGAAGGAAATGGACAACCTCGAAGAGGGGGACCGCATAGTCATCAAGGCTTCCGACCCTGGTTTCGGTGTTGATGTACAATCCTGGAGCAAGCTCACCGGCAACAACCTTGTTTCGGTGACCACGACAGAAGGGGTTATCGAGGCCGTTGTTGAGAAAGGAAATGCAAACATCTGTTCAATGCCCGACTCAGCAGGTGAAAAACCTGCCATCTGCGCTCCCGATAATGGTGCAACGATGGTTGTCTTCTCCAATGACTTGGACAAGGCCCTCGCATCCTTCGTGCTTGCAAATGGAGCTGCTGCATCAGGAAAACAGGTTACCATGTTCTTCACGTTCTGGGGCTTGAGTGTACTACGCAAGAAACAAGCACCAAAGGTCAAGAAGGATTTCATGGGGAAGATGTTCTCCAGCATGCTTCCCAAGGGAATGGACGAGCTTGGACTCTCCAGCATGAATATGGGAGGACTAGGAGCAAAGATGATGAAAGGCCGCATGAAGAAGAAACATGTCGACCAAGTCACCCAGATGTTCCTGGATGCAAAGAGCTCAGGAGTCCGCATGGTGGCCTGCCAGATGTCTATGGATATCATGGGCATCACCAAAGAGGAACTGCTTGACGGCGTCGAGGTAGGAGGCGTTGCCACCTACATGGGTGCCGCATCAGAGAGCAAAGTCAATCTGTTTATCTAATTCCTAATAGTGGGGTGGCCTCTGGTCCGAAGGGGCTACGTCATCCCCCATTTCATCCACCACATCGGAGACACGTTTTTCCAATGCTTCGAGACGGCTCTTCAGAAGTCCGATTTCTTTGGCTTGTTCAGTGACCACAGAATCGAGGGTTACGATCGTCTCTTCCGCATAGGCAAGTTTCATTTCAAGCTTCGTCAGACGTTCTTCCATAGTAGTCTCTCCTTGTATGCATATCCTATCATGAGTGAGTTTCCTCGACAACTCATCAGTGATGTTGCAAAACTGCGTTCATTTGTGCAAATAAGCCTTGTAAGATGGAACATCCATGGTATACTGACTTGTATTTTGTTGCAGAATGGTGCAAATGAGAGGGATTAGTGTATGAAAGGCGAACGCGTTGCACAACTTGAGTTGTTGCTTCACTCCCATCCGGAAGGACTGAGGAGAGCCGAGATTGCGCGCCGTCTTGGCGTCCACCGCTCGACGATCAGCAGATATGTTGATGAATTGAAGCAGTATATTGATATCTTTGAGGAGAACAACCTCATCAAGATAAAGAGCAGGGAAGAAGATGAGAACATTGCCCTCAGTGTGTATGAGAGCCTTGCATTCAACCTCTCCGCGGAGATGCTTGCAACCAGCAGTGAGTACCAGAATCCACACCTTGCTTCTGGCCTGAGAAAGATTGCAATGAACATGCGATCCTATGCCCCGAAGATCAGTGAGAATGTCGTCAATCTCGCTGAGCAAATCGACAGGAAGATACAGGAGAAGAAGGAGTGCAGCAAGTTCAACTCTGTGTTGGAAGTGCTTATTGACTCCTGGGTATCGGGTCGTATTGTGAGAGTTGTACAGAGCCTGAAAGGCTTCGATCCCATTGAGACAGAACTTGCCCCCTACTTCATAGGGTTCCGGGAGGAAGACACCGGAGGACGGCATCCTATCAGTGTGACGGGAAGATTACGCCATACCACTGAGATCATTACCATCGATATCAGCACCATTACCAGTGCAATCATCCTGGATGAGACCTACACCATCCCGGACAACCTCAAACCATTCAAATTCCATGAAGCCGAGGAACACTACGAAGCCATCGATATGATCCCGCTAAGCCTGAGGCTCAAGGAACGCTCTGCGATGAACGTCTTTCGCTCGGTAGTACATGGAACCCCTGTGTTCGAAAAAACGGAAGGTGGGGATCTTATCTGCAACATGGATGCAGAGAACTCGATCGAACTCTATCTGAGAATCATCCAGTGTGGTGACTCAGTGGAGATATTGGGACCTGATAGTTTCAGGAAGAAATTCTGCAAGATGCTGAATAAAATCCTGGCTCTCTATCAGTAATAATTATCTTGCCCCTTGGCATGAATGTCGTTATGCTATGGGGAGGAGGAAACAACTATGAAAGAGTACGAATGCGATCTTTGTGGGTATGTATATGACCCGAAAGTAGGTGATCCCGATAACGGAATCAAGCCCGGAACAGCCTTTGAAGATCTCCCCGAGGATTGGGTTTGCCCTCTCTGTGGAGCTCCTAAGTCTGACTTTTCACCCCGCGACTAATCACGTGGGTTTCTAAGAACGGGGATGGTACTGCCTTCCCCGTTTTTTCATATCCAGAGGAGAAATATTTCATGTTCAGAGCGATGCGTAGAGCAAAGCAGCAACTCAACAAGAAAGAGACCTTAGCCATTCTTGAGGCAGGATCTTATGGTACACTTGCCTGTCTTGGGGACGATGCCTACCCATATGCAATTCCCCTCAATTACGTCTACCTTGATAATAGGATCTACATGCACAGCGCCAAACAAGGGCATAAAGTCGATGCCATTGCAAACCACAGGAAGGTGTCCTTCACCGTTGTAGGTCAGGACCAGATTGTAAGCAAGGAGTACACCACCTACTTTTCCAGTGTCATTGCTTTTGGGAGAGCACGATTGGCTGAAGGGGATGAGTATACAAGAGCCTTTACGGCCCTCACTGATAAATATGCAAGCGACAGGCCGAAACAGGAACGCATAGAGCAGATCAGAGGGTGCAGCCAGGCGATCATTATCGCCATTGATATCGACCACCTCTCAGGCAAACAAGCAAAAGAGTTGTCTCAGAAGTAACACATTATAGAAAACAAATAGTTACCTCAGAAAGAAAAACCTTATTCCCTGTACACGGATAATGAAAACCATAGTACATTGAAGAGAGATGAAATGGAGGAATCTATGGCAATGTTAGAAGTTATCGAGAAGAGGAGAGCCTATCGTGCTCTCGATACAAAACCCATCAGTGATGACATCCTGGTCCGTCTTGCAGAAGCAGCACACACCGCACCATCATCCATGAACAACCAACCATGGAGACTGGTGACCGTATCTGATGAAACAGTATTGGAAAAACTCAAGGAAGCACTGGCTCCTGGGAACTACTGGGCAAAGAAGGCTCCCGCATTGGTAGCAGTGGTAACCAACAACGCCTGGGGAATGACCCTTGGTGAACGCCACTATGCCCCATTTGAACTGGGTATGGCAGCGATGGCGTATCAACTTCAGGCTGTACAGGAAGGACTGTATGTACACCCCATCGCAGGGTTCAATGCCGATCTGGCAAAAGAAGTGTTAGGCATTGCTGATGAAGATTCCATCATGGTACTGATGGTGGTAGGATACCCAGGAGACAGCTCCCACCTGAGTGAAAAACACCTGGAGAGTGAAAACGGTAAACGCGATCGTCTTCCCTTGGAGAACGTGCATGCATTCAACCATTTTGATAAGCAGCTGAAACCAAAGGGCAAATAGTCCTACTGAAGATGCACAATCTCCTGATTGATTGCCTCTTTGAGCCGCTCTTCTTCTGTGATGATCATCTCACTCTCCTTAAGGAAGGTGCTGCCGATCATTGCAGCAGCGAGGAGAGCGGCCAAGGTAGCAAGCAACATGGGGGCATACTGCTCGGTTATCACAAGAGAGAAGATAAGAATGGCTGCACAGGCAGCTTGGCTGAAAAGCAGCAACATCCCCTGGATGACCTCCTCACTGATCCCTTGCCCCAATTCAGCAGCATACTGCGTGCCTATGGGAATAGCAGCGAGCAAGGAGAGTCCGACAATCGAGGACCCGATCAAGGCAATTGCCTCACTGTTCAGCAGTACCGCACCAATTTGCTGGCAGAAAACCAGAAGCAGGATACCGGGAATTGAACAGACATTACAGAATACAAAGAAAAGCTTCCTCCGGCGAAAACGGTCAGAGAGAGCAGGCAGGATAATTGCCCCCACCATACCTCCTGCAAGCATGGCAATCCCCAGAAATCCATTTGAATCAGCAAAACCAAGGAACTCACTGATCTCATCAATCTTGATAAACAAGGTCATCAGTACACCCCAGCCAATTGCAAAAATGATCATCAGCCCACGGAGGGATGAAATGGCATTGATTGCCTTGAATGAGGAACGGTAGTGTACCTTGTTGTTGCTTGGCAAAGCTGAAGATGGAGAAGGAGGGTTCTCCCGTATCAAGAGTGCTGAGGCAAGGGCAAGGGTCGAACTGAGAATCGCATAGAAACGCATCAACTCCTCAAAACCGCTCCCCCATGAGGGATCATTCGCCTTGGTCACAATCAAGATCGGAGAGACAATCATTACCACGGCAAGTGACAGGTATTGGCTGGCACTGGTTATACCAACGGCCATACCACGCTCTCTGATGGGAAACCAACGGCTGACAATCTCAGTGATACTGGTCAAAACCAAGGCCTGGCCAACAGCAAGGACGAACTGGCCAAGGAGAACCAAGGAAAAGGTCGAAAGATAGATCCACTTGGTCATGGAGCCGAATATAATCAATCCGCTGGCTATCCAGGTAGCAGTGCGGATACCGAGACGGTGCAACAGGTAAGAGGCAGGGATACTTGCCACCACAAATACAATGAGATATGTCAGTGAGAGCAAGTCCACCGGACGAGCGTAGGTAAGCGTTAACTGAGACGCATAATATTCATTTGCAACCCTACCAACAGGAGAGAGATTCAGCCAATGAACCTCCACCGAAAGGATCAGGAGTATCAAAGAGAGTAGAATCAACCATCGGTAGCGATATGCCTTCACACTTTTCATACCGTATAGGATAGACCATTCCACTTGATTTGTATATCTCCACTGGAAGAAGTGAAGACAGTACCGTATACTCTTGTCATGCAAGAAACATTGGAACTATTGAACAATCGGCGAAGTGTCCGCGCCTTCCAGGAGCGGTCCATCGAGGAGGAGCATCTCTCGCTCCTGAAACAGGCAACCCTCCGTGCCCCTACTGCAGGAAATATGGCCCTCTACTCAGTCGTTGAAGTCAGCGACAGCGAGAAGAAGAAAACCCTTGCTGGAATATGCGACAACCAGGATATGATCAGTAAGGCACCTTTGGTCTGGGTATTCCTCGCCGACATGCAGAAATGGGTGAACTATTTCCATGAAAGCGGTGCTGTAGAGAGAGGAAAGGAACAGATGAATGTCTCCTATCGCAAACCTGGACTGGGTGATCTTCACCTCTGCATGCAGGACGCTATCATAGCAGCACAGAACGCAGTGGTGGCTGCAGAAGTACTCGGGATAGGCTCCTGTTACATCGGAGACGTCATCGAGCAGTTTGAGGACCTGAGAGACCTCCTGGAGCTGAAACAATACACCATCCCGGCATGTATGCTTATCTTTGGCTACCCCAAAGGAAAAGGTCCCATCAAATTGACCCCGCGTTGCCCGGCCCCCTCCATCTTTATGGAAAACCAATATGAGGAACTCCATATTGAGGAGTTGGCACATGCTTATCAGGAGCATGAGCAGCAGCGAAGGGCAACACACTCGCTTCCCTATGAGAACAAGGGAACACTCGCAGATTACTACTACCTGAGAAAGCACACCAGTGCCTTTATGGAAGAGATGAACCGCTCAGTCAGTGTCATGTTCGACTGGTGGTGTGGAGACTAAAAAACTTGCTTACTGCCTCATTTCCCTCTACCATGAAAGCTATGCCGTATTCAATACTTCTGGTTGATGATGAGTCCGCTGTACGAGAAGGAATTCGCTCCCGCACCCCATGGGAGCGGTATAACTTTTCGGTGGTGGGAGAAGCCGGAAATGGAATAGAAGCCCTTGAATTGGTGGAGGACCTTCATCCCGATGTCGTCATCACAGACATCAGAATGCCCTATCTTGACGGCATGGACCTGATCAAGGAAATACGACTTGCCTATCCTGCAACCACACTCGTGATACTCAGTGGGTATGATGAGTTTACCTACGCCCAACAGGCAATGCACTATGATGTGAGTGAATATGTCCTGAAACCAGTCTCTGTGGATGATCTTTGTGGTCTGTTGGAACGTTTAGGCACTCGTTTGGATCAAGAGATCAAGAGAACACAGGACCAAAAAAGGCTGAAAGAGGTCTACCAGCAAGCACTCCCCCTTATCAGGGAAAAGTTTCTCCTCTCTCTTCTCACTACCACACAAGCCACCAGTGACCAGAACCTGATCTCGAAGGCAAGGGAGTATGGCCTCGACCTGGACAAGGATGAATTTATGGTAGCCCTCATCGAAAGTGACCACCTCCAGAATGACCCCCTGCAGACATTGGCAATGTTCGAGGTAGTTGATGAGGTATGCAAGAAAGAGGAAGGATCTTTGGTGTTTCAGTATGAAAACCAGGTAGCCATTATCTTCAGTGCCAATAGCCACAGACAGGCACACTATGATTCAGTATTCAAGAAACAGACCTACCGGAAAGCCGAGCAGATCCATGCGTATCTGGAGAAATACAACTTCCCTGTTGTTCTTGGAATAGGCAACCAGGTGCATAGACCATCAGCAATCTCCCAATCCTACAGACAAGCCCTGAGGGCTCTCAACTATAGTTCTTGCTACCCTGAGCAGTCTCTCTTATTTATCAGCGACCTGGAAAGCGAGTCCCCTGAAGAACAACTCGGAGCCATCCAGGAACTGCAAGCCAATGTAGTACTCTCGGTAAAAACTGGAAATGAACAACAGGTCAGTGAATCAGTTTCCAGCCTGTTTGGAGAAGCGCTCGCCTCCCTCAGCCTTACCCAGATTCAGGAACTTGTTCTCTCCCTGGCTGTCTCGCTCCAGGACTTGGCTTACAGCTATGGACACACCCTCTTCACCTTCTCAGAGGATGAAGGAAGGAACCTCTTTTCAGAGCTCGCCTCTCTCACCACCCTGGGAAAGGCACGCCGTTGGTTCACGCATCTCTGTCTGGAGATTCGGGAGAAGATAGCCGGGCAAAGAGAGAACTCACACATCCAGTTCATAGGAAAGGCTAAATTTCTCATAACCAAGCACTTCACTGAATCTGGATTCGGCCTTGAGGAAATCTGCGAGATGATCGGGGTCAGCCCTTCCTACTTCAGTTCCACATTCAAGAAAGAAGTTGGATTGAGTTTTGTACAATACCTGACTGCGATGAGAATGGACCGTGCAAAAGAGTTATTGGTCAAGACTGAAGGCAAAACCTATGAAATCGCCCAGGCAGTCGGGTTCTCCGAACCCAACTACTTCAGTTTTAGTTTCAAGCGACATGTTGGGGTGTCCCCAAGCCAGTACAGACAGGCTAACCGATGAAAAGAGAGAGGCAACCGTACTCCATCATGACCCTCCTCACCTTTGCTATTGCGGTAGTCTCCATCTCCTTCACGCTCCTGATCTCTGCAATCCTCTACAGCCAGTTCTCGTCCCAGATCAGGGAAAATGCAACCGTCTCAACAAGAGAAATCGTTCGGCAGGTAAATGCCAATCTGAGCTACTACACCAACGACATTCTCACCATCGCAACCTATGCCCGCGATCTTGCCAAACAGACCAATACACTTCCCAGGGAAGAGATTGAAGATCGCCTACGGTCCATCGTTGACAGTCGCCAGGATATTGTCTGCCTTGTCCTCTTCGACCTTGAAGGGGAGACACTGCTTTCCACCAGTGATGCCCCACGTCGGCCAACAGAGGAGATCATTGGCCAGACTTGGTTCACTAGGGCAATCGGAGGAGAAGGAAACTTCTACTTCACCGGCCCTCATGTGCAACAGCTGTTCACTTCCAGTTACCCTTGGGTCATCACCTATAGCCAACAGATCAGCTACACCAACAAACAGGGAGAGCTCAGCCAAGGGTTGCTCCTCATTGATATGAATTTCTGGGCGGTTAGTGAGCTTTGCCAGAGTGCAAAACTCGGGTCCACCGGGTATGTCTACTTCATAGACAATAATGGGAAAATCGTGTACCACCCCTTCCAACAATTGATCAACTCAGATCTGTTCAACGAAGATCTGGAGTCAGTCCAGGAACACATATTCGGAACCTTCACCAATACATTTGAAGGAAGGGAACGACTAGTCATCATTGATACCGTGAACAACGCCCGATGGAGAATAGTCGGGGTAGCATACATGGATGAGTTGATGGCAGGGCTTGACCAGTACACCACCGTTATGTTTATCATCCTAGCGTTCTGTATCATCACCACCATTCTCATCGCCCGTACTGCTTCTGCCTATATCAGTCGACCGATCAAGGAGCTGGAAAGGTTGATGAACAGTGTGGAACGTGGCGATTTCTCTTCCCCACCTACGGTTGGGGGAAACCAGGAAGTTGCAGCGCTCAGTCAGACATTTGCCGTGATGGTTCAACGTATTCGGCAATTGATGGATGACATCGTCAAGAGCCAGGAGATGAAACGCAAGTTCGAACTCGATGCACTCCAGGCAAAGATCAATCCACACTTCCTCTACAACACCCTCGACTCGGTTGTCTGGATGGCTGAACAAAACGATACAAATGGTGTCATCACCATGGTAACTGCACTGGCAAGACTCTTCAGGATATCCATCAGCAAGGGAAGGGACATCATCACGCTCGGCGAAGAGTTGGAGCATGTGAGAAACTATCTCATCATCCAGCAGATCCGTTACCGAGACAAATTCCAGTTCTCCATCGATATGGAACCAGGTATCGAGAACCTCCCTACCATCAAGTTGATCATCCAGCCAATCGTGGAGAATGCCATCTATCATGGCATCAAGTACCTGCAGGAGATGGGACATATCGAAATCAAGGTATTCAAGAAGAAACCAGGTGCAGTGATTATCGAAATCAGGGACAACGGAGTCGGTATGGATGAGCAGAGACTGAATACCATACTCAGCATGTCCAGTCCCTCTCAGAAGAATGGTGCCGGAATTGGGGTAAGAAATGTACATCAGAGAATCCAACTGTACTACGGGTCGGACTATGGTCTGGAAATATCCAGCGAACTGGACGAGGGAACACTGGTAAGACTGGTCATCCCAGAGCAGGACCCCATACAGCCCATCAAGGTGGTACACCGATGAAACGAACTATCCTTCTCCTGTTGATACCCTTGCTCCTGTTCTCAAGCTGTTCAAAGAAACAGCAGGACACTGATACGCCTTACCGTATTGCAGTGATTACCATGATGCAGGGAGGAGAATTCTGGGGGGCGCTGAAGAATGGGGCCCGTAGTGCAAGACTGGCAACAGGAGCGGTATTGGAGTTCTTTGCGCCGGTCAATGAATCAGATTACGCCGGGCAGGTAGCCTTCGTAGAGGAAGCAATCGAACAAGGATTCGATGCAATCATCCTCTCCCCAAGCCATCATACACAACTGGAGCAAGTGGTGAGCAAAGCTCGATCCGCCGGTATCAAGGTAGTGCTGGCTGACACCGGGCTTTTACAGGTAGACCCAGATTTCCTTATCACCGCTGATTACCAATTGATCGGAAAGCAAGTTGCTGAACACGCATTCAGCCACTTCGGTGAAGAAGAACCAATCAACGCCCTGATCATCGGCTCATTGCCAAATACCACCAGCATGAGGGATCTCATCGGCTCCCTTGAATCAGCGTTCTTGCAACGGAAGAATGCACACATCAACACGATTGCCTACAGCTTCTCATCAGAGATCCTGGCACGTGACACCGCTGAAAATGCAATCGAGGCTGATCCCTCGATCAATCTCATATTTGCCTTGGAGGAGTATACCGCTCACGGTGTTGCTGCTGCTCTTCCCCCTGAACACGAGATTCACTTCATTGCCTTCGGTAATACACAGCATGAGATACAACTCCTTGAGGCTGAAGTAATCGATGCCTTAGTTGTCGTAAACTCATTCAACCTGGGGTATCGCAGTGTCCTCTCAGCAGTGGAACTATTGGAGGACAAAAGGCCGGCCCATAAGCTGGTGGATTTCGCACTCGTAACCAAGGAGTCCATGTTCAGTGAAGAGCACCAGCACCTACTCTTCCAGACATTCCAGTGAAAACAGAAGAGGCAGGTGTTACCCTGCCTCAGATGCGTAGAATACTTTCGACTATTTCTTCTGTACGTACTTCCTGATATCAAAGGAAACCGCAGATACAATGATGATTCCCTTGATGATATTCTGCCAGTAGGGGTTCACCCCAACAAATGTCAGACCATAGTTGATGAAACTGAAGATGATAACACCGGCAATAACACCACTGACTGTTCCTACTCCTCCAGTTGTCGATACACCACCCACAACACAACTTGCGATGGCATCAAGCTCATAGCCATTTCCGTAGTTGTTGGTTGCTCCTCCGGTTCTCGCAGCTTCAAGTACACCTGAGAGGGAGATCAGAAAACCACACAAACCGAACAACCCAACCAAGGTCTTGGTGATGTTGATACCGGAAACCGCCGCAGCCTCTGGATTTCCACCTACCGCATAGACATTCTTTCCGAAGACCGTCTTGTTGAGAATGAACCAGACGATAATCGATACAATGGCGGCGAATATGACTATCACCGGAACAAACCCGATGGACCCAGACCCAAGAAAGGTAAAATCAGGGCGTAGTCCGCCGATAGGCTGACTGTTGTTCGGTGGCATATTGAAATAGATTGAGTTGACTCCGTAGATGATCAACATCGACGAGAGCGTAGCGATAAAGGCCGGTACCTTGAACTTTGCCACAATCATTCCGTTCATCATCCCAAAAATAGTCCCAACAATTACGGCCAACAGAATGGGAAGGAGCAAGGGAACCTGACCCATTTCAGGATAGAAACGCCTGACATAATCAGAGGTCTGGAGCATGGAGGCAGATATTACCGCTGCCATACCAACCATGCGCCCTCCGCCAAGGTCAACGCCACCGGTGAGGATTACGAACATCATACCGAGGGCCATGATGATCTTGGTCGAGCTCATCATCAGGATATCCCTGAGTACCTGTACTCTCAGAATACGGGGATTGATGATGGCAATCACAATAACCAACATAAGCAGGACGAGGAAGATTGCCTTGTCCATCACAAACTCTTTCAAACTCTTTTTACCAAAGAGGAAACTACCTATCGCTTGCGTACGCATTTGCTTCACCCTCCTACCCGACATATTTTGTCGCCAGTTCCATTACCTGTTCCTGGTTCGTCTCTTTACTGTTCACCGTACCGGCAACACGCCCCTCACTCATTACCACAACCCGATCGGTCATACCCAAGAGTTCAGGCATCTCACTGCTGATCATAATCACACCCTTGCCCTGTGCAGCGAGCTCACGCATGATGACATAGATCTCATACTTGGCTCCTACATCGATTCCCCTGGTAGGCTCATCCAAGATGAGGATATCGGGAACGGTAAGCAACCAACGTGCGAAGAGTACCTTCTGCTGGTTTCCTCCACTCAGGCTCTTGATCAAGGTCTTGGCCGAAGGAGTCTTGATATCGAGATCCTTGATGCTCTTTTTCGTATCAGATGCCATCTTAGCCGAACTGAGTAATCCGCTCTTGTCCCGATATGCCCTGATATTTGCTATCACCAGGTTATCCTGGACAGACAGGACAGGGAAAATACCGGTAGCTCGCCTCTCTTCGGTCAACAAGGCCATACCATACTTCTTGGCATCATAGGAACTATTGATTTTCACTTCCTTACCACGTACATAAAGAGCCCCTTCATTATGAAGCCTTAGTCCAAAGACTGCTTCCATCACCTCGGTCCTCTGGGCACCAACAAGGCCCCCTAGTCCCAAGATTTCTCCCTCATGCAGTGTCAGGGATACCTGCTTGAAACTTCTCGGATTTGGGGAGGTATAGTTATCAACGCGGAGCAACTCCTTACCAATCTTGCTTTCTCCGGCCGGGAAACGATGAGTAAGGTCACGACCCACCATCCTTTTGATGATGGTTGCCGTAGTAAGCTCACTTGCTTCCCAGGTTCCTACATAGTGCCCGTCACGCATGATCGTCACTTCATCAGAGATCTTGAGAATCTCCTCCATCTTATGGGAAATATAGATGATGGCTACTCCACGTTGACGAAGAGAACGGATAATGGCAAACAGATGTTCCACTTCATTCTCCGTCAATGATGAGCTCGGCTCATCCATGATGATAATTTTCGAATCATAGGAGACTGCCTTCGCTATCTCAACACTCTGTGCCTTGGAGACACTCAAGGTCCGTAGCAAGTCAGTCGGTGTTATGCTGCTAAGATTCAGGTCTTTCAGCAACTGATCGGTCCTTTCAAACATGGTCTGGTGGTCAACCACAGGACTCTTGGATCCCCCAATTCTCGGGAACCTTCCCAACCAGATATTCTCCATCACAGAGCGGTAGGGGATGAGATGAAGTTCCTGGTGGATCATGGAAATACCCAAGGAAAGTGCTTCCTTTACGTTGTTGATTGCAACCGGCTCTCCGTTGAAGCGAATCTCTCCCTCGTCCATGGAGTAAAGCCCAAAGAGGCACTTCATCAACGTGGATTTTCCTGCTCCGTTCTCGCCCATCAGAGCGTGTACCGTCCCAGGCTTTACCTTCAGGGTGACATCGTCCAGAGCCTTGACTCCAGGAAACGATTTGGAGACATGGTTCATTTCTAGTACATACATGACTTCCCTCGCCTCCCCGATTTGTATCGGGGGTGTAGTTTTCTTGAAAAAACCCTCCGAGTGACGTTGCAACCCGGAGGGTATGTACTACATCTCAGCACTTACTTGAACTGCTGATAATTCTCCTTGGTAACCATCTGGTAAGGAACCCATACATACTTGCCATCGGTAATCTCATAGCCGATGGAATCACTGGTGGGGGTGTTGCCCTTTGCAAGCTCATAGGAGAGAGCAAAAGTTGCACGACCCTGGTTGACTGCATCATTGAGTACGGTACCGAGCAGGGTGCCTTCCTCGAGTGCCTGCAATGCAGGAGCAGTTGCATCAACACCAACGACGGGCATGAACTTGCCATCTTTGAAGTAACCGGCAGCCTTGAGGGCTTCGATTGCACCAAGGGCCATGTCGTCATTGTTTGCGAACACTGCTTCAATTGCATCACCCTGGCTGGCGATAAAAGCAGCCATCTTTTCCTGGCCCTTTACACGGTCCCACATGCCGGTATCTTCAGCAAGTTTCTCAACCTTGATACCTGCATCCTGCAATGCCTTGATCGAATATTCGGTTCTCAGCTCTGCATCCTGGTGTCCGGGTTCGCCTTTCAGCATTACATACTGCAGGACTCCGTCGCCATTCTTGTCCATCTTGGGGTTGGCTTTCCAGTAATCAACAACCAACTGACCACTCATGGTACCGGACTCTTCTGCGCGGGCTCCCACGTAGTAAATCTTGTCCCATTTAGCCATATCTTCAGCCAAAGGCTCGCGGTTGAAGAATACTACAGGAATGTCAGCCTTCTTGGCCTTGTCGATGATGACTCCAGCAGCGGTACGGTCAACAGGGTTGATCTGCATTGCATCCATACCTTTGGTGATGAACAGGTCGACTTTCTCATTCTGAGTAGCCTGGATGTTCATGGAGTCAACAACCTCGACCTTTGCATCAGTCTCTGCTGCTGCAGCGACGATTGCGTTACGAACACCGGTCATAAAGGTGTCGTCAAACTTGTAGATTGCACATCCGATTTCAATGGCTCCAGCCTCTGCCTGTCCTTGGGCAAAAACGGGAGTAACCAGAGCGAGTGCCAAGCACATGATAGCCGTAAACTTTTTCATAGAACCCTCCTAGTGGATTTTCTCTGTATCCAGTTTCACACGGCCTTGGGCAGTCGTACATGCAAATTTTTTCGGTTAATCTTGGTTTTTTTTAGATATCAGCAAATATTTCTTATATACAAGAGTTTTTTTCTCCCCCATTTATAAGAAATACACAATTTCTCAAATAACAAAGAGTTATATTAATGACTCGATTGCCATCACCAGGGAGGAAGCCTCTTTTTCTCCAAGACTTTCACGCTCAGAAGAGGATCCAGGTCCTGTACAAGCAGACTCATAGAACCGTGATTGCTCTGGTGTGAAGATCACTTCCCCACCTTCCGTAGGGAAAGCATGCATCAGAGTCCAGCCGGAATCATGGATGTGTTTATCCAGGTAGCAATCGTATAAAAGGGCAAAGGATTCTATCGTAGGATCGGCCTTTGGATGCCAGGGCCTACCAAGATACACTGAATAATCTGGGACTCCTTCTTTCCTGAGGAACCGGCATCGGTGAAAAAAGAAGCCCAATTGGTCACCAGGGGTTGAGGGAGCGGTAACATACCCCTGTCCATTGGAGAGGATTGTACAATCGTTAAAGAGAGCAAGACCACCACCAAAGATAAAATCGATGTTTCCTTCAATCTGGCATTGGTTGAGTAGGTGCGTACCCTCATCGAGCAGCAAGGTATCCTGGTATCCGAAGAAGGCACAATCCTCCAGGATGGTGGTATTAGCATTATCGGTGGTTCTGAAGGCAACAGCCTGCAATCCCTTCACCTTTCCTGGGTCCTGTTCCACAAGATAGCGAAAGGAAGGATAGTCGAAATCATTGGCAAACGTCAGGTGTTTAGATTGGAAGTTGGATTCCTTTACTGTGCAGGTTGCAGAGGCAAAGGTTCCCATCATATCTGTCCGTGCAGCATCGCTGAAACTAATCCGTGTCTTATCACGTCCAGCGCCAACAAGGGTGACGTTCTCGCGGTCAATGACCACTTTCTCACGGTAGATTCCTTTCTCGAGGGTGATAATGAGTGGTTTCCCATCTTCAGGAAATCGCGCAAGCGCTTCATTGATGCTGTCTTTTGGGGTAAGGGTAATCCGGTATGCTTCCATAACTGTATCATAAGACAATCCGTTTGGAGATTTAAGGCTCAAGTTACTCTTTTTCCTCCCATTCTTGGAGAATATCGAAAAACGAGTCTGTTAGATATCCTTGTTTGATAACAGAATCATTAGAAGTTTCTGTAAAGGAAGGTCTCATGAAAAAAATTGCACTCGCAATGTCCATCGTCGTTTTTTTGGCTCTACTCACGAGTTGTGCTACTGTTGTCAGCGATAGCAAATATCCTGTCACTATCTCAAGTGAACCACAGAATGCCAAAATCACAATAACTGACAAGTCCAACCGGGTTGTATTTGTAGGAAATACTCCAGCCAATGTTACGCTTGAAGCAGGAAATGGTTTCTTTTCAAAAGCCTCATATACAATTAAGTTTGAGAAAGAAGGATATGAACCCTCTATCTATACACTGACGAGTTCCATTGATGGTTGGTATTGGGGAAATCTTTTAATAGGCGGTGTCCTTGGAATGGTTATCATCGATCCTATGACAGGTGCTATGTGGCAGTTGGATCCCAACATATCTATTGAACTCGTACAAACGCAATCAAACTTATCACTCTCTGTAATGGATATCAATGATATTCCCCAGGAGTGGAAAGACTCACTTATCCGAATCAGCTAATACGTTTATTCATTTACCAACTCTGTTTCAGGGTTTAGATTTTTACATAGCAGATATAAATCATTGAAGCAAATATTTCCACCAAGAAGAGGGCTGCCTTTCGGCAGCCCTCGTTAATAATGGTATCAATGATGCTTACATCAACGGACCAAGTTTCTCAAGGAAGCTCATGCGCTTCTTTGCATCTTCCTCGGCCTTGGCGAAGAGTGCCTCAGCATTCTCAGGATTGGTCTTGTACAACGAAGTGTAGCGAACCTCACCCTTGATGAACTCCTGGTAGGAACCAGTAGCTGCCTTGGTATCCCAGCTGAATCTCTTGCCTTCCTCGAGTGCGGGGTTGAAGCGGTAGAGCGGCCAGTAGCCAGCTTCCACTGCCTTCTTCTCCTCAACCTGGCTGAAACGCATGTTCATGCCGTGGTTGATACACGGGGAGTAACAGAAGATGATCGAAGGTCCCTTCCAAGCAACTGCTTCCTGCAGAGCCTTCTGGGCATGCAAGCGGTTGGAACCAAGAGCGATGGATGCAACATAAGCATGTCCGTAGGTCATGCACATGAAGCCCATGTTCTTCTTGCCAATCTCCTTACCAGCATTTGCGAACTTCGCAACAGCTGCAATTGGAGTTGCCTTGGAAGCCTGTCCACCGGTGTTGGAGTAAACCTCGGTATCGAGTACCAGGATGTTGACGTTTCTGCCGGAGGCAACAACGTGGTCAACACCACCGTAACCGATATCATAGGCCCATCCATCTCCACCCATGATGAAGACAACCTTGTCAGCGAAGTAGTCCTTCAACTCATCGATCTTGGCGAGTAGTGTCTTTTCCTCATCACTCTTAGCAGCAGCGATTGCATCAGGAAGTGCTGCCTTGACAGCCTTCTGTGCATCGTTGGCGGCATCGGAGGACTCATCCCAGAGCTCAAGGGACTTCTCGATGGCACTCTTGAGCGCATCGGTGGTTCCCATTGCAAGGAGCTGGTCGATGTAGATCTTCAACTGCTCACGGTTGGAATCGACAGCGAGGCGCATACCCAGACCATACTCTGCATTGTCCTCGAAGAGGCTATTGCCCCAGGAAGGACCCTGGCCGTCACTCTGGCGGACAGTGTAAGGAGTGGTTGGGAAGGTACCACTGTAGATGGAGGAACAACCAGTTGCGTTTGCAACAATCATGCGATCGCCGCAAATCTGGGAGACCATCTTGACGTAAGGAGTCTCACCGCATCCGGCACAAGCACCACTGAACTCGAAGAGAGGCTGCTTGAACTGCAGACCCTTGACCGTGGTTTCCTTGGTGCCATCAAGCACATCGTAGGGAAGCTCTTCGAAGAACTCAGCGTTGGCAATCTCACCAGCTTCACGCTCGGTTGCGATTGGACTGAATACAAGGGACTTCTCCTTGCTCGGGCAGGTCTCAATACAGACACCACAACCCTGACAATCTTCGGTATACACCTGAATCTTGAACTGGAGATCCTTCTCGTTCTTGGTGTTGGACTTCAGCGTCGTGAAGGTTTCTGGAGCACCCTCGAGATGCTTGGGTTCAATCTGCTTTGCCCTGATTGCTGCATGTGGGCAGGACTGTACACACTGGTTACACTGAATACAGTTCTCAGCAATCCAGTGAGGAACGAAGGGAGCAACACCACGCTTCTCGAACTTTGCAGTAGCGGTAGGCAGGCTTCCATCGAAAGACATCTTGGAAACAGGAATATCATTGCCCTTGAGGTGCATGATGGGTTCCATGATGTCCTTTGCGAAGTCGTCAGCATCCTCAGGGATCAAGCGAGCAGGATCATAGCTCTTGGTGATTTTTTCAGGAATAGCAACCTCATGAAGAGCCTCACTGGCACCATCAACTGCTGCCCAGTTCTTCTTAACAATGTCCTCGCCCTTCTTGAGGAAGGTCTTCTTGATGTACTGCTTGACCAAATCGATGGCTTCAGTCTCAGGAAGAACCTGACTGATCTTGAAGAATGCAGCCTGCATAACGGTATTGATACGGGTACCAAGACCTGCTTTCTCTGCAATCTCAAGTGCATTGATGTTGTAGAAACGGATCTTCTTCTCGATGATCTGTTCCTGCATCTCGCGGGTCAGGTGCTCAAAGATCTCGTCAGAGGAAATCTGGCTGTTGAGCAAGAACACACCACCCTTCTTGAGAGGAGCAAGCATATCATAGCGACCGATGTAGGCAGGGTTGTGACATGCGACAAAGTCAGCATGGTCGATCAACCACGGCATGGTCAGCTGGCCCTTACCAAAGCGAAGGTGGCTGACGGTGATACCACCGCTCTTCTTCGAATCGTAAGAGAAGTATGCCTGAGCATTAAGATCGGTGTTGTCACCGATGATCTTGATTGAGTTCTTGTTTGCACCAACGGTACCGTCAGAGCCAAGACCCCAGAACATGCAGGAAACCACACCCTCTGGAGAAACGTCAATCATATCCTGTACAGGAATAGATCTCTTGGTTACATCGTCATTGATACCAACGGTGAAGTTGTGGAACGCCTTGCCTGCAAGGTGATCAAAGACCGCCTTTGCGTGGGAAGGAGTGAAGTCCTTGCTGGAAAGACCATAGCGGCCGCCGTAGACCTTGATATCGCTCTTATCCATCTGGCTGAGAGCAGTGATGATATCCTGGTAGAGGGGCTCACCGAGGGAGCCAGGCTCCTTGGTGCGGTCAAGTACTGCAAGGCGCTTCACAGAAGAGGGAAGAGCTTCCAGGAAGTGCTTTGCACTGAACGGGCGATAGAGGCGAACCTTGAGAACACCGGTCTTGCCACCCTTCTTGTTGATGTAATCGCTTGCCCACTCCATGGTATCGGCACCAGAACCCATTATAACCACTACATCGGTTGCATCTTCTGCACCAACATAGTCGAAGAGGTGGTATGCCCTACCGGTAAGCTTCTCTACTTCATCCATGTACTTCTGGACCATCTCAGGCAGTACATCGTAGTACTTGTTGACAGTCTCACGACCCTGGAAGTAGACGTCTTCGTTCTGTGCTGCAACCTTCAGCCTTGGCTGTTCTGGGCGCATTGCTCTTTCACGGAAGCGGCGGATGTACTCTTCCTTGATCAACGGCTTGATGTCTTCATAAGAAATTTCCTCGACCTTCTGCAACTCGTGTGAAGTTCTGAAACCATCAAAGAAGCTAAGGAAGGGGACCTGGGACTCAAGTGTAGCCAAGTGTGCGACCAAGGCCATGTCCATGGTCTCCTGTACATTGTTTGCACAGGTCATGGCAAAGCCGGTATTGCGGCAGGACATGACGTCGGAGTGGTCACCAAAGATTGAGAGAGACTGTGCAGCAAGAGATCTTGCAGACACGTGGAAGACGGTTGGTGTCATCTCACCAGCGATCTTATGCATGTTCGGGATCATCAGAAGCAATCCCTGGCTTGCAGTAAACGTGGTGGTCAAAGCACCAGCAGCGAGAGCACCATGAACGGCACCAGCCGCACCAGCCTCAGACTGCATCTCCATGATTTCTACCGTCTTTCCCCAAAGGTTCTTACGCCCAGTACTGGACCAAGAATCCGCGAACTCTCCCATCGGGGAGGACGGGGTGATCGGATAGATTGCGGCTACCTCACTGAAGGCATAGGCTATATGCGCGGCAGCGGTGTTTCCGTCAATAGTAACCCTTTTTTTGTTACCCATTTTGACACTCCATAATAACAGTATTTGATGTAGCCCTGAGTGGGCTACCCTTTGCGCGAACAAAAAAAAATCCAACCAGATTTTTTCAGATTCCAATCTTAAACCAATAAGGAATCGTTTGCAACCTTATCCAGATTGATTTCCATTTTTACCAAACTTTAGGTTATATATCAGCTCTTTAAGTATTTATTTAGTGCAATATAACCGCACCCAAGGAGAAAACAAAGCCCTGCCGATATACCCCAGAGCTGGCTATATCCGCTCACTGCCAGCAACAACCCCCCGCCTGTTGGGGCAATGGAGTGGCCAAGACTGGATGCAATGGTAAGTGATGAGTTACACCTCGAACGAAGAGAGGGAGGCGCATAGGCATTCACAAACACATTGGCATTGGTTGCCATCAGAATCTCCCCAAAGGTCCAGATACATGTTGCGACCAGGAAAAGAGGAAAGACAGTACAACCAGCGTACATCCCATACCCAACGACATAGAACAGCATGGCGATCGCCATGGAAGGGAGTTGTCCAAGTCTATGCGTCCATGTGGTGAGGAAGGCCGTTGCAACCAATACAGTCACTGCATTTATTGTCATCAGCAATGCATAACGACTTGAACCAAGCACCTCCCCATACAGGGAAGCAAACTGGAGAGGCAGGGTAAAGGTATTCTGGGCATAGGCAAGGCCGTAGAGGGCAAACAAAATCAAAAAGAGTATCAGGATGGGAGGCATCCGAAGCTTCTTGGCAGTAGTGGCAGTTTCCTTGGTATAGAGGGTTTCACTCTTCGGGATTCCACGCAACAACAGGAGTGTAGAGAGGAAAATCAGGAAAGAGGAAAATACAAAGAGCAATACAATCGAACGTGCATAGAGAAAGGAAGCTGCAACAGGACCAAGGGCCACTCCAATGTTCGTCCCCAGATAGAGAAGACTGAACGACCGGGAGAGTTGGTCGCTTGGGCTGAAATCAGCAACCATTGTATTGGTGAGGGGAGAAGTTCCTCCACGGAAAGGACTGGAGAGAAGGATCAGATACGGTACCAGATGAGGAAATGAAGAAAACATTACTGCACTTGCAAGATAGGAGAGACTGACCACAGCCTGACAGATTACCAGAGGAGTCTTTCTTCCCCATCGGTCAGCAATATACCCACTGGAGAACTGACCAACCATGGTGGCAATAACGCTGAAAGAGACAAAGAATCCCGCTTGGGCTGGAGAGAGCCCCAGTTTTCCGGTAAGAATGAGGACCAGAAGCAGCTGCACAAAATCCCCGAACCTATTGATGATTCGGATTATGAACAGAATATAAACATTCTTCTCCAGACCTCTGTACAAGGAAAAACCCGCCACAAGAGGACGGGTTATACGTGTATTTCCCATGCGCTCCCTACCCTCTAGTGAGAGTAGGGATTGCTGAATCTTTGGTCAACACTCACTATGGCCGCAAGAGAAACATTTCTTGCAACCTTCGATATTCACAAAAGTGACATTACCGCAGATCGGGCAGATATCGGGCTTCACGGAGCTACCGGAAGCAGGAAGGCCAAGGTCCAGCTGACCAACATCTTCATCCTCATCCTCCTCATCAGGAAGACGGGAGGCATCACGATCGGAGTCGGTTGAACCGATATGCTGTTGCAGAACCTGTGCTACTGCATCAGGCAGGCTCATTACCCGGTTTCGCCCGAATCCCATGGAGCGACCACTTCCGATCCCTGAAAGCTGGCTGATGATCGCCTGGGCACGTTGGTCCGGGGTCAGGGGAGAAGGCATGCGAAGCAACAAGCTGATCAGTCTTCCCAGTCCTTCTGCATCGGCTGCCACATCACTGCCCACCTTTGCTACATTGATGAAAACCTCAAAAATATCGCTTGGATCCGGACCATCACAGTTTACGGTGATGTACGCCGTTCCAATTGGAGTGGCCTTACGGTAGGTGGTTCCCCTCAAGACAGTGGAGCGTACCCGTGGCTTTGGTTCACTGGAACGGGTCACCACAGGAGCTTCCTTCTTCTCCTCTTTCTTGACCGTCAAGACCTGTGTATCACGTGATCCATCACGATAGGTGGTACCACCCTTGCAACCAAGGTCATAGAGCAACTCATAGAGATTGCCTGTCTGCTCTACCGTGTACTCCTTGGGAGTATTGCCTGTCTTGGAGATAGAGGAATCGACCCACTTCTGGATTGCTGCCTGCACCTTGACATGTCCTTCAGGAGCAAGATCCATAGCAGAGACGAAGTAATCAGGCTTCTTCGCTCCGGGATTTTCCTTTACCCAGTCATCATACACCTTAACCCGCTCGATGTTCGTTCCCATCCTTCCAGTTCGCTCCCACTCCCAGAAATAATAGGGCTCTATTCCAGTTGAGGTATTGACCATCGTACCGGTGGTTCCAGTAGGGGCCTGCGTCAGGAGGGTGACATTCCTCAATCCCTGCTCGCGGACTTTCTGCCGGATCTCTTCCGGCATCTGCTTCATGAAGCCGCTCTCAAGCAACTTCTCAGCGTCGAACAGGGAGAAGCTTCCCTTCTCCTTTGCAAGATCACAACTCTCTGCATAGGCTTCAACGCAGATGAACTTGTACAGCTCCTCAATAAAGGTGAGGGACTCTTCGCTGCCATAGGCGAGTTCCATCTTGATCAACATATCAGCAAGACCCATGGTCCCTAGCCCGATACGGCGCTCACTCTGCTGCTGCCTCTTGTTCTCCTCGAAGAAGTAGGGGGTATCATCAATGACATCATCAAGGAAACGGACTGCCAAGCGAACTGCCCTGCCTAAATCCTTGTAATTCACCTTCTTGTTCTTCACAAACCTACTGAGGTTGATGGAGCCAAGATTGCAGACACCCCAAGGAGGAAGACCCTGCTCCCCACAAGGATTGGTGCTCTGGATGGAGGAGTAGTACCAAGAGTTGGACATCTTGTTGTAGCGATCGATAAAGAAAACCCCAGGTTCAGCACTTGCCCAGGCACTCTCTACAATGGCATCCCAAATCTTTCTTGCCTTCATTGTCTGGTACACCTGGACCTTATGCCCACTCTTCTTCCATTTCTCGATATCACCGTCCCACTTTTCATTATAATCAGGGTCGGTGGTATCAGGGAAATAGGTATGCCAATCCCCATCACTGCGTACCGCATCCATGAAATCATCGGTAATTCCGACAGAGATGTTTGCATTGGTTATCTTGCCCATTTCCCGCTTGGACTCAATAAAATCGAGAATATCGGGATGCCAGACATTGAGAATCAACATCAAGGCACCACGACGGGAGCCACCCTGTTCAATCAAGCCGGTTACGAAGCTGAAGAGCCCGCCCCAGCTTACCGAGCCACTGGAGCGGCCGTTTACGCCCTTGACGTAGCTGTGCCGTGGCCTGAGGGACGATATGTTCATACCCACTCCCCCCCCTCGGCTCATAATTTCGGTCATCTGGCCTAAAGAGGCTATGATGCCACCACGACTGTCCTTCGGGGAAGGGATCACGTAGCAGTTGAAATAGGTTAGGTTCTGATCCGTTCCCGCACCGGTGAGAATCCTGCCTCCAGGGACAAACTTCCAGTCCTCCAGGAGCCAATTGAACTCTTTTTCCCATTGCTTTCGCACCTCCGGCTTCTCTTGGGAAGCAATACCTTTCGCTACACGAGCAAGCATCTGTGCTGGGTCGGTCTCAAGCGGCTTGTCAACATCCTCACGCTTCACGTGCAAGATAGTACCTTCATCAAGCTTGACGGTGATGGCATCCCCGTCGTTCAATTCGCTTACTATCCCAATCTCTCGCTGACCAGTCTTTGGGTTGCTTACGGCAACCACAACATCCCCAACCTTCAGCGTCTCCTTCTGGACATCTTTCAGTGCATAACGGTCAAGGAAAATCTTACGACCCAACGGATTCAATTCATTCTTAGCAACGCTCATGTAATCCCTCTATATATAAAATTAATTCAAAATTCTTGAAGACATTCTTACCCTCTCTCCTGCTAGAAAAGTGGGGCAAGAGAGCGGGTCGACCCTAGTCGACCCTCATCTACCATACCATGGCGAACTGAACTTGGCAAGCGGACAATACAACATTTATAGCGCTATGTAAAGTTACATAACGCTATATATAGTGTTATATGGGTTTTATAGCAATCACGTATCATCTCTTAAATAATGCGTATTGGTGTAGACAGAATAGGTCAAATAGAGAGCAGAAAATTTCTTCTTATTCCTTGCTGGCAATACGTGAACAACGTATGAATCATCCTCTCATAGAGGGTAGAAATCAGATGCATATTTAGTGCTCATTGAGTTGTCATGGCATATGATCATATGAGTAATTTTGTCCGGTGGCTAGTGCTGTTTCAAAAAGTGAAGGGCCCCCAAAATACTGAAGGCCCTCCTGATACACACCCCGAAGGGGACAATACAATTAATAGCCGAGTTGCACCATGGTATCGGCAACCTTCTTGAAGCCAGCAATATTTGCTCCCTTCACATAGTTGATATACCCATCCTCTTCCCAGCCTTCCAAGATACATGATTGATGGATTTTTCCCATAATACCCTTCAACTTCTCATCGACCTCTTCAGCACTCCAGGAAAGATGCATGGCATTCTGACTCATCTCGAGTCCACTTACAGCAACCCCTCCTGCATTGGCAGCCTTGCCTGGGGCATAGGGTATACGTTGCTCAATGAAGTAGGTTGCTGCATCAGCCGTACAACCCATATTTGAAGTCTCAACAACATATTTGACCCCATTCGCAACAAGGGATTTTGCATCTTCCTTATCTAACTCGTTCTGGATGGCACAGGGGAATGCAAGATCAACAGGGACTTCCCAAGGCTTCTTTCCTGCAACGAATTTCGCTCCAAACCGTTCAGCATAGGGAGCAACCACATCATTGTTTGAAGAACGAAGATACTGCATGAAGGCCCACTTCTCAGGAGTACCTACTCCCTCTTCGTCATAGATATATCCATCAGGACCACTGATCGCAACTACCTTGGCTCCCAATTCAGTCGCCTTCATGGCAGCTCCCCAAGCAACGTTCCCGAACCCACTGAGGGAGATTCGTTTTCCTTCCAAGCTATCTTGATGCGTCTCAAGCATAGCCTGGGCAAAGTACATGGTTCCATAGCCTGTAGCCTCAGGACGAACCAGAGACCCCCCAAAGCCAAGGCCCTTCCCGGTCAAAACCCCCGTATTCTCTCCCCTGATACGCTTATACTGCCCATAGAGAAAACCAATCTCACGAGCTCCTACCCCAATATCCCCAGCAGGGACGTCTGTCTCAGGGCCGATATATTTCTGCAACTCAGTCATGAAAGAACGACAGAAGCGGAGAATTTCACTGTCGCTCTTGCCACGTGGATTAAAATCACTACCTCCCTTACCACCACCCATGGGGAGCGTGGTAAGACTGTTCTTCAGTGTCTGTTCAAAACCAAGGAACTTCAGTGTGCCGAGGGTAACACTGGAGTGGAAACGGAGACCGCCCTTATAAGGTCCGATTGCATTATTGAATTGAACACGATATCCACGATTTACTTGAAGATTTCCTTCATCATCCTCCCACTCGACTCGAAAGGTGTATACCCGGTCGGGTTCGGTCATTCTCTCGAGAATCCGATGCTTTTCATAGACAGGATTCTCATTGACCACGTCGAGGACACTTTCCACTACCTCGCTGACTGCCTGGATGAACTCAGGTTCGGCGGGATTCTTTCTCTCCAGTTCTTTCATTACTGATTCAAGGGTATACATACCTAGATTATTCTCCTTGGTCTGTGCTGCAACACGCTGTTGCTTGTCCAAAAAGCGTAAACCCGCTATATCGATATGTCAACGTCGAATTGCGAAAAACATGATTATATTTTTTATATTTACCCTATCGTACAAAAATATACATAAAAATTGAATTTTCAATCAATTTTATGAATATTCTGAAACAATATGCAAACTTCGTCTCTCATGATAAAATACCTGCTATGTATACACTTGACCCAACCTGGTTGCCATTCAGCAACCTGATGCTGAAACATATCTACAACGTGCTGCTCATCTGCAACGACTATGACCGTTTCCTCTTAGAGGAAGATGGACGGGTTGAGGAAGAGTTATACCTCGAATACACCCAGCTTGGATTGAACAACCCACCAAAGTTCACCCATACCAGCACCGCAGAAGAAGCGCTGAATCTCTTGAGCCAGAGATCGTTCGACCTGGTTGTCACCATGCTCGACCTCGGGACCGACTCTGTTGAGCAGTTGGCTACAACCATCAAGAAAAGCAACCCGCAAATGCCGGTTATCGCACTTTCCCCCTCCTCCAGCCACAAAAGAAATAAGATGATCAAGGGATCAGACTGTAAGGATATCGACTATTTCTTCTACTGGCAGGGCGATCCCACCATCTTCCTTGCCATGATCAAGCTGGTTGAGGATAGGATGAACCTTGACCATGACACCCAGGAAGCAGATGTACAGCTGATCATCCTGGTAGAGGACTCTGTACGGTTCTACTCATCCTACCTTCCCATGATGTACACCACCTTGATCCAACAGAATCGCTCAGCCATCCTTGAAGCACTGAACAACTGGGGAAAAACCCTCAGGATGCGTGGAAGACCAAAGATCGCGCTTGCCAGAACCTATGAGGAGGCCCAGGAGCTCTATAGCAAATATCAACACAATATCTTGGGGATCATCACCGACATGTCCTACCTCAAGGAGGGCGATCAGGACAAGTATGCGGGCCTATACCTCACAAAAATGGTTCACGCAAGAGACCCTGAGATTCCGATACTTATCCAAAGCAGTGATAACACTGCCCAGGAGATGGCAGAGGAAGCAGGAGCGTATTTTCTCTGGAAGAACAATTCAGCACTCCTTTTTGAACTGAATAAGTTCATGACAAAGCACTACGGATTCGGCCCCTTTATCTTCCGAGATCCTGATACGATGGAGGAGATCGCCCGCGCAGAGACCATGCGCGACCTGCAGAGGGTCCTTCCCAAGGTTCCCACAAAAAGCTTCGATTTCCACTCCAGGAGAAATGACTTTTCACGATGGCTCAGGGCACAGAGCCTCTATGCCATTGCTGCAAGGATCAAGGACTTGAAGATCCCAGCCAATGGGGATGCAAAGGTGGTACAGCAACAGATGACGGAGATCATCCGCAACTACCGCAAGGAGAGAACCAAGGGAGTCATCGCCCAATTCAGTAGGAACAATTATGACGAAACGCTCTTCTTCAGCCGAATCGGAGGGGGCTCCCTGGGAGGAAAAGGACGAGGACTTGCCTTCATCGATATGGTATTACGTGCAGCGAAACTTCCAGAGAAATACCCTGATGTATACCTCTCCATCCCTCGTACGGTGGTCGTAACCACCGATCAGTTCACCCAGTTCCTCGAGGAAAATGATCTCAACGATATCGCATCAGGGGATCTTCCTGATGAGACCTTGCTTAAAATATTCCTCTCAAAACCATTGAGCAATGAATTGGTCCTGAATCTCTCGGAAATCATCCAGGTTATCCGTCAGCCGATTTGTGTGCGCTCTTCCAGCCTTCTGGAGGACTCACACTTCCAACCGTTCGCCGGGGTATACGAGACATGTATGCTTCCCAACCAAGGGGCTGACGAGGCGAGGCTCCAAGAGCTCTGTGATGCGGTACGTGCGGTCTGGGCTTCCACCTTCTTCCGCAGTGCAAAGGAGTACCTCAAGGCAACCGAGCATATGCTCGAAGATGAGAAAATGGCTGTCATCATCCAGCAGGTCATTGGAAGCGATCATGGTTCTTACTGGTATCCAAACATCAGTGGGGTTGCCCGTTCCCTCAACTATTACCCTCTGGGAGGAGAGAAGCCTGAGGATGGGGTCGGTATGCTCAGCTTTGGCTTCGGTAAATCGGTGGTGGACAATGGTTCTGCCCTGCGATTCAGCCCTACCCACCCAAAACGGCCAGCACAGTTCCTGGGGGGCAACCAGACAAGCAGCCAGAACACCTTCTACGCCCTGAATATGAAAAGCGGCTACCATCCACTTGAAGAAGGTGGTCTTGAGAACCTGGAACTGCTCAATTTCCGTGAATCGTGGGCTTATCCCGATGCCATCAGATATATTGCAAGCACCTATGACTTGACAAGCGGCATGCTGAGTGAGTCTGTCAGGACTGAGGGAGAGAAGGTGATCACCTTCAACGGAATCCTTAAGTATGACGCCTTTCCCCTAGCTTCCATCGTCAGGGATGTCCTTCAGTTGGGTACAGAGGCAATGGGAAAACCAGTAGAAATTGAATTTGCAGTAAACCTGAATCGTGCAGCCCCAAAGATGAGGGAGTTCAGTCTTCTCCAGATCCGCCCTATTGCAGCAGGAAATGAGGAGAGCGATGTCTCAATCAGCAACCATGAACGGGAGAGTGCTGCCATCCATTCCCATGTGGTGATGGGAAACGGTAAAATTGATCATGTAGAAGATATCATCTACTTGAAAATCGATCAGTTCTCGGCCTCTTCAATGAAAGGCATGGCAAAGGAACTCGACAAACTCAATGCAGCAATGGTTATTGCAGAGAGAGACTATGTATTGGTGGTAGCAGGAAGATTGGGCAGCTGTGACCCATGGTTGGGCATTCCCGTAACTTGGTCACAGATATCCAGAAGTAAGGTTATTGTTGAGACAGGGTTACAAGGATTCCAGGTGGAACCAAGCCAAGGGACCCACTTCTTCCAGAACATGACAAGCCTGGGGTGCCTCTACCTGACTATCAACCCGGCCTATCGGTCTGGTTCAATGCGGTATGAGAAACTCAAGGACCTCCAGATTGTCTCAGAGACAGAACACTTCATTCATGCAAGAAGCGAAAAGCCATTGACCATTAAGGTCAACGGCTTCGATGGAGAGGGGGTAGTACTGGTCGATTAGTGCTCTGGATGGGTCTCCTTATAGGCCCAGACCCAAATTGCAGTGTGGGAACGAACTGCCTCCACTGCCTTTTCACCATCTCTATCCATAATTGCCTGATGCAGTTGTTGATGCACCTCATCAACACCCTCATGAATGGGGTTGATGGTCTTGGTAAACAAGTCAATCACAAAGGTATAGATGTTTTCTACAATACTGTTATGGGAAAATCGAGCAAGCAAGCGATGATAATGCAAGTCCAGGGCGCCTGCTTTCTGGGCAGAAGCCTGATCTTTACCAAGCTCCTTCTGGAACTCCTTCATTGATTGATCGAGCAAAGCCAATTCCTCATCGCTCGCAGACTCAATGACCAATTTGACGATACCCTCTTCCAGCAACTGCCTGACCTGGGTCAATGATTTGTAATCACGGTCCTGGACAAGGATCTGAAACAGTTGTGGATCGAATAGACGCTTGTTTGATGCGCTGGAAACAAATGTTCCATGCCCCTGCTTGATCTCAATCACCCCATAGGCAGAGAGTATCTTCAAGGCTTCACGTACCGTGCCACGCCCAACCTTCAGGCTCTCGGCAAGGGAGATTTCATTGGGAATCATATCCCCGGGAGAAAGCTTCTGGTCGATCAAGAGTTCCTTGATCTTCTCTATCACCCATTCAACCGCTGATGGACGGCCTTCGCGTACCCTGAACATGTCTTCCATGGAAATGAATCCCCCTGCATACAGCACTGTATCATACCAAGAGCCCTTGATGAAAGCAAGGAATCATCAATCCTTGTAATCATCCCTCGAGGGAGAGAAACACTCAATCAGCTCGGTATCCTCAAGTATCTTGGAACCATGAGGATCCATGGAAGCAAAATAGTATGCATCTCCTGCATGAAGGTCCAAAACCTCGCCATCTCCCTTGATGAAATGGATATGACCCTTTACCACAAAGCCATTCTGGCTTTCAGGGTGGGTATGCATCTCAAGCGTGGACCCTTTCTCAAGGTAGAAATAACAGATCATGCTATCCTTGTCATACGTCAAGGTAACCCGCTCAATTCCCTTTGCCCTCTCCACTCTCTTGTCTGTATGCAAATTCCCTCTATGTTTCTTCTCGTCCATTATTTGGTTCCCCTTCTCTCAGCAATCAAGGCAAGCAAGGCATTCCATCCCTTCTGGAATGAGGTACGGAACAACTCTACCCCGCCATAATCGTAGTACTCTTCAACAGACATACCATCGGTCTCAAGGGCTCTCTGGTAGTCAGGAAGCTCCTTACAGAGCCTCTGGATCTGCTGTTCATCGAGCGTACTGTCTATTCGGTCAACCACTTCCTTGTCCTGTTGAATCAACACCTCGGCAGTTCCCTTCCAGTTGATGGTGATGCTCAGATCCCCACCCACCAGCTCAGTGAAGTCCTCAAGTTTTCTGGCTCCTCCACCAATCATGACTCCTGGATATCCCCTATCCTTCATCATCTCATACTCTTTCTTTGCAATGGAGAGCCCAGCATATTTGACCAACTCCTCATCAATGGAGAGCTGTTGTTCCTTGATGACACGTTTGAAATGATCGTCAAGGATACCGGTAATGTGTGTGACATAGAAAGGAGGGGTGTTTCCACTCTTCTGGCTAACCTTCTGATAGGCTTCACAAATGGAGATGGTCTGGCTCAGACTCATAACCTCTGTTGCCATCGTGGGAATATTATGCTCCACCATGGTGCTTATTGCCTCGATACCCCACTTGGTTACCGGTATCTTGATACAGATATTCTCAGCAATCTCATAGTTCTCCAACCCTTCCTTTACAATCAAGCTGGCATCTGTCTCAGCAAACGGGTCACCCTGGATGGTAACCAGCCCCTCTGTACCGCCACTGGCGCGATAGAGTGGGAGGAACAGATCTGCAAGACGGCCGACCATCATCTGCTGAACCTTGGAGGCCAGAGCGGAGTCATCCTTCTCATAGGGGAGCAGGAGGTCAATCATCCGCCTCACTACACGCATGTCCTCTTCAGATTCAAAGAGCTTCGAAACATAACTCGGATTGGTGGTACACCCAATTGCACCTTCTTCTATCGCCCGCTTGGCTTGTTCCATGGTTGGGTTGTTGATCCAGAAACGAGTCTTGGTTTGTTGATGCACACGGTGAAAATACGTAGATTTCATACACACCTCTAATTGAATAGTAATGACGGTAGCCACAGGGAGATTTGTGGGACATAAGTGAGAACCACCAATGCCACCAGGAGGGAGAACAGGTATGGCATGACTGCCTTGAATACCTTCCCCACCGGAAGCTTCACGATTGGACTGAGCATATACACACTCATGCCAACGGGAGGGGTGATCATTCCAATCATCAGGTTGAATACCATTACCAGGCCAAAATGGACAGGATTAACACCACTGGCCATCAGAGGCGGCAACAGAATCGGGGTCAGAATCATAATCGCAGCAGTGGACTCCAGGAACATTCCAGCAATAAGGAGAATTACATTGGCAAGAATCAAGAGTACTACCGGATTGTCAGAAATACCAAGCATCAATGCCGATACCTGCTGAGGAAGCTGTTCTACCGTCAACACCCAGGCAAAGATGGCAGCAGAGGCAACGATAAACAGTACACTTGCCGTTGATTGCAATGTCTCCTTGCATGTCTTGATAAACGATGCAAAGCTGAGCTCCCTGTATATTGCACTCAATACCAATGCATAGGCGACAGCAATTGCAGCAACTTCAGTCGGACTGAACAGGCCAGAGAGCATCCCACCCATCATGATCAATGGCATGAACATGGAAGGCAGGCCCCTCTTTATGATGGTAAGGACCTCTGTTCGTGAATACTTGCTCTCAACTCCCTTGGGATAGTTGTACCGCCGAGCAAAGAAGGCCACTTGGACCATCAAGGCAATGGCAATGATCAGTGCAGGCAGAATTCCAGCAATCAGGAGTTGCATGGATGAGGTCTCAGCTGCAGCACCATAGATGATCAGGGGGATGGATGGAGGGAAGATTGGGCCGATTACTGCAGAGGCAGCGGTAATGGCTGCAGCATGCGGCTTTGGATACTTCTGTTTCTCCATCGCTTCCAACTCAATATTCCCCAGTCCACCAACATCAGCGAGGGCTGCTCCTGAGATGCCGCTGAAGATCAGGGAAGCTACAATATTTACTTGGGCCAAACCACCTTTCAAGCGGCCAACCAACAATTTTGCAAACTCAAACAACCGTTCGGTAATACCCGAACTATTCATCAGTCCTGCTGCCAGGATAAACAAGGGAACGGCAAGCATGGGGAAAGAGTTGAGACTGGTAACCATTCTTTGAATCAACTGACTGGGAGGAATATTTGCCACAATCAGATACAAGGCAGAGGGAATTCCCATACTGACGGCAATGGGAAGGCCTGTGGTCAGCAAGACCAGGAACATGAGCACTACCATGGAACCACTCATTGGACTACCTCCCTCTTACGAAGCGTCATGATGGCACCAGCGAGGGAAAAGATGCACATGGCAAGCACTCCCAGTGTGATGGGGATGTAAAACACCACATTCGGCATTGCGAGAGCCGGAGTTCGTACATTCCAATTGAATTCCATGATTGTCACGATGGCATTAAGCACATACAGACCAAAGACCATAACCAGAAGCTGGGTAATGGCTGAAAACCAACGCTTCACGTTTTCCGGCAGGTATAATACCACGATATCAACAATGATTTGTTGGTTTTTCCAGGTCAACACCGGTATCATCAGGAACACCAACGAGACCAAGGAAAACCGAGCAAGCTCTTCCAACTGTATCGACCCTGAATTGAATATATTTCTCATGACAATCTGAATAAGCACTGAAAGGAACAGCATCAACAAGAAGAGGATGCCGAGCAGCTCATACAGACCAGCCATCTTTTTCAAGAACCTTTGCATAGGAGTATTCCTTGTATTAGAAGACATGTGTGGAAGCAGGAGATCATCCTGCCTCCACCACTGAAACCACTACTACTTGATTGCGTGGATCATCTCGTAGTACTTGCCCCAAGCTTCACCAAAGCGTTCATCAACGACTTTGCTGACGGAAGAACGGAACTCATCAACTTTCAGGCCATCAGCTGCTGTGATGATGGTCATACCCTTGTCTTTGAGCGTCTGCACGTCCTTGGCCTCATTCTCCTGTACGTAGTTGGACGCCCAATCACGTGTTTCACGAGCAACTTCCCTGAAGATCTGCTTATGATCGTCACTTAGTGACTGCCATACCTTCTCGTTGATTACCACAGGTTCACTACCCATGATATGGTCGGTCATCATGGCATACTTCTGTACTTCATAGATGTTGCTGGTTACCAGGGTACTTACTGGGTTCTCCTGTCCATCGGCGACACCGGTGGAGAGGGCAACGGGAACTTCTGACCAATCGATGGGAACTGCTACCGCACCCATACCTTCCACTGCTGCAAGATAGATGGGGGAAGGAATGGCCCGAATCTTCTTTCCAGCCAAGTCAGCTGGGGAGTAGACAGGGAAGTTTGCAGTCAACTCACGGGTACCGAAGTAGAAGGAGTAGAGAATCCTGACGTTTCTGGTATCGATCAACTTCTGGTTCAACTCCATGAGTGCCGGACTGGTCTCAGGATCAGTTGCCTTGAGCAGGTGGTCAACATCCCGATAGAGGTATGGGGTGTCAAACAAACCCAGGTCATTAAGCAACGGCTGCAATCCGCCATAGGTATTGTGGTGTAGCGCAATAGAACCCATGGAAACAGCTTCCGCCATCTCACTGATGGATCCCAGCTGACTTGCCGGATACACTTCAATCTTGATGGCCCCACCGGTCTTCTCTGCTACCTTATCGGCAAAGTAGGTCGCCTGCAGCCCATTCGGGCTGGAAGCCGGATTCATGTGAGCATACCGCAATACCAATGGTTTCTCTGCAGTTGGACCACTCTTTTCTGCTTGCCCCTGTGCAAACAGAGCCGTTGCCAGCAAGGTGACTAGCACCAGTACAACAATCTTCTTTTTCATGTGTTTCTATCTCCTTTTGTTTCTATCCTCAGGTAATCCTGTGGAATTATGCCTTTGTATGTTTGATGGCTTTCTTGGCTCCCGCGATAATATCCTCCACAGACATACCGTAGGCATCAAGCAGCTCATCAGGGAAGCCGGACTCACCATACACATCCTGCAATCCTAGCCGTACCAAGTAGGCAGGGTTTCCCTCAGCAATCACCTCTGCAATTGCACTACCGAGACCATTGATGATGGTATGATCCTCGATCGTTACTGCACAACCTGTTTTTCCAAGAATTGCTGCAATTCCTGCTCGATCTAATGGCTTGATGGTTGCAACCTCCACAACCTTCACACCGACCCGCTGTTCTTTCAGCTGTCTTGCAGCCTCTATTACGCGATTAGTAACAAATCCATGGCAGAATAACGCCACATCATTTCCTTCATCAACAATGGTGCGTACCTTACCCAAGGGAAACGGTGTTCCATCGGGGAAGACTTTCTCTTCTCGACCACTGCCGATTCGTATATATACCGGTCCATCGATATCAGCACTTGCAAGCATCGCTTGATAGACCTGGTTTCCGTCTGCAGGACAGAGAATGGTGAAATTGGGCATCGTCCTGAGAATTCCCACATCCTCAATGAACTGGTGGGAGACCCCTTCCCTGTTTCCTCCATGCAAGCCACCGTTGGCACCAACAAAGCGGACTTTCAGTGCAGGATAGGAGACAAATGTCCGCATCTGTTCACAAGCTCTCATCGTCAAGAACCCTGCGTAGGTACAGATGTAGGGCAAGAGGCCACTGGAAGCAAGACCACTGGAAACACCAACCCCGTTCTGCTCGGATATTCCAAGTTCAATGACACGATCAGGATAGGCTTCCAAGAACGGTTCACCCTTGACCACTTTCAAAGAGTCAGTGGAAACAAATACAATATCATCACGCTCTTTTGCCAAATGCATCAGTGCGTCTCTAAATCCAATTCTCGTGCTGTCAACACTACTCATAGCACTCCTCCCAGTTCCTTCATGGCAATACGGTATTCTTCATCGGTATAGACCCGTTTATGCCAGGAGTTTTCTCCCACCATGAAGGAAACACCGTTTCCCTTGACGGTCTTGCAGATGATTGCCGATGGTCTCTCTGTTTCTGCTTTGGCGTTCTCGACTGCTTGTAAGATCTGGGAAATATCATGCCCGTCAATGCTCTGGGTATGCCAGCCAAAGGCTTTCCACTTATCCTCAATAGGATAGGGACCCGACACTTCACCGACTGTCCCTCCACTCTGGTAGTTGTTGTTGTCTATGAATACCGTCAGGTTTGCTACCTTCTGATGGCTTGCAGCCATTGCTGCTTCCCAGAGCATTCCTTCCCCAAGCTCACCATCCCCGGTGATCACATACACCCTATTAGTTTGCTTCTGGATTCGAGCGGCTAAGGCCATGCCCAGTCCAATGGAAACTCCGTTTCCGAGCGAACCTGTGGTTGCATCAAGACCCTTGGTCTTTGGTGCATAGGGATGTCCCTGCAACTTGGAATGTAGGTATCGCAGGGTATACAGGTCGTCTACCGGGAAATAACCCCGCCTGGCGAGGGCAGCATACAATACAGGACAAGCGTGTCCCTTGGAGAGTACAAAGCGATCACGATCGCTCTTATCAGGGTTGGATGGGTCAATATTCATCACCTCAAAATAGAGGGCGGTAATAATATCTGCAACTGAAAAACTCGGACTGGGATGGCCATCCTTTGTACGGTAAACCATCTCAACGACATCTCTCCTAAGCTGCAAAGACATCGCATGCAAAGCTTCAAGATCCATGGGTTCCTCCTTCTACAACAGTCCCTTGATCTGCTCAACACCCAGGCGAGGACTGCTGAGCACCGTCTTGCCGGTAAGCTCGGCAAGCGGCTTTTCCATTCTTGCCATCGAACCCTGGGCAAGAAGAATCACATCACAGGAATCAGCTACCCGTTTTGCCGTCTCTGCAATCAGCCGGTCATGGGTTTCTGCATCCCCAGCAGTAATGGCTGGGAAAGCTCCCTCGGCCAAGGCACTGATGGTCCTGATTGATTTCCTTGCCTCATCTGCACACCTCTGAAGCAATCGGATGGTTGGATCCAAGGTGGTTGGAAGGGTGGCCAGGACGGCGATTGAATCAGTGAGCTCTATCGCCCGGCGGGCCATCGGCTCATCAATTCTAATGATTGGGATGGGGAAAAATTCTCGAGCTCCATATACGGCATCACCGATTGAGGAGCAGGTGTTGAGGATCAGCTCAGCACCCGAGGCACAAGCAATCTCATAGTAACCATAGAGCCGTCTCTTCACAGCCTTGGTCATTCCCCCGGCCTCGATGATGTCAGCAATCATGCTGTCATCGAGTATGTTCATCACCTTGTAGTCACCAAGGGTCTCTTTCATCAGATCCGACAGTGGTTTTACCAAGGCAGCTCCAGTATAGATTGCGGCAATCGTGTGTTCAGCCATGAATACTCCTCCCAATTCCTATAACATCATACATCATACATATGAAGAATGCGGCACATTTTTCAATCTGTCAAGGAAAAATTTGGGGACCCACATCTGAGGTTAAAAAACAGGACCCCTAAAAAAGGAGTCCTGAACAAAACCTATTACCAATATCGACTAATAAGGACCACGAATGTGTTGTGCCACCTTGTCCTGATAGAACTTCTCCAATTTCTTATGCAACTCAGCTGAGAGAGGAGGAAGATCAGAAATTGCGGCATTGTCCAGCACCTGTGATGGCCGGCTGGCACCAGGAATTACCACAGAGACAGCATCAAAGTCGAGAATCCAGCGTAGTGCCATTTGAGCAAGGGTCATTCCCTCTGGTTTCATTGTCTTGAGCTCTTCAGCCAGTTCAACGCCCTTCTCAAAAGGAACACCTGCAAAGGTCTCTCCAACATTGAAGGAAGCTCCATCGCGATTGAAGTTACGGTGGTCACTCTCATCAAAGGTGGTGGTTTTCGTCATCTTTCCCGAGAGCAGCCCACTTGCCAAAGGAACACGGGCAATGATGGAAACCTCTTTTTCCTTGGCCTTACCGAAGAGGTCGGTGATTAGTTTCTGTCGGAACATATTGAAGATAACCTGCAGAGAGGCAATTCCCTCCTCTTTCAGACAGATCAATCCCTCTTCCACGGACTCAACACTTGCGCCAAAGTCGGCAATCTTTCCCTGCTTTTTCAGCTCTCTCAAGACATCAAAGACAGCCCCATCGGCCAGGACATCCTGGGGTATACAGTGCAACTGGATCAAATCCAAGCGTTCAACGCCCAAACGGGAGAGTGATGCATCGGTGTGGCGTATCATTGCCTCAGGGGTGAAATTCCCAGGCCAACCAGGATTTCCTCCACGTCCCAATTTGGTAGCAACAAAGAAGGAGTCCCGTTGGGATGTAAGAAATTTTCCAATGAACTTCTCGCTCCTCCCGTCTCCATACACATCAGCGGTATCAAAAAAGGTAATACCTGCATCAGAGGCGGTCTGGAGGATTTTCATGGCAGTCTCATCCTCAACGGTACCCCATGATCCACCGATCTGCCAGGTTCCCAATCCAACCTCGGAAACCATGGTCTTATTTGTACCAAACGGTCTTTTCTTCATACTTGATCCTCCATTTTTTGTGTATCTCTCTTCATTTTAGGAAGCTCCCATACAAAAAGCAAGGATTTCCTGCCTTAGAGCTGAGAAAGGAATGCATCCCATAAAGTATCTTGCGGGGGATCGGCAACAATGGTTATCTCTTCCTTGCGTACCGGGTGAACAAAGGAGATGGACCTCGCATGGAGACAAATTCCCCCATCGGGATTGGAACGCGGGAAACCATACTTGAGGTCCCCCTTGATATGCAAGCCAATTGCTGCAAGCTGCGCCCTGATCTGGTGATGTCTACCGGTATGCAGCAATACCTCAAGGAGAAAGTAGGTTTTACTTGCAGCGATAAGACGGTAATCCATCTTCGCAAGCTTCCCTTTCTGTCTCTCTACAGGAAGCGCAACACTCTTGTTCGCTTTTGTATCGCGGATGATGTAGTGAAGCAAGGTACCCTCTGTATCATTGGGAACCTTATCCACAATCGCCCAGTAGGTCTTCTTCACGGTATTGCCCTTGAAGAGCTCATTCATCCTGACCAAGGCTTTTTCGGTCTTGGCAAAAATCACCAAACCGCTGGTTGGCCGATCCAAGCGATGGGGTATGCCCAGGTAGACATTCCCCTTCTTTTCATAGGTTACCTTCAGGTATTCCTTGACAAGATCAGCAAGTGTTTTATCTCCGGTCTTGTCTCCTTGTACCAACTCACCACCACGCTTGTTCACCACGATCAAATGGTTGTCCTCGTACAGGATCCGACCTTCAAGTTGTTCCATTATTCCCTCTCCATCTCATCATCGAAGAGCGACGGTTCTCGTTGGTCTTCGTGTACCACTTCTTTTACTGCCCTGAGCCGTATGGAAGCCACTTCCTTTACAGCCAAGCGAACCCCGTTTGCCTTTACCCCTTTAGGTTTGTAATCGGAAAAGTAGAATTTCTCCTCCAAAATCCTGAGTCCTGGTTTCTTCTTATAGGTAAGATTCATCTCAGCATTTTCGAAAGTGGACAGTTTGACTATCTTGAAGTTCCCTTCCGGTACCAGAGGGTAGAGCTTTTTCAATTGGTAGCTTGTAATCTGGCACCGTTTGATGAAGAGGTACTTGTAGGTTTTCTCCTGGTAAATGACTGTAAAGACAATCTTGGCAAGCTCATCTTTGTCAGCGAGCCCACAATAGAGCATCCCTTTCCCGACAAATTCCTTCTCGGGTGCGTCAATCACCTGATAATTACCATCCTTACGAATTACCAGGATTCGGTCAAAGGGACTGACCTCGAATAGGGTATTTCCTTTCTTTACATCATAGCCAAGGTACCCGGCTGCAGCATCATAGCGGAGAGGCAGATTACGCTCAGCAACCTCTTTCACATCGACCATATCAAACTTCTTGATCGTACTCTTGCGCTTATGCTCCTCATCGGACATGAGCTCTTTCAACTCTGCAATGAACGAGAGTGCATAGCCAGTAAGGTCTGCAAGCTTCTTCTCAATATCTGTAAGCTGATCGTTGATCGACTCAATCTCCTGATGGTTCTTCTCGATGTCAAACAAACTGATGCGTCGGATGGGGATCTTGAGCAGACGTTCAACATCCTCACCATCAAGCGGGCGGAGCAGTTCTTCAGTAAATGGCTTGAACCCACTGACAACCGCTTTGTTCACATCCTCAGCACTCTTTTTCTGTTCAATACGCTTATAGATCCGCTCTTCAATGAAGATTCTTTCCAGCGTTCTGTAGTGGAGCTTGTCCAACAAATGACCCTTCTCCAGCTTCAACTCTGCTTCAAGGACATCAACCAAGTGATGAGCATGGAAATCCAGTATCTCATGCACCCCCATGATGGTCGGGGTATTATCCCTGATCACAAGTGGATTGACGGAGAGCTTCGTCTCACATGCCGTATAGGCATACAAGGCATCCACAATTTCTTTTGAATAGGTGTTTCGGGCAAGGCTGATCTCGATGTTCACCTTCTCGGCGGTATAGTCAGTAATGGAGCTGATCTTCAGCTTCCCCTTCTTGGCGGCATCTTCGACCGAGCGGATCATCATCTCACTGGTGGTCCCATAGGGGAGTTCCTCAATGATTATTCGTTTTGGATCCTTCGTGTTCAGTTTTGCCCTGATGGAGACTGAACCCCGTCCATCGTTATAGTCATCAACATCAACGATGCCCCCTCCAGGGAAATCAGGGTAGAGTTCGTATGACTCTCCCCGCAATGAGGCAGCCATTCCGTCAAACACCTCAATCGGGTTATGGGGAAGAATATAGGTACTCATACCTACAGCAATACCACTAACCCCTTGTATGAGGACCACAGGAATCTTGGCAGGGAATGCTATAGGTTCCTTGTTCCTACCATCATAGGACTCCACAAACTCGGTAAGCTCAGGATTATACAACACCTTCTTGGCAAACGGGAGAAGACGACATTCGATGTAACGTGCCGCAGCAGCCCTGTCCCCGGTCAAGATATTTCCGTAGTTCCCCTGTCGCTCAATGAACAAATCACAGTTGGCAAGGTTTACCAAGGCTTCGTAGATGGAAGAATCCCCATGCGGGTGATAGCGCATCGCCCACCCTACTACGTTTGCCACCTTGTGAAATTTGCCGTCATCCATCTCAAACAGCGTATGGATGATTCTCCTCTGTACAGGTTTGAATCCATCCACAAGATCGGGTATTGCCCGCTCCTTGATGACATAGCTTGCGTATTCCAGGAAGTTCTCTTTGAAAATTGCGTGTGCCTGGGTCATCAGATCAAATTCTCCATAATGAATTCGCGTCGTTCAGGGGTATTGTTGCCCATATAGAACTCCATGGTTTTATGCATCTCATTCATACCAGCAATGGAGACAGGAAGCAGACGCATATCCTCCCCGATAAATTGTCCAAACTCCTTCGGGTCTATCTCACCAAGCCCTTTGAACCTGGTCACCTCAGCATTTCTAATCTGGCTTGTGGCGTGGTTCCGTTCCTTCTCGCTGTAACAGTATACCGTCTGTGTCTTGTTCCGTACACGGAACAGGGGAGTCTCCAGGATGTAGAGACGACCGGAGAGCACCAAATCCTCAAAATAGGTCAGGAAATAGGTCATCAACAGGTTACGGATATGAAAACCATCGGTATCAGCATCGGTAGCAATGATAACTTTTCCGTACCGTAGGCCTTCCACTCCATTCTCTATACCAAGTGCGACCATCATATTATAGAGCTCGGCGTTCTTGTATATTTCCGTTTTCTTCTTCCCAAACACGTTGACTATCTTTCCCCTGAGGCTGAATACCGCCTGGGTCATGACATCACGTGTCTTGGTAATCGTTCCGCTGGCACTATCTCCCTCAGTGAGGAAGATCATGGAGTTATCACACTCCTCCTGATGTGCGCTGCTTTGCCCTAGGTGATACTTGCAATCCTTGAGCTTGGGAATATTCAGGCTGACCTTCTTGGCCGACTCTCTTGCACCCTTCTTTACCTCATTCAGCTCTTTGCGAAGCTTCTCGTTGTTAAGGATTTTCTGGTTGATCTTCTCCGCTTCAGTGGTGTTTTTCAACAGAAAGTCGACAATGGCGTCCTTTACTTCATTGACAATCCAGGTCCTGATTTCCGTATTGCTGAGTTTGTTTTTCGTCTGGGATTCAAAAACCGGTTCCTTGATCTTGACAGCGATTGCTCCAACCACCCCTTCTCTTACATCCTGTGGTGCCCAGTTCTTCTTGAAGTACTCGTTTATGCCTTTGAGAATACCCTCTTTGAAAGCACTCTGATGGGTTCCCCCATCGGTGGTATGCTGGCCATTCACATAGGAGAAGTAGTTCTCTCCGTAGGAACCAGTCACATGGGTCAAGGAAAACTCAAGCTGCTTACTCTGGTAGTGGATGATCGAGTAGAGATTTTCCGTGCCCACCTCTTTATCGAGAAGGTCATACAGGCCATTGGATGATTTATAGGCACGATTATTGTAATTGATCGTGAGTCCCGTATTCAGATAGGCATAGCTCCAGATCCTGGAGATGACAAAATCCTCATTATAGGAATACTCACCAAACAGTTCCGGGTCAGGGGTGAAGAGTACTTCAGTACCATCTGCTTCCTCTGACTTACCACTCTTTTCTCTGACCAGCACGCCTTTCTCGAAGATAGCCGTGCTGTATTTACCTTCACGATAGCTGGTGACCTGAAAATGAGAGGAGAGGGCATTCACTGCCTTGGTACCAACACCATTGAGGCCAACAGAGAACTGGAAGACATCATCACTATACTTTGCACCCGTATTGATGATTGAGACACAGTCGACCACTTTCCCGAGGGGAATACCGCGTCCGAAGTCTCTCACCGACACCTCACTCTCTTTCAGACGGATGACGATACGGCTACCATAGCCCATGATGAACTCGTCGATACTGTTATCCACCACCTCCTTGAGAAGGATGTAGATACCATCATCGACATGGGTACCGTTTCCCAATCGCCCGATATACATACCGGGACGTTTTCGAATATGTTCCAACGCGCTGAGCGTAAGGATTTTCGATTCATCATATGTTGTCTTCGCCATGACTGTGCATTATAACAGAATTCTACAATGATGGCAAAATAGTCGATAGAATAAATTACTTGCAGGATGACAGGTCAGTGCACTACCCTATGAATATGAACACCATACTCTTGGTTTATCTTGGCATCTCATTTGCTCACCTCAGCTTCCGCTCAGAAGGTTATCGATTTCTTGGAAATTTGACAAAAGTCTTGTTGATGCCTACCCTGATGCTATTTCTCATGCAGCAGGGGGACTATCCCCTGCTTCTCGCTGCACTTCTCTTTGCCACCATCGGGGATGCCTTGTTGAACAAGGGGCATCAAGGAAGCCATTTTATCTGGGGTATGGCAAGTTTTGCAGTGTGCCATATCTTCTACGGCATCCACGTCCTATTGTTGGGTGTGGACTGGATTCTCGCAGCCATTGCTTTTTCAGGACTTATGATTCCCTATAGCCTGTTGTATCGCCTGATCGGGAAGCAGAAGGGTTCTGCCAAATACCTCGCATATGCAATGCTGCTCTTCATGCTAGCGTCCCTGTTGACCGGACTTGCCTCGCTACTCTGCATCATGGGAATATTGCTGTTCATACTAAGCGATACCATGATCGGTATGGACAGTCTTGCAATGAAACACGTAAATGATACCAGTATTATGGGAAGTTACATCCTCGCCCAACTCTTACTGGTTCTTGGATTCACCGCACTCTAGGAGAACACAATGAAACCTCATCACACACACCAAACTCGCCAGCCCCTGCATAAGAAAAAGGAAGGACTGGCTGCCGGATCCCTGGTCTTTGTGGGAGACGGGCAACCCGAGGCGACCAGAATTCGCACTCACCTCTACTCATCTGGATCGTATGAGTTGATTGAAGGGTTTGTGCTACCGAAAGAGAACCAACGTTGCTGGGTGCAAATCAGTGGACTTTCCAATATCATGTCCATCGTCGAGGTTGCAAAGGCTTTTTCCCTTTCCACCCTCAGCCTTGAGGATGTATTCTCCACCGATCAACGCCTGAAACTCGACAGCTATGAGCAGTATCTCGCCATCACGCTGAGAATTCTTCCAACGGAAACCACCGAAGACCAACAGCTCTCCCTCTTCCTGGGGAAGCATTGGGTGCTCTCCATCACAGAGTATGCAAGTGAGGTATTCCTCCCTGCCATACGTCAGTTGGAAGATCCGCAGACCAAGCTGCAGGGAGGAGACAGCAGTTTGCTCTTTCATGCACTCATCGACCGGGTCGTCGACCAATACCTGGTGAGAGCTGATGAACTGGAGAATGAGACCGATGAGCTGGAACAGCTTGTGATTACCTCACCAAGTTCCACCGATGCACCTACCATCCACAGGCATAAGGCGAAGATTCTCGCACTGAGGAGGATGACCAGCCCCCTGAAAGATATCCTCGCCACCATGATCAGAGTTGAGCACCCCTTTCTGGATAAGAATACCAAAATATTGCTCACCGACATCCAAGACCATGCTCTTTGGCTTGCTGAAGAGTGTGAGATGCTCAGGGAAACAGTCAGCAGTGTCATGGAAGTCTATCTCTCCAGCCTCGATACAAAAATGAACTCCATCATGAAAGTACTGACAATTATCAGCACCATATTCATCCCCTTGACCTTTCTGACCGGTCTCTATGGGATGAATTTCTCATACATGCCCCTCGCAACCTATAGATGGGGGTTCTACGGAATGTTGGTGTGTTGTATGCTGGTGGTCTTCGCCATGGCATACTATTTCTGGAGGAAACGCTGGTGGTAACATCCCCTCTCACCCACACATCCATAGAAACACTTACGCAGGTCTTCAATGAAGCCTTCAGCAACTATGAGGTTCCCATCCATATGAGCGAGGCACAACTGAAAGCACATCTCCATGCCCTGGGGTACTCCCCTGAAGACTCTATCGGTCTTTTTGATGGTAGCACTCTGGTGGGGTTCATCCTGGTCGCAATCAGGGGAACAAACGCATATGACGCCGGAACGGGTATCATTCCTTCCTATCAAGGAAATGGATATGCCCACCAATTGATCGATGCCACGCTTGCACATATCAAGCAACGTGGTTTCAACTCCTTCTTCCTGGAAGTTATCGATACAAATGAACGAGCAAAGAAATTGTATCTGAGTCACGGGTTTACCATCACCAGAAGCCTGCTTTGCTACCAAATCAAGAAAGAGATGCTGGAAGGTACGTCCTCTGTGCAGTTGCAGAAACAGGAGAACATCAGTATCCCTTCTGGAGACTGTAATCCCAGCTGGCAGAACAGCGATGCCTGTATCAGCCGTGGGGGATTTACCGCCTATGACATTGTGCATGACTCTGTCAAACGCGGGGTTATTTGCTTCAATCCCACAAAAGGTTCAATAGCCCAAATCTATATAGAACCAAAATATCGAAGGCAAGGATTCGCCAAACAGGCCATCATTGCAGCAAAAAACCGTACAGAAACTCCAACACTGGGAATCCTGAATGTCTCCAGCGATTGTGAAGGAATTGGTGGTGTACTGGCCCACATGGGATTCTCCCTTCTCCTTACCCAGAGTGAGATGGTCTACACCCTATAAATCAAAGCATTTCGCTTAGGAAACCTTTTTCATTCCCTCCTGGTCCATTCCACTTGTCTGGTGGGTGAAACTGTTGCTATACTGATTTCATTATGGAAGACCCGTTACCTAGTATGGGGTGCTCAATTGAACACCCGTTTTGTTTGACAGTGGCTGGGAGGTGTACATGCACGTACAACTAACCGCCATCATTATCTTGTTGATTCTCTCTGGAGTCTTTTCTGCCACAGAGACGGCATTTACCTCACTCTCTTTTGTGCAACTCAAAATTCTGGACAACCGCAAGAAACGTGCGGCTAAATTGGTGTATAAACTCAGCCAGAAGCCTGAAGAGCTCATTACGACCGTTCTGGTGGGAAACAATGTAGTGAATATCACGGTATCATCCCTGGTCACTACGTTCTCCATTGAGTTCTTTTCCAGTCAGCCAGTTGGATATGCTACCGGTTTGCTTACCCTGGTTATCCTCATTTTCGGAGAGATCACGCCAAAGCAATTGGCGCTCACCCATAACATGAAAATTGCCGTTTTCATGGCATATCCATTGCGTTTCCTCGAAGTAGTGCTTTTTCCTGTGGTCTGGTTGCTCAGGCATTTCTCTGCGATTATCACCAGGTTCTTTGCCTCCCACGCTGAACCGACCATCACCACTGAAGGGGTGATGCATATGGTCGACGCAGCTGAGGATGTCGGTCTGGTGGATCGATATGAATCGGATCTCATGCAACGGGCAATCCATTTCAGTGAAACCCAGGTAAGAACCATCATGACCCACAGAACCAATGTATTCTGTATCAGTGACGAGCTCACCATCCGCGATGCATTCCCTTCCATTGTAAAAGCGGGATTCAGTCGTATCCCTGTTTTTCATGGAAGCCCGGAGAACATCATCGGCATTGTACTGGTTCGTGACATTCTTCGCACGCAGCTGAAAAAACAGATGGGACGCCCGATCTCTTCCATTATCCGAGAACCAATTTTTGTCCCAGAACAAATGCATCTTGATGATGTCTTTTTCCGCTTCAAGAAAACCAAGCTTCAGCAAGCGATTGTTCTGGATGAGTATGGTGGGTTCAGCGGTGTGGTCACCATGGAGGATGTAGCCGAGCAACTGTTTGGAGAGCTCTATGATGAGCATGAGAGGAGGTATCCTGACCGTATCGTGGAGAGGGAGAAAAACCCGGGCACCTTCCTAGTTATGGCAGATACCCCATTCCAGCAACTGGTGGATGAACTGGACCTCGATACCGATGCATGCAAGCAGAAAACCAGTACGGTTGCTGCATACCTGCTTGACCTGATCGGGAACATACCCGATCAGGGGGATGTGGTACAGTCACAGCTCGGCACCTTCAGAATCATCTCCATGAAGGGAAACAGAATGGAAGCAGTGGAATTTTCTCCCACTGTGGATGATGGAACCCTCTGAGAAATGCTTTCATGCGTTGACTGAACAGCACTCCAAAGGTATGATTGCTCCCATGAGCAAATATCCCTTCAGTGAAATTGAGACAAAATGGCAAAAATACTGGGAAGACAACCAGAGTTTTGCCGTAACCGAGGACGAGAGCGTACCAGCTGATAAGCGTGTGTACGTTTTGGACATGTTCCCCTACCCATCCGGGGCAGGGTTGCACGTGGGACACCCAGAAGGGTACACCGCAACCGACATCTATTGCCGTTACCTACGCATGAACGGCTACAACGTCCTGCATCCGATGGGATTCGACTCATTCGGGCTACCTGCTGAGAACTACGCGATAAAGACAGGCACCCATCCCAAGGTAACCACAGAGAAGAACATCGAGAACTTCCGAAAACAGATCAAACGTCTGGGTTTCAGCTATGACTGGAACCGGGAAGTCTCTACCCATACAAGTGAATACTACCGCTGGACACAGTGGATTTTCCTCCAGCTCTATAAACAAGGACTGGCCTATGAGTCACACACCCCGATCAACTGGTGTGACAACTGCAAGACCGGCTTGGCTAATGAAGAGGTGAAGGACGGAAAGTGTGAACGTTGCGGAACTACGGTTGTACGGAAAAGCATCCGCCAGTGGGTCCTCAAGATTACTGAATATGCAGACAAGCTGCTCGCTGACCTGGACAGTGTAAATTGGCCTGAATCAGTGAAGCTCATGCAGCAAAACTGGATAGGAAGAAGTGAGGGAGCCTCAGTCATCTTCCAGATTGATGGGATGGATGACAGCCTTGAGGTATATACCACCCGCCCTGACACCCTCTTTGGAGCCACCTACATGGTTGTTGCTCCAGAACACCCCTTGGTAGGCAAACTTACCGGAGGGGATCAGAAGGCTGCTGTTGAGGAGTACCTTGAGGCGACTGCCAAAAAGAGTGATCTCGAGCGTACCGACCTGGCAAAAGACAAGACCGGTGTTTTCAGTGGCAGTTATGCGATAAACCCGGTAAATGGCAAGAAGATCCCCATCTGGATTGCTGACTATGTATTGATCAGCTACGGCACTGGAGCCATCATGGCGGTTCCCGCCCACGATACTCGTGACTGGGAGTTTGCAAAGAAATTCAATCTCCCGATCATTGAAGTACTCAAGAGTGATGTCGATGTCCAGGAAGAAGCATGGACTGAGGATGGAATCCACGTAAACAGTGACTTCCTCGATGGCCTCAACAAAGAAGACGCCATCAATACCATGATTGCCTGGCTGGAAGAGAGGAAATTGGGTACCAAGTCCGTAAATTACAAGTTACGTGACTGGATCTTCAGTCGCCAGCGGTACTGGGGAGAACCAATCCCCTTGGTACACTGCCCAAATTGCGGAACGGTCCCCATTCCAGAGGATCAGCTACCTCTGATGCTGCCCGAGGTGTCCAGCTATGAACCAAGCGGTACTGGTGAAAGCCCACTTGCAAAGATTGACAGTTGGGTACATACCACCTGCCCGGTTTGTGGCGGAGCAGCAAAACGAGAAACCAATACCATGCCCCAGTGGGCAGGTTCCTGCTGGTATTACTTGCGCTATCTTGATCCAAACAATGAAACAGAGTTTGTGAGCAAGGAAAAGGAACAGTACTGGATGCCGGTTGATCTCTATGTCGGTGGAGCTGAACACGCTGTTCTGCATCTCCTGTACGCTCGATTCTGGCACAAGGTACTCTTTGACCTGGGATTGGTTTCCACCAGTGAGCCCTTCAAACGGTTGGTCAATCAGGGAATGATTACCAGTTATGCATATCAGAGACCGGACAAGAGCCTTGTCCCAACCGATATGGTGGAAGAAGTCGAGACCGACGTCTTTGTTGAGAAGGAGACTGGACAGAAGCTCGAGCGGGTCATTGCTAAGATGTCCAAGAGCCTCAAGAATGTCATCAACCCTGATGAGATCATCCAGGAATATGGAGCCGACTCCATGCGAATGTATGAGATGTTCATGGGCCCCCTTGAGGTTTCAAAGCCATGGGCAACCACAGGTTTGAACGGCATCTACCGCTTCCTGGATAGGGTTTGGAGACTCTATGAGGAAAGAACCATCATAGATGATGAGCCTTCCAAGGAGCTGAACAAGACCCTGCATAAGACCATCAAGAAGGTAACCCACGATACGGCAACTTTGAACTTCAACACGGCCATCAGCCAGATGATGGTGTTGGTCAACGAGCTGTACAAGGTCGATGAGTTCCCCAGTGTGGTAGCCGAAACCTTGGTAAAACTCCTTGGCCCGTACGTACCACACATTGCTGAAGAACTCTGGGAGAAACTCGGTAACAAGGAGAGTCTCACCAAGGTAAGTTGGCCTACGTTTGAGGAAAAACTGACCATCGATGATGAGATTGAGATGGTGTTCCAGGTCAACGGAAAGGTCCGAGACAAACAGACTGTCTCTAAAGGCATGGACAAGGCTTCAGCACTTGCAATGGCCAAAGAGAGTGAGAAGATCCAGCAGTGGATTGAAGGAAAGACCATCGTCAAGGAGATTGTGGTTCCAGATAAGTTGGTGAATATTGTAATTCGCTAGCATGGCAGGAGGCTTCAAGCCTCCTGTTTTTTTTTACAACTCAACAGAGAGATCGAGAATAATGGTGCTTGTTAGATGTGTTTCCTCTTCCCGCAAGGAACGAGTGAGAAGGGCTTTTAACGAACAGAGCCGGTAGATCCTTCTCTGTTGATTACTTGCCTCGTATTCGGCACAAAAGCCACCATTTAATTGCCTATCATCTTCTCTGACCATCTGATACAGCACTGAAGTAGTACCATCAGTGAGAGGGGAGTAGGTTATTGAGACACTTCCCCTTCCACGGTGTTTTGCCTGAACGTACAATTCGGCGATAGGTACTTCCTGCGGGGATCTACGTTCACTGTCCTGAACCAGGACAAATTTTACATCTGAGGGAAATGGGTCCTGCAATGAAATTGCTGCAATGAGAGGATGCGATAACATCAAACAAGCTATGAAAAAAATGCCAATGCGATTTGCTTGGCTATTCTTTGAAAGATTCGGGTATCGTTTCCTCTGTCTCATAGCATACCTATCCAGAAAACCTATGTCAGTAGTAACGAGTATCAATGATATGTTCAGTACTATCACACATACCAAAAATCCATCTATATCAATCCTATAGAATAGATTAGAGCACGAATATCTTATGACATACTATTCTTATCCGAGGACTTTTGCAAGGCCGCCTTTGCTTGTTTCTCTATAGAGGGAAGGAAGTGCTTGTCCAGTTTCCATCATCACCTCGATGACACTGTCGAAAGAGACTTTATGGCGCCCATCACCAAGAAGGGCATAGGTGCAATGGTCTATGGAACGCATGGTGGCAAGAGCATTTCGTTCGATGCATGGAATCTGCACAAGACCACGCATTGGATCACAGGTAAGGCCAAGATGATGCTCGAGGCCCATCTCTGCAGCATACTCTATCTGGAAGATGGAACCACCAAGAAGTTGTGTTGCAGCTGCTCCGGCCATGGCACAGGCAACTCCTATCTCTCCTTGGCAACCAACCTCCGCTCCACTGATTGATCCATTGGTCTTCACCACATTGCCAATAATCCCAGCGGTGAGAAGCGCACGCAATATACGGATCTTGGGGAACTTGTACTGTTTAGCCAAATAGTACAAAACCCCTGGGAGCACCCCACAGCTTCCACAGGTTGGGGCTGTGACAATCTTGCCCCCACCAGCATTCTCCTCACTGACTGCAAGAGCGTAGCTGATGGCGAATGCAGGATTTCCCATTGCAGCGGTGAACTCACCAGCCTTGGAGTTGAATTGGCTTGCCTTTCTTGGAAGCTTCAAGCCCCCAGGAAGCACTCCCTCTGCATTCACCCCACGCTCGATTGCATCGCACATCACACCCCAGATTTCATCCATATAGGTAAGAATGCCCGAATCCTCGAACTGGAGCGCAAACTCCCAGATCTGCATGCCTTCATCCCCGCAGTAGTCAAGGATCTGGCGCATTTTGGAATATGCCTTGGGATAGACTTCTACAGCCTGGTCAGCATCTTCGCCTTCCAGAACAATTTTTCCGCCTCCTACACTGTAGTAGGTATTCTCAAAGATGAATTCACCTGTATTAGAGAGGGAACGTATTGTAAGTGCATTGGGGTGGAAAGGTTTCTCAATTTCTGGGTACCAGACAATCTCAACATCTTTTCCCGCGGAGGAAAAAACCTCTCGCAAGGCTTTATCGGTCAAGTGCCCCTTCCCGGTAGCAGCCAAACTTCCGTACAAATCAGCCTCAAACCTCTGACAGTCGGCATGAAGAGAGAGGAAGTGTTGTGCCGCAGAGCGAGGGCCCATGGTATGGCTACTCGAGGGGCCATACCCGATTCTGTAGAGTTCACGCAAGGATTCCATATCCAAACTCTATCGGTTTATAGTAAAAATGGGAAGCTCTTTTACCAAGGAGGCGCTTTTGAGAGACTACTCAGGGACTCACCCTTTTTAAGATCAACATAAAGGGAGAGACACAGGGAACTTTCCCGATTGAGAAAACGTTGCAATCCACCCTCCAGTTCCAAGGAAAAAGCTTCCCCCCATTTATTCCAAAAAGGTTTCTGGCTTTGCCGCTCGGGAACCCAATAACCGGATGGTATATCAGATACAACTACCTCTAGTTTCTCATAGTGTCTCAGATTGGGAGGAATACCCTCCCCGTTGAGCAAGGAAACCACCAGAGCCTTCCCGTCAAGAAGGGTTGCATCACCCACTTCATCGGCCAGATACGTGGCATTGATATGCTCCACTGCCTCAGGATTGAACTGATAGGAATCAAGAAGAAGTTTTGCAAGCTCTCCTTGTTCCTGGGTAAGTGTTACAGAATCGTCTGCTCCCGGATGATAGAAGCCACCATAAGGATGCAGAAAGGAGAGAGGATAGGCACAGAAAACAGTCAAGCAATCCCTCGGTACGGTGAGCGTGACACTCCTCTGCCCCTCTATAAGATGTATGGAACTACGAGTCCCCTCCCCATCTGTATACACCAAGGTATGCCACAGCGGACGATGGGAGGCTTCCCCCCAAGGATGGGATTCCTGTAATGTGACCGTTATACGTTGTTCGTGTAAAACATTTGCCTCACATCCAATACAGAGTATGAGAAGGAGGCAACAAATAACTACTCTCACACCTTATAAGCATTACAAGAGACCTTCTTGCTTCAGCTGTCTTCGATACTGCTCTCTCCAAGAGTTAAAGAGAAGCTTCACTTCTTCACTTTTATAATCTGCATAGGTCCAGGGAAAGCTTTTAAACTGCTTGTTTGCATACAGCAAGGTAAGTTCAGCATAGATGCCTTCAGATAATGGAATACGATGGGCACGATTTTTGGTAGTGGCAAGAACGAGATTGGCCTGACTCAGCAATCCAGGGTCCAGATTCACTCTCCTCCCACCATTCTGGGTAAATTCCGCCTCCAAGGCATTGGTCTCTCGTTTAATTGAAGATAGCCGGGACGGATCGATGAGATGGGCAAAGCTCAGATAAAACCGCAAGGGTTTTCCTCCCATCTCATCGTCATAGTAATCGGTATACGTAAAGAAACTGGGCTCTGTACTATCCAAGATAGGCCCATACCGCTCAATAAGGCGCTCCTTCACGAGAGAAATCATTTCCTGCTGTGAAACCAACACCCCCATCACCAACCGATGGGGCAGGAAACCCTGCTCCCTACCCATGTCAGAGTGTGCTGGAATAGGTCCCCAGGACCCGAATCGAGTGGCAAATGCCACCAAGCTCTTCAAGTGCAACCTTGAACGCACCTTCCTCCCCAAGCTCCGTCTCCACGAAGAAGGAATACTCCCATGGCTTTCCAGGGATAGGACGGCTTTCCAGTTTTTTCATATTCAAGCCATGCTTGGTAAGCACCAGGAGGGCTTGGAAGAGAGATCCTGGGCGATCGGGAACAGTGAAACGTAAGGAAGCACGATTGACCTGGCTGGCAGACCGGAACACACTGCTTCGCTCTTCACGGCAAATGATGTAGAAACGGGTATAGTTGCTGGAGTTGCTTTCAATAGCCTCGTCAAGGACCTCAAGCCCATGTACCTTGGCCGCAGGAAGGCCGGCAATGGCTGCTTTATGAGTCTCACCACACTCTTTTACATAGGCTACTGCACCGGCGGTGTCGAAGAAGGGTATTGCCTTGGCGTGTGCCATCTCCTTTGCAAGGTAGTCAGTACACTGTGCAAGCCCCTGCGGGTGTGAGTAGATTTCCTTGATGCCCTCCTTCTTGGCCCCATGGAGTGCAATGAGATTGTGGATTATCCTGATCTGCTGCTCTCCCACAACCTCGATACCTGGATGTCTATCCAGAAGGTCCAAATTTTCATACAGCGTACCACCCAAGGTATTCTCCATGGGAATCATGCCATAGGAAGCTTTGCCTTCCATGACTGCCTCGAAGACATCCGCAAAACCTGTACAGGGAAGCACCTTGGTACTTTCATCGAAGGCTCGCTGGATTGCAAGTTCGCTGTAAGCCCCTCTCTCTCCTTGAAAGGCAACCACCAACTGGTCCTTCTCCAGAACCTGTTCCTTTGTATGGGAAACCGTAATGGAGGCAAGGCGAGGGATACGTTCCAATGACTTTCCCACCACTGAACTCAGTGCCTGGATGTCTCGCATCAACTTCTCAAACTGGGAAGGATAGAGGGATTGTGGACCATCACTGAAGGCTTTCTCAGGATGATTGTGTACTTCAACGATCAAACCAGAGGCTCCACTGGCAACCAATGCCAGGCTCATCGGGGAAACCATGTCCCTCACCCCTGTTGCATGGCTTGGATCGCCGATGACCGGCAAGTGGGTCATCTTCTGCACCATGGGGATTGCTGAGATATCGAGAGTATTCCTTGTAGCCCGTTCATAGGTACGAATTCCTCGTTCGCATAGAACCACCTGGTCGGTACCACTGCTCATCAGGTATTCAGCGGCCATCAGCCACTCCTCAATGGTGGCGCACAGTCCTCGCTTCAGGAGAACCGGCATCCCGGTCTTGCCTACAGCCTTGAGAAGTTCAAAATTCTGCATATTCCTTGCCCCAATCTGGAACATGTCAATGTACTTTGCCATCATTGGTGCATCAGAAGGGTTCACAATTTCACTGGTTATCGGCATACCAAATTTTTCACCAGCTTCCTTGAGGTACTGCAGTCCCTCTTCTCCCAAACCCTGGAAGGCATAGGGGCTGGTTCTTGGCTTGAATGCGCCTCCCCTGAGAATGACAGCACCCGCTTCTCGTACTGACTCAGCAATGCTCATGATCTGCTCACGTGATTCTATTGCACAGGGGCCGGCAAAAATGGCAATACGGTTTCCACCAATCTTCACCTTGCCAACGGACACAATGGTGTCCTCTTTCTTCAGTTCCCTTGAAGCAAGTTTATACGGTTTGCTGATGGGTACCACACTGGCCACTCCCTCAAGCATCTCCACTTCCCTGATATCAACGGTACTTTGGCCCACCGCACCAAAAACAGTTTCTTCCTGTCCAATGATTTCTTTGACGGTGTAGCCCTTTTCAACAAGGAAGGATCTGATTGCTTCCTTCTGTGTGTCACCAATGTTCTTTTGCAGTACGATTATCATGAAAATACGCTAGAGTGTAATAGTAAAAAGGTCAAGTAATCATTGCCTATTTTGCCTTTCCATGGTAGGAGAATGCCTATGAATGATGCATATTGGGATTCAGTTTTTACGCTATTCAAACAAGCAATTGAGAAAGAGGGTGGTATTCTACCCTCAGTTTCGGTAATTGCAGAGAGGGAGAATAACCCATTTCGGGTGCTAATAGCTACCATCATTTCACTGAGAACCAAGGATGAGGTAACCCTCGATGCAAGCACAAAACTCTTTTCGCTTGCAAAGGACCCAGAGAGTATGCTCAATCTCAGTGAAGAGGAAATCCAGAAGGCCATCTACCCATCAGGGTTCTATAAGACAAAAGCAAGGAATATCAGGGCCATCAGTAAAATACTCCTTGAACAATATGGGGGAGTTGTCCCAAACGACCAATCATTATTACTCTCCCTCCCTGGGGTAGGCATAAAAACTGCAAACCTCACCCTCAACCTAGGATTCCAGGTTGAGGCCATCTGCGTGGATTGTCATGTCCATCAGATTGCAAACCGAATGGGATGGGTGGAGACAAAAACCCCTGAGCAGACTGAGAAAGAACTCATGGTCATCATGCCAAGAAGGTTCTGGATTCCTCTCAATGAACTATTGGTGCGATATGGACAGCTCATATGTACACCAATCAGCCCATTCTGCAGCAAATGCCCTGAGGCGGAACACTGCCCGAAAATTGGTGTAAAGCGTAGTCGTTAAAACACTTCCCTGACAATCTTGGCTACCCTGTCCGCCTTCCCAAGGGTGTAGAAATGAACACCGGGAACATCATGGGCGAGCAGATCCTTTGATTGCTTGATGCACCAATATTCCCCAATTTCCCTGATTTCAGCGAGCTTTGTTGCGCCATTCAACAGAGAAACGAGCTCATCGGGAAAATCGACATGGAACGTCTGGGGAATGGTGGCAAGATCTCTCTTACTGCCGATGGGCTTAATACCCGGAATGATGGGCACATTGATGCCTTCCTTCCTACAGGCATCAACAAAGCGATAGTACACACTATTATCAAAGAACATCTGTGTGACAATATACTGGGCACCACTGTCCACCTTCTTCTTCAACATCTGGATATCATAGGTGAGGTTTGGGGCTTCTCCATGCTTCTCCGGATAGCCTGCAACACCAGTGCAGAAATGGGTTTTTTGAGCATTCTGGAGTTGTTCATCAAGATAAATACCCTCATTGAGGCGAGCAATCTGGGTTACCAAGTCACTTGAGTGATCATATCCACCTTTTACCGGTACGAATCGCTTCACCCCATTTGGAGGATCTCCTCTCAGGGCAAGGATATTCTCGATACCCAGGAAATTGAGCTCCACCAAGGCATCCTCAAGCTGGTCAGCATCCATTCCCCCACAGATCAGGTGTGCTACTACTGGAATCTGGAATGTATACTGGATCAAGGCTGAAAGTGCAACAGTACCAGGCCTCTTATGCACGGTTCGCCGCTCCAGAAGCCCATCTTCCCTTTCCACATAGACCACCTCCTGCTGGTGGTTGGTCACATTGATGTATGCCGGATCAAATTCACTGAGCGTACGCACAGATTCCAGAAGGGTTTGGACATCTCCGCCCTTCAAAGGGGGAACCAGTTCAAAGGTAAACAGGGGTTTCTTTGCCTCATTGAGGATATCGATTACTTGCATGCCTTCAGTATTCCATACCACTGAGGAGCGTGGCAAGCATCTGCCTATCAATACTTTTTCGCTTTGCGTAGAGGGAAAGCTGTTCTTCGCTGACATGCTTGAGGGTAAAATACCGTAGATTCTCCCCTCCGATCAGCATCCCACATACAGAGGAGGGAGGATCCATGGCAAAACTTTCAGTAAGCTGTACCCCGATTCTCTCAGTCGCATCAAGCAAACTGAAGAGGGTACCCTTCTCACTATGGTCATTCCAAGAAGGATATCCTGGGGCTGGACGGAGGTAGGATGTGAGGCTCTCTCCCCACATGGAGACAATCAACTGCTGCGCTTTCTCTGCAAGTGCTTCGGCAAGGCGGTCGGCAAGAAGTTTAACAGAGAGATGCCGCATGGTATCTCCCCGCTCCTCCAGCTCCTTGAGATAGGGAGCCAAGAAAAGGGAACTGGTGGTTACAAACAACCCGACCGTATCTTCTTTCGCAATCATATCAGCAATACAGAGGCCACTCTTCTCGTCACGCAGGAAGTAGAAGGTCTTATTGCCCACCTGTACCGACAACCGGTCGCTCTTGGCTGGGAATACCCCATAGACAATCCTGCATCCTTGCTCAAAGAGAAGACGGACCTTCTCCTCTTCCAGAAGCGCTTTCGCTTGTTTGATGAGTCTTACTCCCTCTTCACTGGCAGGAGGAACCTTCCATGCAGCACAATACATGTTCCAGTTGATGAGCTCCAGCAAATCAGAGAGGGGAATATCTCTCAGCGTATTCACCCCATAGGTTTTTGCCTTCGTTCCCACGCTCTTTTGCTCACTGATTTCCAAGGAGGAAGCATATCCAACAGCAACAGAGGAATGCTTCACCTCTTTTGCATCCTGATGGTCCTCCCTAAGTTGGCGATAGCGCTCATCTACTTCATGAAAGAATGTAAGGCGGTTGGGACCTACCACCTCATTGGCCGCCAAGGCCATGGCAGAGGCATCCTTTGTCTGGATGACAGGATTCGAGTACCGTACCGAAAGCTTCACCGCTGTATGCAGCTCACTGGTGGTTGCCCCTCCCACAAAGATGGGGATGTTGGAGCCCCTCTCCTCGAAAAGGGAGATGACCCCCTCCATCTCCTTCAGGGATGGTGTGATCAAACCACTCAGACCTACGATGTCTGCCTGGTATTTGATGGCTGCATCATAAATATCTACTGACGGAACCATTACTCCGAGGTCAATGACTTCAAAGCCATTGCAGGTAAGAATCAGTGCAACAATATTCTTGCCGATATCATGCACATCGCCCTTGACCGTAGCAAGGACAGCAATCTTCTTTTGATTGCCTGTTTCATGCAAGTTCTTCTCTAAATAGGCAGTAATGCGAGGCTGGAGGATATCAACCGCAATCTTCATCGTCCTCGCACTCCTCACCACCTGGGGAAGGAACAGCTTCCCCTTTCCAAAGAGACGACCCACCTCCTTCATGCCATCCATCAAGGGGCCTTCCACCAAGGAGAGTGGATTCTCTTCTTTCACTGCCTCAAGGTCCTGGGAAAGATAGGTATGATCCCCAGAGACCACTGCATCATAGAGCCGATCAGAAGCGCTTCGCTCAGAGCGAGGAGCCGTCTTCTTCTTGGGTGTATCCTCACTCTGCATGGTCAAGGCAAGATTGATGAGTTCAGCCCTGATATCTGCCAGATCTCCCCCCTCTGCCATAAGAGCATGTTCAATGGTGGAACGTACATCCTTGTTCAATGTTTGAACATCAATGAGACCTGAAGGATTGATGATTGCCATATCAAGGTCAGCCAGCTCCAACAAGAGGGCATGCATAGCAGAACGGAGTGCATCATTTCCACGGAAGGAGAAGGAAAGATTGCTCACCCCTCCGCTGGTATGGCAACGCGGATAGAGCCGCTTAAGTTCCCGGGTGGCAAGAATGAAATCCCGGGCATAGGTATCGTGCTCTTCTATCCCGGTTGCAATAGAAAGGACATTGGCATCGAATATAATATCCTCATCCCTGATCCCTGCCTTACTGAGCAGGGAATAGCTCCTCTTTGCTATGGCAATCTTACGTTCATAGGTAGCAGCCTGTCCCTCCTCATCAAACAACATGACCACCATTGCATGACCATAGCGGGCAATATGCTTGGCATGGGAAATGAAGGTTTCCTCTCCCTCTTTCAGGCTGATTGAGTTAACGATTCCTCGTCCCTGGACTTCTCCCAGTGCGGAGGAGACAACCTCCCAATCAGAGGAGTCGATCATGATTGCTGCCTTTGCCACTGAGGGATCACTCGCGATATAGCGTAAGAAGTTCTTCATACTCTTCTCTGCATCAAGCATGGATGCATCCATACAGAGATCCAAGACAGAAGAGCCATGGGCTACTTGCTCCCGGGCAATCTGGAGAGCCTCTTCCCACTTTTCTTCCTTGATCAGGCGGGCAAACTTTCTCGAACCTGCCACATTGGTTCTCTCTCCAACTATAAGCAGTTCACCCTCTTTCTCCTTCACAACATCCATCCCACTCAGGGCTAGGGAAGAAGTTATCCTAGGCAGCTGCCGAACCACAGCCTGAACAGAGGCTTCCTTCAATGCCTTGATGTGAACAGGGGTGGTACCACAACATCCACCGAGAATGTTCAGATACCCTTTCTGCAGGGCAGGGGAAAGATCTTTTGCCATCTGCTGTGCCTGCAGCTGATAATTTCCTTCCTTGTCCGGGAATCCTGCATTGGGGTGGGCACTGACATAGAAGGGACAGAGCCCGGAGAGTTTCTCGATAAGAGGAAGCATCTCATTCGGCCCGGTGGAACAGTTGAGTCCTAGACTGAAAAGGGGAAAGGGTGCAAGGCTTGCCACAAAGGCCTCAAGGGTCTGCCCACTGAGTGTCCTTCCACTCTGGTCACTGAAGGTTACACTTACCATCAGAGGAATGGTCCTCTGTTGTGCTTCCATCTCCTGTAGACATGCAATGATGGCACTTTTTGCCACCAAGGTATCAAATACTGTTTCAATGAGGAGGAGGTCTACCCCTCCTTGGAGCAGTGAACGGACTTGTTCACGGTACATCTCCAGGAAAGAGGAAAAGTCTTTTTGTCGAAATGCAGGGTCTTCCACCTTCTCAGAGAAGGAGAGGGAACGGTTGGTAGGACCAATAACCCCTGCAACAAATGCATACCCGTCATGGGTTGCTTCATAGTCTGCAGCTGCTTCACGTGCTATTTCACAGGCAGCCAGGTTGATGGGTTCCACTTCTCCTGATAAGCCATACTCTGAAAGATTGAAAGCATTTGCGCAGAAGGTGTTGGTCTCGATGATGTCAGCACCGGAGGATAAGTACTCTTGGTGTATCTGATAAATGACATCACCCCTACTGAGGTTGAGAAATTCATTACAGCCAGGTGCCGAAACATCCTCCAAGGTATAATCCTCAACCTGCAATCCCTGCTTTTGGATCATAGTACCCATAGCTCCATCCAGGAGCACGATTCTCTTTTCAAGCAACACCTGCAAGTATTCTCTTCTATTCATGTTAGGTACCTACCTCCAAATGGCCACCAACGGCCAACGTGTCTTCAAATACTACTACAGCGGAGAGAACTTCTTCCTGCCTTGTAAGCGCTTCGCACACCTTCCTCACATCCTCTTTACTGGAGACACGGTTGCAGTATGCAGTCGCATACGCATCCGCAAGTGCAGCATCTTTGCATGCAACCATAACAGCATCAGCCTTACCGAAACTTATTGAGTGCCCAATCTTTCCCGAGCTGGTACAGACTCCCATGGGACCATAGGAAGGATCAACAATGATGGAAAGATTCCCTGAAAGAGGACTTGTTGGTGAGAAAATCTGTACAGAGATAGGTTTTAGGACATCGATATACAAATCACCACCATTTTCAACAACAATCTCCGAGAGACCAAACTGGTCCTTGAGATGCCTTCCAATGCGCTCGGCGATTGCCCCCGCCACACTGGAAAAAGGGCCAGTGCCTGAACGTTCCCCTGCATCAAACATGCTCTTTAAAAGAGCAGACAAGGCTCCCTTCGGTTTCAAGGGAACAAAGCTGGTAAACAGCTGAGGGTCCCCATAGTCGAGAAGCTCCCTTCTCAACCGTCTTAACATGGTTGTCGTTTCAGCCTGTAGGGAGTTCTTATCGGCATTCCCCTGGTACCCAACCCACACATCACTCTCTCCAATAGAAAGGGAGAATGAAGAGAAACGGGTAGACCCCATGCTCTGGCGATAGGCTCTCCTCTGGTACAATCCTAGGCCTCCCGTTCGTGTGATACCTCAAACAGGCGCATTGGACAGGCATGGACACAGAGCCCACACACAACACAATGTGATACATCAAATTGCAGCTTTGCCTCAGAATCCATCCATAAGGCACCGGAGGAACAGACAGCCGTGCAAGCACCGCAGTCAATACACCCATCCTGGTTGAAGAGCAGCTCCTTGACCATCTCAGAGACAACAACCCCGATCTCTCCGAGATAAATAACACTCGCATCCAAGTCTTGCTCGGTTCCACTCAACTCAACAATGAGCTTGCCTCCACGACCACTGGCAACATCAGCGTTAAGGATGTTGATGTCCACATCGTAGGATCGGGCAAGCTTGCTTACAATAGGTTGCTCCACCAAGGTGGGAGAGAATCGCAAGGCATATCGCTTTTTCATTTCTCACCTCCTTCGCGAGGAACCAAAGGTTTCACGAAACTGTCAGTAGGGAACGTATGCACTGGCTCAGAGAGGTAGAATCGTTTCTCCTTTATCCAGGAAGCTAAGACATCGGCAATCTCCCGTGCCTTGGCCAGGGAAGAGAGAGGAGCTGTCTTTACTTCCTTTCCATCACTTAAGGTGACAGATCCACTGGCAAGCTGGGCATAGGAACAGGTTCCGACCGAAGGGTGGCCATCCTGTCCATAGTCCAGAATATTGGTAGTGATCTTCTCATTAGAGATGGCTAGATGTGCTGCCATTTTCTCATCAAGTACCGGTATGGGAATACCGATACCAACAAACATCGAGATACCATACTTCTCATAGTAGGCAGATCGGATATACTCCCTCGACATCTGTTTAGCATCCCCTATAACTGCAAGGGTTGCTCCTGGCAGGGTAGGAATACCTTCCGTGGTTCGTTCCCGTCTGGTATTGAACTGGGTCCCATTCCATACCACATACCCCTCTCCTCCACCGAGGAAGATCCGGGTTCCAAGACCAATGGTTCTCAGGTAGGGATCGTTCAGCAGGGGGCTCAGCTCACCACTGGTGGAGTAGGTTACGTTTGAGAATCGGGGAAGAAGACTCCCCATATAGGTGTACCTGATCCGGTTTGTGCTGTTGGTTGCCGCTGCATAGTTCTGGTAGGCGTTTCGAGGATTGAAGAGATAGAACTCGTTGATGGTATCCTTGTTGATATAGGTATCAATCTCCTTGGTGGGATAACAATCGGTTCCTTTACCCCTTGCATGCAGGCGGACATCCTTGCCATCGATCAACTCCTCGATAACATTCGCTCCACCGTAGGTAGCATCAAACTTGGATTCGCTGGTCGCACCAATGTAGGTATCCACTGCAGCAAGTCCTTCATAGGCATTCACCCCATTGAGGGTGATTTCCTCCATACGGATACCGGGAGACCAGTGTCCGAAATTGATGATTGCTCCACTGGAGCACATCGGACCAAAGGTGGCTGTGGTTACGATATCCACCTCTTCACTGAGTTCTTTTAGGTCTTTCTCTTTTGCCATCGCGGTAAATGCTTCTGCACTTACCACGACAACCGTGCCTTTCTTGATTTTCTCATTGATCTGGGAAACTGTCTTTGCCATAGGGGCTCCTATTCGTCACTCAACCCATCAAGGGTCAAGACCGGGATCAGATGATAAGCAGGGACCTCGTAGGGATGACTCTCTAAGAGCGCCTCTACCACTGGGGCAGCAAATTCTTCATCAACCACCAATTCTAGACGCCACTCCCGCTCTTGTGCAAGCTCTCCTACCTGCCCAATGAAGGGAGAAGCACCTTGCAAAGGACGAAATTGGCCGGTTCCTTGACTCTGGTAGCTACAGGAATCATAGGAGCCCATCTTTCCTGCTCCAGCTTTGAAGAGAGCCTCCTTTACTACCTCAAGATGAGAATCAGGAACATAGGTTACCAGTATGTACACCTTTTCTCTCCTTCTGTTTGTCCGTATGATAGGGTATGGTAAAACTTCTGGTATTTCTCGGCAACCCTGGTAAAGCGTATGAGAAAACCCGGCACAATGTAGGCTGGATGGTTTGTGATCATATATACCCAACACTCTCGTGGTCACAGAAATTCAATGGGCTGATTGCCCAGGATGGGGGAACCAGGCTTCTCAAGCCCCATACCTACATGAACGAAAGCGGAAAGTCCGTTCGGTCTTGCATGGATTTCTTCTCCTATACAGCACACGATGTCCTGGTCATCCATGACGATCTGGAGCTTCCCTTTGGGACAATAAGGATGCAGCGTGGTGGTGGCCTCCAGGGACACAATGGATTGAAGTCAATCAAGAGCCATATCAAGGACGACGGGTTCATCCGACTCCGCATAGGAATTGGAAGACCAAAGCATGGAACCGTTTCCTCCTTTGTATTGCAACGCTTCTCCCCTGAAGAAGAGATTTCGCTTCCCTTGATTCTTGATTCAGCAAAAAAGATGCTAATAGACGATATTCCTACTCTTCCTGTCACAAATACATTAGTCTAACAGCGTCCAATTCCCAAGAAAGTGGTTACAACCATGGCCACTCGTGATATACTTGGAGTACCACTATCAGGGATACAACCACCCTCAGGGAGGCGTGATTTGATTACACGTGATTTTCGTATTTCAGTTCGCACAAGGACTGAAATTGATTTTTTTCCAGCGTTGTTTCCGTCAGATGCCGACCTTGGAGATCTCTATAAGCAGGCAACTGAACTCGCTTACCTTTTCAATACGAAGGTAAAAGCAAAGGGAGGAAATGACTGGGTCTCCTCGGCAAAACTCCATGCCTCGGCTGTCCTGCATCAACTCTACCAGAGTGTTCTTTCCCACTACCTGAGTTACAGTGAACCTGACTTCTTTACCCGCCTGACCACATTGGTCAACAAGAACCACGCAGCCCAGGAAGTACTTGCCTTCTACATGAAGGAGTTCCCGTCCCCGCTCTTGGTCGAGCAGGGACTGCCTCTGGAATACTTCTATGAGGAGTCTCTCAGAGGCTATTTCATTCATCAGGTTATGCAGGAAAACCCTGCACTCATGAAGGCAACAAAGCCATTCCTCGCCCCTGAAGGACTCTCCTTCCCCAAGGCTGCCCAGGCTGTCACCGCCTTGATGGGGGGATATACCCTCTCCAGTGCATCGATGACCAATAGTGACGAGGACATCTTCTCCTTCCTCACCAGACCAGCAAAACTCTACCCTGATTCCCTGACCGACCAGATCTCGTTCATCATTGAGACCTGGGGGGAACTGATTCCCCAACGCTTGAAGGAGTTGCTCCTGAAAGCAATCGATGTGGTAAAGGAAGAAGAGAAGCCCCACTTCCCGGGAGATGGGGGAAGCCCTGTTATGGTCGTACCCGACTACACCCTCTATGACCAGGAGTACGAGGCATTCACTACCGACCGGAATTGGATGCCCAATGTAATCATGCTTGCCAAATCCACCCTTGTATGGCTGGACCAGCTGACCAAGGAGTATGAATACCCTATTGATACCTTGGACAAGATTCCTGACAGAGAGCTCGATCATATTGCAACCAGGGGGTTCACCGCACTCTGGCTTATCGGACTATGGGAAAGAAGCACCGCAAGCAAGAAAATCAAGAACCTCTGTGGCAACCCTGATGCGGAAGCCTCCGCATACTCCTTGAAAAATTACGAGATTGCAGAAGTCATCGGAGGATGGCCTGCCTTGGACAACCTTCGAAAGCGGTGTGCCAGCCGAGGTATCAGACTTGCCAGTGACATGGTTCCAAACCATTGTGGAATAGACGGGGATTGGGTCTTTGAACACAGCGACTTTTTCGTCCAGCAAAGTTATCCACCCTTCCCTTCCTATACCTATGATGGACCAAACCTCTCTTCACACCCGGATGTTGAGATCAAGCTGGAGGATCATTACTACGATCGCAGTGATGCTGCAGTAACCTTCAGAAGAAGGGATCTGAGAAATGGGGACACCACCTACATCTTCCATGGCAATGATGGCACTTCGATGCCCTGGAACGATACTGCCCAGCTGGATTTCCTCAACCCGGTAACACGGGAGGCTGTCTATCAACAGATAAAGCATGTTGCCAGCAACTTTCCCATCATCCGCTTTGATGCTGCAATGACGTTGGCAAAGAAACACATCCAACGACTCTGGTATCCTAAACCGGGCCACGGAGGAGATATTGCCGGGCGTGCTCAGTATGGTATGGATGAGGCTGAGTTCAACCGTCAAATCCCCAAGGAGTTCTGGAGGGAGGTGGTGGACAGGATCAATGAGGAGTTGCCTGATACACTGTTGCTTGCAGAAGCGTTCTGGATGATGGAAGGGTACTTTGTCCGCACCTTGGGAATGCATCGCGTGTATAACAGCGCATTTATGAACATGCTCAAGAATCAGGAAAACCAGAAATATCGAGAGACCATTAAGAATACACTTAACTTCGACCCTGAGATCCTTAAACGGTTCGTAAACTTCATGAACAACCCAGATGAGGAAACTGCCATCGCCCAGTTTGGGGATGGGGACAAGTACTTTGGTGTTTGTACTTTGCTGGTAACCATGCCAGGGCTTCCCATGTTCGGCCACGGACAGGTTGAAGGGTACCGGGAAAAATACGGTATGGAATACCGCCGTGCATATTGGGATGAGAAACCCAACGAATACTTAATTGGGGAGCATTATCGAAGGATCTTCCCACTCCTGAAGAAACGATACCTTTTCAGTGGCGTTGATAATTTCCAACTCTTCGATCTTTATCGTGATGGGGAGGTTCAACAGTCTGCATTCTGCTACGTGAATGGAACAGAACATGAACGGGTCCTGGTTCTATACAACAACCAGTATGAAGTGGTGGAAGGATGGATAAAATCCTCTGCCCAAAAAGTAAAGAAATCTAATGGGGACAAGTACCTTGAGGAAGTCAGCCTTGCTGAGGCTTTGAATCTGACGGTGGGAGGAAGACGGTACGTTATCACGGACTCTTTCAGCGATGGCCTAACCTATATGAAACCTTCACTCAAGGTCTTCGACGAAGGATTCTTTGTACACCTCCGTGGGTTTGAGACCAAGGTATACCTGAATATCAGGGAAGTTGAGGACACCGATGGAATCTACTCTGCTCTGTATGAACAGATGGGAGATTCAGGCATTGCAAATTTTGAACAGGAAATCCTTGCACTCAGGCTCAAACCAGTCTACAAGGCAATGGATCACTTCCTTTCTCCATCCTTCCACAAGCAGGTCAAACGTCTGATGGAAGGCAAGGCAACCAGTAAAACAGAACGTACACTTATTCTCTTGTTGGCAGAAGCATATACACACCTCTCGGCAGTTGTAGAAAATCTACATCCCGAGGCTCGAAAGTCACTACCCTCCATTCCCCGGGAAATAAGTCCAAGTTCCATGCTTGAGGAAATCCAGAGAATGAGTTCTCTCTTCAGCAAGGAAGAGAGCAGACTCTTCATGCAGGGAACCAGGATTCTTGATGAGATGGAATCAGTCATGGCTGCAGCGCTCTTCCTGAAGCCCTTCCTCAGTGAGGATGCAACCATAAGCGATGCAATGGTGGCAAGTGATAAGCTGTTGCTCTCCCGTTTCTTCTCCAAACAACTATGTGAGGCTGGTTTTGAACAGGAACTTGCAAGAAAGGCTTGCCACAGTGCAGCCATCCTGGCCGCCAGTGCACATATGGTAAACGACAGTGAGGATGACCCAAGGAAGATTCTGGCCACACTGCTTGAAGATCCTTCTCTCAGGGCATACGCCCAGGTCAATGAACACCAAGGGGTGACATGGTATACCAAGGAGGCAATGCAAGAGATTATCTATCTTTCCGCTCTCTCCCTTGCAATCCATAAGGGGATGACCAATGCACAGGAGTATGTAAAAACCTTGATGGAGGCAGAGACGGAAGCACTCTATAAACTTGATCGGCTTTTAGGGTAATCCCTACGGTTTGATTGACTTGCCAGAGTTGTTAAGATACTCTTGGAAACTATGAAGACGTGGATTAGTTACCTAGCTGCAACAGCCTTGGCGCTGGCTGCAACCCTATTATTCGGGGATTCGACTGTTTTTCAGCAGCTGATGTACACCATCACTGCCCTGTTGGTACAATTGGGTGGTTTTGTCTTGATTCCCTTGGTATTCTTTGGATTTTCTTCAGGTATTGCTTCCCTGAGAAAGGATAGTAAAGGATTTGTCTTCAGTCGAACGACCATACTTTGGAGTCTATTCTCCACACTGTTGCTCGCTATTTCTGGAGCAGTCGTATTCAGGTTTTTCCCCACCTACTTCCCAGCAAGCAGCAGCGCAGGTACTGATGCAACGTCCCTATCGGTCCTTGCTCCACAGTCCTTGTCCACACTCTTTGAGTCATTGCTCCCCATTAATCCATTCTACACATTGGCAAGTGCTGAAAGTTTCCTACTTCCAGTAATTATCATTGCCTTGGTTTTTGGATACTTCCTGAAGCCGAATGTTGAGGTAATCCGACCTGCATATGTGACGATGAACTCCTTGAGCGAGACGATGTTCCGCCTGACGCGGTCCTTTGCCATTCTCGGCCACCTTTTCGTCTTCTTTGCTGCCTCCTACTGGTTCAGCCACCTGCAACAGGAAGGAACCATCTTTGTTGCTGGAAGATTCCTGCTGATGTTGCTGGGCTCCACGCTTGCCGTACTCCTTTTTATACTGCCTTTACTGTTTGCCATTGCCACCCGATTCAAGATAAATCCATACCAGGTTCTCTACCGAATGTTAGCTCCAGCATTAGCAGCGCTCTTTAGTGGAAGCATTTTCTTTTCCACTCCTATCAGCATTCCACTCTCCAGGCATAATCTCGGATGTCAAAAACGAGTTAGTGCTACCGCTTTTCCCCTTTACACGCTTATCGGGAGGGGAGGGTCGGCTATGATTGCGACATTGAGCATTCTCAGCCTGCTGTATGCCGCAACGGCTACAATGCCTACAGACAAGGTCATTCTCATCGTTGCACTCACCAGTGCTATGTTCTCCTTTGCCAGCCCTCTGTATCTTGGGTATGAGGTTTTCTTCATCTCCATCATAGCCCTACAATTTTTGAAGATTGACCTCTATGGTGCAGAGATGACCTTGATTGCCCTTATGCCGATACTTAATGGCCTCGGAATTCTCATTGATTCCTACATTGCTGCTTTTGGGTCTATGTATACCTGTCACCGGATGGGGGTATTGGTTGAAAGTGCCTACAGGGATATCCAGTAAGACGCCATGGGAAAGAATCTACGCTTCGTATTTTTGGGAATCCAATCTGTCATTACCCTGTTGCTCTCCATTACGATTATCCATGCAATGGTAAGCTCGTTGCAACAGCAACAGGGCATTTGGTCCACAGCCCAATCCCACCTTCTTCCTTCCTTGATCCATCTCTGGGTTGCCTTGATAGCTGCACTGTTGCTTTGTTTTTTTTATAGGGCCAATATTGGGGCTGAGGCACGGGTGCTACCTCTGTTGCTCCTTACGCTCAGCTTGGGGAATGTGAAAATTCTTCCTGCATATCAGGCACTCACGCAGATTTTTATCATCAGCCCAATGACCATCTCAGTCATCTACCACTTCTCTCTGCTATTCTCATCATTTCTCTTTCTTGCTTCCGGTATTTTCCAACAGACCATCAACCCAGTAAAGCTTTGGCAGTACTCATTCTTCGGTGCTGCCAGTGCCTTGATGCTCTCCATCCTCGTTCCGGTATCGGTCAACAGCCCTTCCTATCTATGGGAAGCAAAAGTCACCAACAGTCTCTTCTTGGGAATCTGTATTCTGATCAACGTATTGGCAGTGACAACCTTTTTGATTGCCATGTTTGAAGAGCACTTCAGCAGACAGAACTTTTCACGCTGTCTGGCCTTTATCTTGATGATTGTGGGAAACGCCATGGTAACCATTAGCCAGAACACCTTGTTCAACTTCCTTGGCCTGGCGCTCTATGTTGCAGGGACAAGCACCCTGATTCTGGTTACCAGGACGTACCACATCTGGACGTAGATTTAGCTGAATAGCGGTGTTATTGCCTCTTTCTTTACCAAAGCTTCCATCTCTTCATCACTTGGCTTAATGATTGGTTGCTGTGCTGCCTTGAGAATATGAGGCAAGATGCGAATATCTCCAGTACTGTTCAGAAACACCTGCTCATTGGAAAGAACCCAATGGACTGCCCTCTGGATGGAATCCTCATCGGTAAGAGGATCATACCAGGTAGCATAGATCTTTTCCTTCTCCCCAAGCTCTCCACGCGCTAAGCTCTTGATGGTCTGCACTGCAACATCTCTCTCCCTGCATACCTTAAAAAGCTTTTGGGATTGCTCCCTGTAGAGCGAATTCTGCATCATGGTATAGTTGTAAGGCAGGAGAACCGAATCGAAATCATAGACTTCCAGACTCCTCAGATGTGCTGAAGGGGCTTCAACTCCATGGCCAGTTACGCCAATGAAACGGACCAATCCCTGCTCTTTTGCCTCAATGGCAGCCTCCAAGGCTCCCCCCTCGCTCATCGTGGTCTTCCACTCATCCGGTTCCACAAGATAGTGAAGTTGCCACAAATCAAGATAATCGGTCTGAAGACGGGTGAGGGTCTCCTTCAACTCCACCAGAGCCTCTTCCTTGGTGCGTTTATTGGTTTTTGAAGCCAGGAAAAAAGAGGAACGATGTTCTTTCATCCAGGGACCTATGCGTAACTCCGCATCTCCATAGCTCCTAGCGGTATCGATATGGTTGATCCCATTATCGAGCAAAAGGCCCAACGTCTTATCAGCTTCCCTTTGGCTTACATCCCAAAAAGCAGCAGCTCCAAAGAGCACCCTGCTTGAGGTATGGCCGGTTTTTCCGAATGCTTTGTATTCCATTGTTTCCTCCCTTTAAAAACACAACAGGGCCCGTAGGCCCTGTTTCATGATATCACAGAAATACTTATTTCACCGTGATAATACTTGGATCGTACTCACTTGGGGCCTCGAAGTCGAGCAAATTCATACAGGTCGCTGCAATACTGCTGATCCCAAGCCCACTCTTGAGCTCTGTCTCATACTCTCCCTGGTAGTTGCTGTCACAGATGATGCATGGAACAGGATTGAGTGAGTGACTGGTCTTGGACTGGGGGTCACCATTCTCCTTGTACTTCACACTGCCATCCTTGGCATGCTCGAACATGTCATCAGCATTTCCATGGTCGGCTGTGATCACCATCACGCCACCTGCTTCCATGACCGACTTGTAGATTCTGCCAATCTGCAGGTCAAGACCTTCCATTGAACAGACAACAGCCTGATAGTTGCCGGTATGGCCAACCATGTCGCCATTGGGGAAATTCAGTTTGATGAAGTCCCACTTACCGCTTTCAACCTCATCGATGACACGGTCAGCAATCTCAGCACATTTCATCCAGGGCCTTTCCTCAAAGGGGACGATATCACTCAGGATTTCTACATACTCTTCAAGAGAATTGTCGAATTTGCCACTCTTGTTCCCATTGAAGAAGTAGGTTACATGCCCGAACTTCTGGGTCTCACTGATGGAGAACTGCTTGACTTTGGATGCGCAAAGATATTCAGCAAGTGTCTTATCAATTGCCGGGGGTGTTACCAGGAACTGGGAAGGAACATGCAAGTCCCCATCATATTCCATCATCCCTGCATACTCGACATCGGGTCGACGCTTGCGGTCAAATTCGGTAAGTTCCTCAGCTTCAAAAGCCTTGGTAATCTCCAGAGCACGGTCTCCACGGAAGTTGAAGAGAATGACGCTGTCCCCATCCTCGATGGTTCCAACCGGCTTGCCGTCCTTTGCGATAACAAAGGGAGGCAGGTCCTGGTCGATTGCCTTTGACTCTTCACGGAGTACAGTAATAGCCTCATGGGCACTGTCAAACAGCCGTCCTTCACCCAATACATGGGTCTCCCAACCTTTCTTGACCATATTCCAGTTTGCATTGTAGCGGTCCATGGTGATAACCATTCTTCCACCACCACTGGCAATCTTTGCATCAAAACCTTCATCATTGATGCCGGCAAGGAACTCTTCAAAGGGATCGAAATAATCGAGGGCACTCAGTTCACCAACATCTCTTCCATCGAGTAGTGCATGCACACGAACCTTGGAAACACCTTCCTCTTTTGCCTGGAGGATCATAGCCTTGAGGTTGTCGATGTGGGAGTGTACATTCCCATCACTCAGCAAACCGATGAAGTGGAGAGTAGATTGCTTCTCTTTTGCATTGTTGATCAGCTTCTTCCATGTAGGGCCCTCATACATGGCTCCTGTGGATATGGAAGCATTGACCAGTTTTGCACCCTGGGCGAAAACCCTTCCACAACCCATAGCGTTGTGGCCTACCTCACTGTTACCCATATCATCATCTGAAGGAAGGCCAACAGCCGTACCATGGGCCTTGAGCTTGGTCCAAGGATTTGCCTTGTACAGCTTGTTCAGTGTTCCTGTCAATGCAGATGCAACCGCATCGCCTTCCTTGTATTTTCCAAAGCCTACGCCATCCATGATGACCAAGACTACTGGACCTTTGCGGGAAATCTTTCCCATTTTCTTCAATGCATCAACCATTATGTATAACTCCTTGTAATTTCCATTTCAATTCATGCCTAGAGGGGCTTTGTTGCACCCTTTAGATACTCCATCGCAGTTGGATCCACGAGATGTTTCAGCTCTTCATACACCCAACGATGATATGCATCAACCATTGCTATCTCTTGGGCTGAAAGCAGGTTCCTGTCTATCAATCTGCGTTCAAACGGACAAATGGTCAAGACCTCAAAGCTCAGGAATTGGCCAAATTCTGTTTTCACATCCTCTCTGACCGCTACAATGTTTTCTATTCGGATCCCATGCCGTCCCTCTTTGTAGAGGCCTGGTTCATCACTGACCACCATACCTTTTTTCAAGGGAACAGAGAGCGGTTTTGGGCTGATGGAGTGAGGGCCTTCATGTACGTTGAGACGGAATCCGATACCATGTCCGGTACCATGGAAGTAACTCAATCCCTGTTGCCAAAGGAACTGCCTTGCCAGGACATCCAACTGATACCCGCAGGTTCCCTCAGGGAATCGTGCAGAGGCCATGGCAAGATTGCCTTTCAGCACCAACGTATAATCCCTGATCTGCTCCTCAGTGGGTTCGCCGAAGAGAATCGTCCGGGTTACATCGGTCGTTCCAAAGGTATACATCCCTCCAGTGTCGAGGACGAGTAACCCACTTCCCTCAACCACCGAATTACTCTCTTCTGTTGCACTGTAGTGACACATTGCACCATGCTCTGCCCATCCACTAATGGGCGAGAAAGATTCTCCAATACAATCAGGATTGCGCAACCTCTGTTCCTTCAGAAGGTCAGAGATGGCAATTTCCGTATAGCGTCCATGCTTGGTATCGAGACGGGCAAGGAAATTGACCAAGGCAACCCCATCAAGCAGATGCGCTTTGCGCATCCCTTCCATCTCGGTATCATTCTTGCAGGCCTTCAAGTCAGTGGTGAAATCAAGACCGGTGATCGTTTCACAATCCCCGAAGGTCTCTGCAACAAGGAGGTTAATCTTCTCAGGATTGAAGTAGAGAACATCATCCTCTTTCAAAACACTCCTGAGGGTAGTGGCCACATCCTCATAGGGAAGAATGGTGAAATCTTCACTTACATCCTGGGTAAGTTCATCCGTAAACCTCCCTGGATTGGTGAAAAGCCAAGCGTCAGTCTTCCCCACTACAAGATAGGCAAGGAAGACAGGGCTATAGGGAACATCATCTCCCCTGAGATTGGTAATCCAGGCAATGTCATCCAAGGAAGAAATAACTGTATAGGAGGCACCTTTCTGCACCATGGCATATCGAACCATGGCGAGCTTCTGACTACGTGAGAACCCGGCAACATCATCGGAAAGAGAGGTCACCGGCTTTGCAGGCACCTCACTTCTTTCCTGCCAGATAAAGTCCAGCAGATCATCCGAGGGAACCAGTGCCAAGTCTTCGTCGAAGACTCTTCGCAAGTCTTGCTCACCCTGTATAGTCAACGTAGCTTTATCAATTCCTATCTTGCTATCCTTCGGCAGATGTTCCTTTAAATAGGTACTGGGGTCAGGGAACGAAGGGGTGTCAATCTTCATCATCTGGAAACAGGTCCCCTCAATCTGCTGCTGAGCTTGAATGAAGTAGCGCGAATCGACCCAGAGAAGTGCATCCTCCTGGGTAATGATGACCGTCCCTGCGCTTCCGGTAAAGCCACTTATCCAAGCGCGGCTCCTCCATCGCTCACATACATACTCACTTTGATGTGGATCTGTCCCATTGATGATCCATCCATCAAGGTTATGCTTATCCATGAGGGAGCGAAGTTTTTCAACCCGCTCGTTAATTACTGACATGCTTGACTCCTTCTCGCCGTTTCAGGAAAACGGCGAAGATGCTTGCTGAAACAATCATGGCCAGGCAGAAGAGCTGGCCCATGGAAAAATTGAAAAAGGATTGCAATAGGGCAATATTGTCTGACTCGCTACCAAGGGCAATGATATACCCCAGGTTCTCATCAGGAGCCCTGAAATATTCGATGAAAAAGCGAACAAGCCCATATCCTGCCGTATACCACACCAAGGCGAACCCTGCTGGATGCTTGTCCCTTCTTGGCCTGATTACAAACCAGAGGAAAAGGAATAGCACAATTCCTTCGAACAAGGCTTCATAGAGTTGGCTGGGGTGTCTGGGCAGGTTAACCATAGCCCCACTTTCATAGGCTATACCTAGCTGGTCAGCTATCTCACGTACCCATGCATAATTAGTTGAAAAGGATGGAGCATCAGGGAAAACCATCGCCCAAGGTTTGGTAGAGACCCTTCCAAAGAGTTCACCGTTGATAAAATTGCCCAAACGTCCAAAGGTATACCCGAGTGGAGCTGCATAGGCTACCGTATCGGCAATGGAAAAAAAGGAGAGATTATACTTCCTGCTATAGATCCATCCTCCGATGACGGCCCCTACCAACCCGCCATGATAACTCATGCCAGGCAGTCCGATGAATCTCCCTCCCCTAAAAGGCCAGAAGATCATCCAAGGGTGCGTCCAATAATAGAAGGAACCATCGTAGAAGAGAACACTGAACAACCGTGCTCCAAGAATCAAGCCTACTACACAATACAATACCAGGTTCAGTGTTTGGTCAGCATCAATAGCTATTTCACCCTTTCTTGCCTGGAGACGGATCATCAGGTAGGCAACACTGAAAGCGACCACGTACATCAGACCATACCATCTGAGGGGCAGGCCGGGTATGATTTCCGGCGAAATCCAATTGGGAAATTCGATGAATAAGGTCATGGGGCAAGTGTAATGTGCCTCGCTAGTGTGGTCAATACTCGATAACCTAGCCGATTTCCCTTCAATGCTGTATATTCTGTATATGAAAAGCATATATACCCGTAGGCTCAGCCTAAGTTTCATAGTACTGTTGATGATTCTTCCCCTCTTTGCAGGGGGCTCGGTAGAGCAGGTCCTTGCTTCTCCGTTATCGGGTGGCTATACCTCCCAGGAATCAGGAGCAGATCAAATCTCATTTGATATGGCCTCCTTGGAGCGGTTGTACCGCTATGTGGATTCCATTTATATCAATGAAGTCGACAAAGAGAAAATGTTCAATGACCTTGCCACAGCACTGGTCGCCAGTCTCGATGATCCATATTCTTTCTATGTACCGCCTACCGAGGCAAAAGAGTACCAGGAAGAAACATCAGGTGTGTATGGAGGCATCGGAACCTACCTCAATAAACCAGTCCCTGAAAACAAGGATCCCAGTGACCCATCCACCTATATGATCACCATCGTCTCTCCGTTCCCAGGATCCCCTGCCCAACGGGCAGGCTTACGTGCAGGAGATTTGATCAGTCATATCGAGGGGGAAGCGGTAGATGAGTTAACCAGTTATGAGGCAAGTATGCTTCTTCGCGGTGAGCCCAATACCACTGTCACCATTACCGTCTACAGGAGTGGAACCTCTTTTGACCTAACTCTTGTGAGGGAGATGATCACAACACCCACCGTAGATAGCGGAATCCTTGAAAATGATATTGGATACATCATTCTTTCCGAATTCACTCCCCAAACAGGGAAACAACTCCTTGAACATGTTCAGAAGCTCATGGAGGAGGACATCGTTGGCCTTATCATCGATGAGCGTAACAATGGAGGAGGGGCTGTGGATGGAACCATGCAAGCAGCAAACATCTTCCTGGAGGAAGGGAAGACATTGGTCACCATCCAAGGGAAGAAGGGAACAAGAAGGGACCAGCGATACATCTCCAGTGGAGATCCTGAAGTTCCGCTTGACCTCCCAATTGTCATCCTTACCAATACAGGGTCAGCCTCTTCAGCAGAGATTTTTGCAGCTGCAATGAAGGACAACAATCGTGCTACCTTGATCGGTACAAAAACCTTTGGAAAAGGAGTCGTGCAGGATGTCTTCCAGTTTGGAGAGGGGTTTGCACAGGTGACTACTGCTCACTACTACACCCCCAATGGCGAGAATATCCATGAAAAAGGTATTGAACCCGATATCCTGGTAGATGATGTAGAACTCACTGATGAGGAGATTCCGCTCTTTGAAACACTGATGACAGAAAATGCCCTCTCTTCCTATGTGAAGGAGAACCCAGAACCAACGGATGAAAATATCAGGGCGTTTGCTGAGCAGTACAAGGAGAGGGGTATCAATGAGGAGATCCTGCTTCTGTTGATCAGAAACGAGTATCTCTCCAAGATGCCCTATGAAGATCGTCCCATTGCAGACCCCATCTTCGACCGGCAACTAAGAAGGGCAATCGAGTTCATCAGGAGTGGATCGTGAGGCAGTATATCCTTCCAAAAACCTTCAAAGGAGAATCCTCTCTTGTACTTAGTGGAAAAGAGAGCCAATACCTGATCAAGGTACTACGACTCAAGGAAGGCCAACATATCCTGGGTCGTGACCAGGGAGGAATTACGTATCAACTGACCATTGAGAAAATTGGGAAGCAGGAGTGTACACTCTCCTGCATTGCAGTAAATGAAGACGCATCGGTCCAAACAACCGATGCGCTTCCCTCCTATACAGGACCCTATCCCAATCTGACCCTCATGCAGTGTCTCTGCAAAGGAAAGAAAGAAGAACAGATTGTCCGCCAGGCAACAGAAATCGGAGTCAAGGAGATTGTACTTGTCCAAAGTCGCTACTGTATCCCTGATCTCTCTGGTAAAAGTGAGAAAGCGTTGGGAAATCGTTTTGAGCGGCTGGACCGACAGGTAAAGGAGGCCTTGCAACAGAGTGGTTCTCCCCTCTCCACGGAAATATATCCGGAGATCATCCCCCTCACAGAACTTTCAAAGTGGTGGGACAATCGTGGCCCTGCACTGTTCTTTCATCAAAGTAACCGTAACGAACCTCAGAAAACGCTCCATGAGCTGTTCGAATCTCTCCCCATTGATACACCAATAGCCCTACTTGTAGGACCTGAAGGGGGTTTCAGTGAAGAAGAGTGTTCAACCCTTGAGGATGAGGGGTGGACTCCAGTGCTCCTGAGAACCAATATTCTACGCAGCGAAACAGCAGGGATATATGCTCTCTCTGCAATTCAGACCATCATGACGGAAAAGAGTTACTGAACCGGTACACCTCTCAAAGAGAGAGTAGAGAACACTCCTTACAGCTTTCAATATAACGTCAAGGAATACAAGAATCCCTCCCTGTTGATACTCCTAGTGCTCTTTCGGGTATTCCTACGATTATATGTATTGGGAGTCTCTGCATGTCTCTGTTCATCATCTCATCGGACTGGCGGTTCAAGGAGCATTTCAAGCACCATTTTACCCAGGATTTTCTTCATGAATTCACTATTTCCCATAAGCTTCTGGAAGCGCTGGATAGCAGCTCGGTGAGCCCAAAACTACTCATCATTGACGAGCGAATGAGCAAGGGAAGCCAACGTTCAATCCTTGAACAATTAACCTACCAAAAATGCTCGATACCCATTCTTCTCTTTACCAGCAACGAACAACAACCCTATATACAAGCATTTAAAAACCTTAATCTTCATATCATTCAAAGAAAAGGCGTTAATTTTGACTCATTGTTTTCCCATCTAGACCCTTTCCTAGGAAAAACGGAAAGTCGGGAAGAACAAAAGACCTATATTCCTTGTGGATTGGTTGGCAATAGCTATTGCATGCAAAAGCTGCGAAAAAAACTGTATCGATATGCCAAGCAGAACTGCTCAATCCATCTGTACGGAGAAACGGGAACTGGAAAGGAATTGGCAGCAAGCTATCTACATCGCCTCAGCTTCCCTCATAGAAACATGGTATCGGTCAATTGCTCCCTCCTCTCCAGTTCTTTAGGAAATTCCATGTTTTTTGGGCATGTGAAAGGAGCTTTTACCGACGGAAATACAGACCTCCCGGGGTTGGTCCATGAAGCCAACCAGTCAACATTATTCCTCGACGAGCTAGAGACCCTCTCTCCTTCCTTCCAAGCCTATATGCTTAGGCTCCTGGAAAACGGACAATACCGGCGTCTGGGAGATACACAATTGCATACCTCCCGTTTTCGCCTCATCACAGCCTCCAATGAAGATCTCGTGACACTCATGCAGGGAAACCGAATCCGTAAGGATTTCTTTTATCGTATTAATGAGGTATCCATCACCTTGCCTCCGCTGAGAGATCATCTTGAAGATATCCCTCAGCTCTGCGAATATTTCCTGCTTCACTGTAAAAGCAAGAAACAGTTGGATGAACATGGCCTTGAACTGCTTATGAGTTATCATTGGCCGGGGAATGTACGCCAGCTCTTCTCCACTATCAGGCGTTGCCTGATCAACAGTGAAGAAGAACCGGTTGTAATGGTTACGCGCAATGACATCTATCAGGATTGACAAACAGATCGACTACCACAGGAAGCACAGCCTCCGCTACAGAATGAGAGCATTTCCCCAGCCGCCTTAATCCTTCTTCTTCGTTTGATGTACCTTACCAACAATGACAAGAGGAAAATGGTAGCGCCAAATCCAATTATGTAATTAATCATAGTCTCCTCCTACCAAACCAATGATCCGATCATATTGATCAATAATGCCACCAGATATGCAGTCAGCATCTGGATTCCAACAGCTCCTGCTGTACGTCGGACTGTTTTCAGTTCCCGCTTCATAGCCCCGACTGCTGCAAAGCAAGGCATGCAAAGCAGGTTGAAGGCCATATAAGCCAAGGCAGCTTGCTTGGTACGAATATCCTGACGAAGTGTACGTAGTCCGCCCTCATCACCGCCTTCCATCAATACTGATTCAGCATAGATATCAAAGGCCTCGTCTGTTGAATACATCCCCTCAGAAAATCCCAGATCGGAAAGCTCACTTTCACTCATACCTGCAAAATATTGCGTTAGGTACTCCTCATTCACATCCTCACTATAGAGCTGGGCCAGTGTCACCACGACCATCTCCTTTGCAATCCAACCTGTGGCTATACCTACAGTAGGTCTCCACTCCCCAAAACCCAAGGGCTTGAAAACAGGAGCAACAGCCTTTCCCACTGATGCAAGGAATGAGGTATCCATCTCCGTGAGGATCGTATCATTCTGCTCCAGATTCTGACCGTTGAATGATGCCATATTGAAGGAAGAGAGTGCCCAGATCAGGATGGTTGCGGCGAGGATCACAGTGCCTGCCTTCTGGAGGAAACCCTTCACCTTCTCGTACCCATGGATCCACACTGACCTAAGAGTAGGCAGTCGGTATTGGGGAAGTTCCATCAGAAAATTGGAAACCTGACCCTTATAGGCAATCCTGTTGATCAGAAGGGAGACAAGAATCGACACCCCCAAGCTCAGTGCATACAGGAAGAAGAGTACCAATGTCTTGTTTCCATCGACGAAAAAGATGGAGACAAACATAATGAAAATCGGTAGTTTTGCTCCGCATGGCATGAACCCTGCGAGCAGGGTGGTGATTCTTCTATCCTTCTCACTGTCCAATGTCCTAGTAGCCATAATGGCGGGAACAGAACACCCAAAACCCATCAAGAGAGGGATGAAAGATCGTCCACTCAATCCGAACCGTCGAAAAATCCTGTCCATCACAAAGGCAACACGAGCCATATACCCGCTATCTTCCAGAAAGCTCATCAACAGATACAGCACCAGGATTAGAGGAAGGAAACCGAGGATGGCACCCAGTCCTTCCAACACACCATCTACCACCAGGCTGTAAGCCCAAGGAGCAGCTCCAGCTGATACCAAGCCATATGACACCAGATCAGTGAGCCAGCCCCAGAGAGACTCGACAACGGTTGCGAGTGCTATACCTGGGCTTGGAAGGCCTTCAATGAAGAGAAAGTTCTCACTGAAGGTGGCTGCAAAAAGAAAATACATCACCACCGCAAAAACGGGGAGGGCAAAGAAGCGATGAGTCAGCACCTTATCTATCTTGTCACTTCGGCTTTCCTTGCGTGCTTCCTCAGAATTTCCTCGCAAGACAGATCTATCTACCAGAGAGGTAATATACGTATACCTTTGGTCAGCCAGTGTATCTTCGTCAACCGTCCCGTTTAGACGATAGATATCCAGTGGTTTTGGGTATCTCTTGGTCTCAATGGTATCCATAACCGCTTGCATCAATTGATCCAGACCCTTGCCGGTTCTTGCCTCTATGGGAATGACAGCAACACCAAGCTCTGCTTCCATTCGCTTGAAGTCAATAACATCACCCTTCAGGCGAACTTCATCCATCATATTGATGGCCAAAACAGTAGGGACCCCTGTCTCCATGATCTGCAGGGCAAGATAGAGATTCCGCTCCAGACTGGTGCCATCAAGGACATCAATGACACATGCTGGCTTTTCTTCAACGATAAAGGTTCGGGTTATGATCTCCTCAGCACTATAAGGGCTGAGCGAGTAGGTCCCTGGAAGGTCAAGGATGGAATACCGGGTATCCTTCCTGTAGACACCTTCTTTCTTGTCTACGGTTACTCCCGGCCAGTTTCCTACATGCTGGCGAGATCCGGTTAGTGCATTGAATACCGTGGTCTTCCCTGAATTGGGGTTTCCGGCAAGTGCTATGGTTGTGGGCATGGTTACTCCTCTCTTTATTGTTAGCAAATGCTAACTATATATGCAAAAAAATGGCTCTAAATGATTTCAACCTCAATCAAAGAAGCTTCTTGCTTTCTCAGACTCAGCTGGTAACCCCGTACCGTCAGCTCCAGGGGATCACCTAAAGGAGCAACCTTGATCAACTGCACAACCACACGTGGAGTGATCCCCATATCCAAAATCCGCCGGCGCAATGCACCCTGTGTACCGATGGACAGCACTCTTGCCCTGTCCCCAGGACGTAATGATCCTAGTGTCATACTTCTATCTCCTCGTTATGTAACGATATTATGCAACGTTTATTCGGTGAGCCAACCCGCGATTCAAGGCAAGACGGACACCTTTAATGGAAAGGACAATCCCTTGGCTACTATTACCCACAACCTGAATAACTTCTCCTGCAACAAATCCAAGATCCAGAAGATGTTGTTTTATTGCATCTTCCCCGTGCAGTCCGATAATTTTTCTTGTTTCTCCAACTTGGGCAAAGGAAAGTGGCATAGGTACTCCTTATTTGTTAGCTTTATCTAACAACATAGACAGTTATACATTCCCTCCTGTTCCTTGTCAAGCAGAGAATGAAAAAATGAATAGCAAATTCTCATTAGGAAGTGATATTGTCCTGAGGTAATGAAAGGGACTTTGTCACATGAGCACAGGAAGGGGATTTCTTACCTGTCTTTGTGGTATAGTCCAGGCTACAAGAAAACAAGAGGGGTTGGTTCCAAAGTTTTAGACGACAAGTGAACCAACCCCCACCCAATTACAGGTGGTTACAGTATGGTATGGGATGCTGATGCAAGGCAAGTGGTACAGGAAGCGGTAGAAGGCAAGATCAACAGGTTCAGGGCCTCGGTGAGACTCAATGTGTCGCTCAGGACCGTGCAGAGGAAAATGAAGGAATACCGTGAACGGGGCGATGAATGCTTCGAGCATGGCAACAAGGGGAAGGCCCCGTCCAACAAGGTCGACCTGGATGCGATCATCGCGTTCATAGAGAAGCACGACCTCTCTGGATGCAACTTCACGGAACTGGCCAGGCTCCTGGATGAATACCAGGGCATCTCCATATCCTCTTCCTGCCTGCGCAAGAGGATGTTTGGTGAAGGCATCCTCTCGGTGAAGTGCAAGAAAAAGACACGCAAGAAACTGAAGAAGCTCCTCAAATGGATGAAGGAGCAGGAACAGGAGCTGGACCGGCAGCGCGCCCAGGTGCTCTCGGCCCTTGAGGCGGAAGACCTGAGCGGGGTATGGGTCCACCCGACCAAGCCCAGGAGCAAGTACTTCGGGGAGCGCCTGGAGATGGATGCATCCTCCTACGTCTGGATCAAGGGACTGGGGAAGTGCACCCTGCATGTCTGCATCGATGACGCCTCGGGGTTCCTGCTTGGTCTGTGGCTGGAGGCCGAGGAGACGCTGCACGGTTACTACAAGCTGATGGAGCAAGTACTTGGCACCTACGGCATCCCCCTCTCCATCCGGACCGACAGGCGCACGGTGTTCGTGTACAACAAGAAGGGTGAGGCAGACCCTGCCAAGGATACCATGACCCAGTTCGCCTATGCCTGCTCCCAGCTGGGCGTTGAGCTGCGGTGCAACTCGGACCCGGACTTCAAGCCGAAGGTGGAACGTGCAAACCAGACCCTGCAGGGCATGCTGCCTTTCCGTTTCACCATGGAGGGCATCCACAACCTGGAGCAGGCAAACGAGTACCTGCAGCAGTCCTTCATGCCCTATTTCAACGAATTGTTCGGTTATGCCACCGATTATATGGAGGGTCGCTGGAGAAAGATCGACTCGGTGTTCGTGGAATGCTCCAGTGAGAAGATTCGCACCATCCTGGCGGTGTTGTGCGAGCGCAGCGTGAACAAGGGCAGCTCCATCCAGATGGACAACAGGTTCTATGCACTGGTGGACCACACAGGCAGGCGCATTGCGCTTCCCTACCATGCGAAGGTCACCGTCGCCCGCTTGCTTGACGGGTCCCTGTATGCAACCAGGAAGGAACAATGCTATGCATTGCAACGAATACCAGACCGGTACGCATTCTCCCCCCAGGTGGACCCTGAGCAGGAAAAGCCGAGGAAGGCCAGGGCTCCCCGGCCCAAGATGCCTGACAGCCACCCCTGGAGCTTCAAGAGACAGATGCAGTTCAAGCGCAGCGACGCACTGATGAAAAGCCTGGAACCCTGCTACAAGAGTCCCTACGAAACCCAATACGCCTAGGTTTCTCCCCAGGACAAAGAACCCATGATTCCCAGCATCCCACCATGGTGATGCCGGTTTTCCATGTCCAGGGACCAGTCCCCAAGGCATGGAAACGGTCAGGTCTTACAAATCCTGCCCAGAATACTTGATATTTGCTGTTACCCAACACTCGGATCTCTGGAATTTTCCCAAGAATCCTGTCATTTCACAATAACTTTCTCAGATGACATTTTCCCTGACGGTTGACAGCAGAGAATGAAAAAATGAATAGCAAATTATCGTAACCAGACACCTCAATGGTTAACGGGCATGAAGCATCCGAACACTTGGATTGGTTCTTTACGTGGCTGGTTGCAGATAATTTCAGTGTACGAAACCGTGTGTGTCATGCTATGGGGAAACTATCATCCACCCTTGTACGGTTTTCGTTGGGAAGAAGGGCCGAGGTGGCCCGAATCGGAATGAATCGACGTGTGATGGAAGGATTTTGGACAAACTCCCCCTTACCCCCAGGGTGGGGGTGAGAGACAAGGGCCCTGTAATGTGTGGGACAATCAGGCCGGCGAAGCCCGGGCCAAGGACTGCTGGTTTAGCAGGCTCCCGCACCTGGGACAGAACCTTGGGTCACGGCCGAGAATCCTGACTACAATCTCAAAGGGTGTCTCAAGCTTTTTGTCTTTCCTTTTCTGCTTCCTGCGGAGCCTTGCGGAAAGAGCCCTCCGGTACAGCTCAAGCCTCAAGCTTTTGTTGCGTGAAGAATACAAGCCATAGTGGCGTATCCTGGTGAAGCCGTGGGGAAGCACATGCAGCAGGAATCTCCTGATGAATTCCTCATTGGAGACCGTCGTCTCCTTCAGCTTGGATTCATCCTTGTAATCCTTCCACAGGAAACTGGTCATCCCCTTCTCAACCGAGAGGATCCTGTTGTTGCTGATCACCAGACGGTGGGTGTACCGTCCCAGATACTCGAACACCCCCTCGGCCCCGTGGAACGGTTCCTTGGAGTATACGACCCAGTCCTTCTTGTAGCAGGCATCGACCAGGGATGAGAACGCGTTTCTGGAGACTGCATTGCCGTTTTCTCCCTTGAGAGAAAGCTCACCCTTGTCATGCAGGTCCCTGCAACCGGAAAGGAACTTGCCCCTGAACAGGCTGGAGAGTACCTTGACCGGGAGGAAGAACCTGCCCCTTGAGGGCTTCCACCGACCGTCGGGGGCAATACCCCCTGCGGTGACGACCATGTGGATGTGGGGATGGAAGCTCATGTTGCTGCCCCAGGAATGGAGGATGGACATGAACCCCACCGTCGCCCCAAGGTACTTGGGGTCTGTGGTGAGCTCCTTTACCGTCTCGCTGGAAGCCCTGAAGAGCAGCTCGTAGAGCTTGCGCGGGTTCTGCAGCACCAACGCATTGAGCTGTGCGGGGATGGTGAACACGGTATGGAAGTGTTTCACATCCAGCACATCCTGCTTCCTCCTGCCGATCCATTGCTCCTTCTTCACCGTCTGGCACTTGGGGCAGTGGCGGTTGCGGCAGGAGTTGTAGGACTGGTGGGAGTACCCGCAATCCGTGCAGACATCACTGTGGCCGCCGAGAGCCTCGGTACGGCATTCCATGATCGCCTTGGCTGCCTTTTGGGCCTGCAAGGGGACGAAATGGTTTTGCCTGTATGCATCAAATGATGCAAGGAACACATCCTGTACCTCAGCCATGGATGAAGTTCCTCTCTCGGTACTCAGCCCAGAACTGTGCAGAGAGCTCTTCGGGTGACCGTGTATTGCTCCTGTCCACAAGCGAGAGGTGCAGGTATATCGTCGTCGAGGAGAGGCTGGAATGGCCGAGCATCTCCTTGAGTGTCATCAGGTCAGTCCCGCTTTGCAGGGTATGTGTTGAGAAGCTGTGCCTCAGGGTGTGGGGACTCGCCTTCTTGCAAATGTCGGCATCTTTCGCTATCTTCTTGAACATCGCGTCAAAACTTCTAGGGTTTTGTGTCCGCGTTTTCGAAGAGTCTGGAAAAATGTAATCGTTGGCATTGGTAGGCCGGTACATTTTCCAATAGTAGCGGAACGCCTCCAAGCCTGACTGGGTGAGCGGGGCGAACCGCTCCTTTCTTCCTTTCCCACACCGAACATGCAGCAGCATCCTTCTTGCATCGATGTCATCGACCCTGAGTGCAGCCATCTCGCTGATGCGCAGCCCCGAACCGTAGAGGTTGAGGAAGAAGGCGAACTGCTTGGGCCTTGCCACCTCCTTGAAAAACGCTTCCAACTCCTGCGGTGTAAGGACCTCGGGTCTTCTCACCGGTTCCTTGGCATGGGGGACCCTCTTGTGGTTGATGTCCTTCTCCAGCGTGACCTCGTACAGGAAGCGTATGGCGCTGTTGTACTGGTTGATCGTTGAAGGGGCAAGATTTCCTCTACTGGTGAGATGCAACAGATAGGTACGGAACTCCTTCTCCGTCAGCTGCGCGGTGTCCTGACTTTGCAGAACTCCAGAAAACAATTGCATTGGATTGAGTAGCAGGAAATGGTACCCTCGCTGAAACCGCGCAGCTGCATGTCCTGCAGGAATTTTCTCCTGGTTTGTGATTGAGTCATCTTCAATGTCTCCTATGAATGGTATTTGCATCCTAGGGATGCGGATACCATGATAGAGGAGAAGGAAGGACTCTCAAACAGATGCAGCTGGTCGGGCAGTGAAAAAGCCTAGGCCACCGCGTAGCGGTTTAGTACTTTTAGAGAAGTGTCACAAACCTGTTTCTCCCAGCTTCCTTAGCTTGATAGAGCGCCCCGTCTGCCCTCTTGAATGTATCAATTTCAGATGTATCACTTGGAAGGAAGGAGACGAGGCCCAGTGATATGGTCAGTGTTATCTTGGTTGTCTCATGTTCAACTTCCACATTTCTTGCTGCACTGAGAAGTGACTCTGCCATCTGATTAACTTGTTCAGCCGTAAGAGGGGGGCATACAAGAAGGAACTCATCACCACCCCACCTGAAAAGGGCATCCTTTGAGCAGGCCAATTCCTGCAATGTTTCGGTAAGCTGTATCAGACACCTATCTCCAGCATCATGCCCGAAGGTATCATTGATATGTTTGAAATAATCAATATCGAAGAGTGAGATCACCCCAGCGCCATTACCCTTCCTGCTCTCAAGATATGCTTTTTTCAAGGCGAGCAAACCACTCCTGCGATTTCCAATTCCGGTCAACGGATCCCTATATGCTTGATCCTCAAGGCTCTTTGCTTGCATCCTATTTCGCTGATGCTCTAGCACTATCAGAAGAACAGAGTGAAGCACAAAGAGTAGAATAATTGCCCCAATGAATATCGGGGTAATCTGATCCACGATACCGGCGCTCTTGTTTGCAGTCTCCTCTACATACATGGCAAGATCATCAAGATGGATACCCATTGCAACAATCCAGTCAAAATCCTTGTAGAGTCTTGCATAGGTGAGCTTCTCCGAGATGACATCACTATCCAATTTCTTGAAGAAATAGGTGAAGTAAAGCTCTCCATCCTTGTTGATTCCCTCCAGCTCTGTCTTATAGGGGGTATTGCCCTGTACATCGGTCATATTGGTAGAGAGATATACACCCACAGAATCCCGGAGGTTGGGATGGATTCTCCGAATTGCATAATTATCGCCACCCTCATAGTTGATTACCTCATTGACCCAGATATAGGAATTTTCCGGATAATTACTCGCATATATCTCATCAGCGATATACTGCTTAACTTCCTCGTCAATCACTGCCTGGGGAATTCCGACAAAGAGCGTATAGGGAGCATATGAGTGCAATTCATACAATTGAAAACCATGCAGGAGGCTATTCACTATATCAATGGGTGGTGCTGATTCTGGGATGACTTCCTTGTTATCCACAATGACTTCACTCGTTTCCCGTCGCCAAAGCACGGCAGTCCAAGGGGAGGAAGAGTCCTGTGAAAAGAAGGATGACACCACCTGTGGAAAGCTTTCAATATCCGCCTCATAGGAAGTATCCATATGCCAAGTGATATGATCCAGTTGCTTTTGATATTCCACTTGGTGGATTGCTCGTTGTGTATCGATTCGCTTGATTTGGTTATTGACCGAATGATAGAGAAACTGTCGTTTCAACGCTTCGGTACCTTGAGCAGTCTGGTCCTTGTACACTCTTTCAATTTCACCCAGGGTGCTCAACGAAAAAACCAACAACAACAAGGTTGAGAGGAGAACCAGAGAGGTGCTGAGTATCCATGTATTATGTTTCATCACCCCTCCTGAAGAAACTGTACCACAACTTATCATACTGGACAAGATTTTACACTCACAGCAGTTTTTTGTTGTACAAAACACATCATCACCTATTCTGAGCTAAGTCACCTAAGAAGGTGAGTTACTGCACCAAAGCGCAACGGGTACAGGTTGTGGATAACTTGTTGATAACTCGTTTATTTGTCCTAAATACAAGTACCTTACTAAACAATAAAAAGTGCATTAAACCTATATAAAAATACGATCAAACCCGTTTGGTAAACTTATGTTTTATTTGTTTCAATATATATAGTTGTCATATTAGCCAATACCGTATAAAAACCCATGGTTCTTATTAGAAATCTGTCTTAACTGCACCCGATATCAACATAGGTTCCACTTGCTTGTGGATAACTTGTGGATAACTTCTGGACAAGGGTGTGGATAGGTGAGTGAAATCCAGTAAAAACAGAGAGTTACGTTTCCCTTTCGATGGACAAACCTAATGCCTGGAGTTTTCCACAGAGATTTTCATAACCTCGTTCAATCTGATAGATATTTTGGATCACACTGACACCTTTTGCACAAGCAGCGGCAATGACCAGTGCCATTCCAGCTCGTACATCAGGGCTGGATAGCTCTGAACCCAGCAATTGACTGGGACCATTGACCACTGCTCGATGTGGGTCACAGAGGATGATATCTGCGCCCATCCTAATCAACCAATCAACGAAGAACATGCGAGACTCAAACATCTTCTCATGGATCAAGATTGAACCTTCCATCTGGGTTGCACATACAGTGATGATGCTCAAGAGGTCAGCGGGAAAGCCAGGCCATGGGGCATCATCAATCTTTGCTGTATGGCCTCCTACTTCCTTTGCAAGTATCCGTTTCTGCCGTCTGGGTACAAGGATGGACGAGGGCCCATCAACAATGAAGGTGATCCCAATTCGTTCAAAACCCAGGCGAATCATTCTCAGATGCCCAGGGTCGACCCCCTTGAGCAACAGCTGGCCTCCAGTTGCTCCGGCTAGACCAATATAGGAACCAGCTTCCATATAGTCAGCAGTGAGGCGGAACTCACAGCCATGAAGTTTCTTTTGACCGGTTACAGAGAGCCGGTTGGAACCTATTCCCTCAATATGACATCCCATGCTGTTGAGCATCCTGCAAAGGTCCTGTACATGAGGCTCACTTGCAGCATTGCTGATGATGCTCTCTCCCTGTGCCAACGAAGAGGCCATGAGAACATTTTCAGTTGCAGTTACAGAGGCTTCATCAAGGAATATGTCATTTGCCTGCAACCTACTTCCCTTTGCCTTGATATGAATCTCCCCTTCCTCATTGATTAGACAAGAGGCTCCCAACGCTGAGAGACCGATAAAGTGGGTATCGAGTCTTCGAAGCCCGATAACATCACCTCCAGGAGGTGTTAGACGAACTTCATCGATGGTAGCCAACAATGGTCCCAAGAGAAGGATGGAACCCCGCACCGCTTGGACCAGTTTCTTCTTGAGCTTACCGTTTCGCCCCCCACTCATGATGGTATAGGTATTGGCATCCTCTTTAACTACCTTGGAACCAAGGTTCTCCAAGAGCTTGACCATAACCTGAACATCCTCGATATCGGGAACGTTCAATAATCGAACAGGTTCATCAGTCAGCAAGGTGGCAGCAAGACACGGAAGTGCACCATTCTTATTTCCACTGATCTGCACCTCACCGCTTGCAGGATTTCCCCCGATTATACGATATGAACCCATTGCTGCCTCCTCGTTCATCCTACCCTTGGCACGATAGTTTCGCAAGCTTCTTGTTGAATACAGGAGGAAAGCAATGGTAGAATACCCATACATGAAAGAAAGTGAGCACATGGTCTATGGCATAGGGAACCCCCTCATCGACATCATTGTCAGTGTTGAGGAGGATGATATTACCGCGCTTGGAATCCACAAGGGCACCATGGCCTTGATCGGCCCACAGAGAATGGAAGAGCTCATGCTCCTCTCCAAGGAACGCAAAACAACCTACAGCTGCGGTGGATCCTGTCCCAACACAATCATCGCCCTTGCATCACTGGGTGTGAAGGCAACTTTGGCAGGAAAGATAGGCAGCGATGAGAATGGGCACATCTATCAACAGCGCCTCAAGGAACTTGGGGTTGGTGACCAGCTTGCCATAACCGATAAGGAAATGACTGGCTCTACGGTCATCCTTATCACTCCAGATAGTGAACGGAGCATGAACACGTTCCTGGGTGCTAACCGGCTTTATGAGATGGCCGATGTGGACGAAGATACAGTGGCAACAGCCTCCTTCTTCCACTTTACAGGCTATATGTGGGACACAAAAAGCCAGCAAGAGGCAATCAAGAAGGCATTAAGCATTGCAAAGGCTCACAATACGGTCGTCTCTTTTGATCTCGCAGACCCATTTGCTGTTGGCCGTTACCGCGAGCCCTTCCTCAACCTCATCAGCCAAGAGTGTGACATTGTGTTTGCAAACAGGGAAGAAGCAAGGATTCTCTTTGACAACTACGACCCTTATGAGTGTTGTCGTTCCATGGGTAAGCTCTGTAGGACAGCCATTGTAAAGAATGGGAAAAAAGGTTCCTACATCAGCCACGAAGGAAAGATCATCAATATTCCGGTCAAGGGACCAGTAGTTCCTACCGATACCACAGGTGCTGGGGATGTGTACGCCGCAGGATTCCTCTATGGACTGTACCATGACTACTCAATACAGGAATCGGGAACAATCGCCTCCATCCTTGCCGGTGAGATAATCAGGCAACGTGGGGCACAGTTCAGCAAGGAAAAGGCCAAGGAACTCAGAGATCTCTTTGCTTCAGGAAATTGGAAATCGCTGTAGCATCGGCTTGGTCAAGAACAGGATCCCCAGGACCCCCACGAAGGCAGAGACTCTCCAGAACAAACCAATCCCTCCAACAAGGAACAGGGAGGTTGCAAACAGGTTGGCGAGCACTCCACCTGCTTGCAGGCTGAAAGAGGAGAGACTTAACATGCTTGTCCTCACCGTATCCTCTGCAACCTTGTTCAATACATAGGTGCCAACCACCGAGAGAACCCCAAGCAGGAGATAGATCAGGGAAAACACACCCAAGAACCATACCATGCTCGTGGTCATGGAGAGTAGAACTTGCAGCAGGTAAACAAGGATGAAAAGCAAGCTATAGATGCCTACAGGACGCTTATACCTCACAAGCTTCTTGCCAAATACCGATCCGAGGATGCTGATGGAGAATATGATGGCTGTCGTCATCCCCAGCACCCAAAGCATGGAATCATCCAAAAGCAATGCTTTCAGGTATGGCTGCCAATAGCTTTCAAGAGAGGCCAGCAACATTCCCTGAAAGAGAACACTCACGCAATATAAGACAAGAAAGGGAGAGGAGCGTAGCGTGGAAAAGAACAAGAGAAACTGCTCTTTATAGGAGATACGTTTCACATCCTGGGAGACATCTTCCCTGATGGAAAAAATTACCAGTAGCAAGGCACCTGCCAATAACACCATACGAACCAGAAGCAGTGGTTGTGTCAGGGAAGATCCCTCTTTTCCAAGGGTAAGCAACCAACCTCCGATAAGAGCTCCCAAACTAAGGGAAATCCCTGAATTGATCTCCAGTGCATACACCAGGTCCTCAAGCTTGTTTCCGTTTTTCTGCCCATCTTCAATATATTTCGCGTCAAGACTCCCACTTCCAAAGGCTCTTCCCAACCCGGAAAGCAAAAAACCCAAACCAAGGAGTATAAGGGAATCAAACAGAATACAGAGAGTACCCACCAGAGAGAAGGCAAGGCCAAGGAGAAAACTTGCCTTTCTTCCCCAGGTATCGGCAAACACACCACTGGGAACTTCAGCTGCCATTACCGCTACCGAATATATGACCATGATCACGGCCAGATACTCAAGCGGATAGCCTTTACTTATGACAATCAGGCTCATGGCGGGTAGCGTTACGCCCAATGCAAGATAGGAGGCAGACAAGCTAGCCATGTAAGCAGCAGGGTGGAACATACTGCTATGCATGATAGGCCATCAGAGAGAAGACAAAGGGCTCAGTCCCATCCTCTTTCTTCTCTTTCTCATCTATGAACGCTCTGATTCGCTTGTAAAGCTCATCAGCCTCATCTTTACTGAGATGTACGACTCCCGATATCTGGTCCGCCTGGAAATGACCATCTTCATCGGTAAATGATTGAGACTTCTTGTAGAAGTCATCGTGGATTTGTTTGGTCACCATATCAGAAGCAAGCTTTCTCTTCTCTTCAGCGAGAGAGCTGAAACTCACAGTCACCAATCGTTTCCGGTAATAGGTTGCGGTAATACCATGGATCAATTCCGTGTGGTCCACCTCGACTACCTCTAACTCCATCAATCGAGAAACATGATGTTTTGCACTGGAGGGTGTCATTTCGAGTGCATCACTGAGCATCTTGGCTGTCATCGGTCCCTGTACACTCAACTCATGTAAAATCTGCTGCCGCTTGGGGTGCATGTAGATTTCCAACTGTTTCCCATCTTGTATATATACCATCTTCATAACATTAAATATATCATAACAATTATTGTTATGTAAACCCCTACTATTGTCTTGTAAAAAACCTTGTTTCTTGGTACTATCTTTTTCAATGACGTCGATTTGTCAGCCTCCCGGCTTGCGGGCGTCAATAAAGAAACTTGCTAAAAGGGGAGCGTATCAATCTATTTGAGTTGAGTTCCCCCTTCCGCAGTTCCATAAGGAAGGGTGTAGTATGTTAACACACGGTTCACACATTTTTACTTCAGAATCAGTCAGTGAGGGACATCCGGACAAGGTCTGCGACCAGATCTCCGATGCCGTATTGGATGCTTGTCTTGCCCAGGACCCACAGAGCAGGGTTGCCTGTGAAGTCTTTGCAACGACCGATAGGGTCGTGGTGGGAGGAGAGCTCTCCACCAATGCAATAATCGACATAGACAACATCGTTAGGTCCACGGTAAAGGAAATTGGATATACTGATGGGGGAATCGGTTTTGATTACCACTCCCTCAAGGTAATGGATTTTACCAATACCCAATCACCAGACATCTCCATGGGAGTTACTGCTGAAACATCCCTGTACGGCCAACAAGGTGCTGGCGACCAGGGCATGATGTTCGGGTACGCCTGCAATGAGACAGAGACTCTTATGCCAGCCCCAATCTACTGGGCACATCAACTTCTGGAAAGAGCCAGCAAGCTGAGAAAAAGTGGTGAAGCTCCTTTCTTGAGACCCGATGCAAAGAGTCAGGTCTCACTGTTGTACCAGGATGGGAAACCAGTACACATAGATTCGGTGGTCATCAGTCACCAACATACCGAACAAGCCCGTCGTGATACCCTCATCTCTTATCTTACAAAGGAAGTCATTGAAACCGTGCTGGGACCTACCGGTCTGTTGAATAATAAAACCAAGGTCTACATTAATCCAACCGGTAGATTTGTCACTGGAGGTCCTGCAGGGGACACTGGTTTGACAGGGAGAAAAATCATTGTCGACACCTATGGTGGAATGGGCCGTCATGGAGGAGGAGCATTCAGCGGGAAAGATCCCTCCAAGGTTGACCGAAGCGGTGCTTATATGGCTCGCTACGTTGCAAAGAACCTGGTAGCAAATGGTTTTTGTACAACCTGTGAGGTCCAACTCTCCTATGCAATCGGCGTTCCCTATCCCATCTCCGTGTATGTCGATACCTTTGGGACTGGAACAGAGGACGATGAACAGTTGGAAAAGCTGGTAAGGGAGAAGTTCGACCTCACCCCAGCAGGTATCATAAAGACACTGGATCTAAAAAGGCCGATCTACCAGAAGACCATGAACTATGGACACTTCGGCAAGAGCGACCTTCCCTGGGAACAGATTATCTCACTCGCTTGAGATTAGGCTGCAAGAGAAGCAATCTCTCTTGCATTCCAAAAACCTCCCGCTCGCTCAGGGCGGGTTGGTTGATCCTCCCCTTATCCTCTTGCTTGTACTCCTCCGGTGTACGATAGAAATTCAGTACCCAACGGTTTACTTCAGGCAACATGGAGGCAATCTCCAGTAAATCCGCTTCACCCAAGGTTGGGGCCAACGTGGTTCGCACCTCCCATAGGAAGGAAGGATTCCTCACTTGATACTCCTGAAGCAAAGACACACATCGCTGCACATTCGCTGGGTCAGCCCCTTTTCCTGCAATTTCCCGATACCTTGCCCATGGCGCTTTTATATCCAGTGCAACGTAGTCGATTAGGCCAGCTTCCAACAATTCCATAACCACGTTAGGGCGACTTCCATTGGTATCAAGCTTGGTAAGATAGCCAAGGCTTTTTGCCAAGGAGAAATACTGAGGGAGACTGCCATGCAAGGTGGGCTCCCCTCCACTGATGACAACCGCTTGCAGAAACCCCACTCGTTTCTTCAAGAAACTCTCTATCTCATGATAGCCTATAACACCATTCTTATATTCAATTAATGCACGATTATGACAATAGAAGCAGTCATAGTTGCACCCTTGGGTAAAGAGAATACAGCTCAACATCCCTGGATAGTCCAGGAATGATGAGCCTTCAATACCACTGAATATCATGATACTTTTACCGCATAGGACTTTCTCTGGCGATGTTCCTCTTGCTTTCCAGGATGGAAATCTTCCTTTGGCCTGAGATAACCAACCACCCTGGTCCATACCTCGGTCTTTTCCCCGCAATACGGGCAATATTCAACCTCTCCATCGAGATATCCATGGTTCTTGCAGGTAGAAAAGGTCGGGGTAAGGGAGACATAGGGAAGTTTGTAACGGGTACATACATTCCTTACCAACTGCTTGGCAAGCTTTGGGTCCTCTATTCTCTGGGCAAGATAGAGGTGAAGGACTGTTCCTCCTGTGTATTGGCACTGTAGTTCGTCCTGCTTCTCCAGTGTCTCATAGAGATCATCGGTATAGCCTACAGGGAGCTGGGAGGAGTTGGTATAGTATGCAACATCTTCACCGGCAGTAATGATATCACCAAAGGCTTTCTTATCGAGATTTGCCAATCGGTAGCTGGCTCCCTCGGCGGGGGTCGCCTCAAGGTTGTAGAAGTTACCTGTCTCACTCTGGAAGCCTTGTATAATTTCCCGTAACGTTGAGAGCACCCGAAGGGCAAAGGACTGACCTTTCTCGGTTGTAAGGGATCCTTCCTTACCGAATAGGTTGAGACAGGCTTCTTCCATGCCCACAATCCCAATGGTACTGAAGTGATTTGCCCAATAACTCCCATTACGTTGTTTTACCGTTTCCAAGGAGAACCGGCTAAAAGGATACATGCCACGCTCAGTCTGCTTCTCAATAACGTTTCGCTTGATCTCAAGGCTCTTTTTTGCAAGGAGGGAAAGATCTTTGAGAGCAGTGATGAATGTATTCTCATCCTTGCTCTCATAGGCAAGCCTGGGAAGATTCAATGTCACCACACCGATCGAGCCAGTAAGGGGATTAGAGCCAAAAAGCCCACCACCACGCTTCTTGAGCTCAGAGGTATCGAGTCTGAGCCGACAGCACATTGAGAGCGCATCCTCAGGGGACAAGTCACTGTTCACATAATTGGAGAAGTAAGGAATCCCGTATTTTGCGGTCATGGCAAAAATGGAATCCACAACCTTTGATTCCCAGGGAAACTGCTTGGTTACATTATAGGTAGGAATGGGGAATGTAAACACTCTACCAGATGCATCCCCTTCTTCCATGACCTCGCAAAAGGCTTGATTGACCATATCCATCTCATCCTGAAACTCCCCATAGGTCTCTTTTTGTACCTCTCCTCCCCTAATGACCGAGACATCCCGCAAGCTGGAAGGAACGGTGATATCAAAGGTCAGATTGGAGAATGGACATTGGAAACCTACTCGGGTAGGGACATTGAGATTGAAAATGAACTCCTGCATTGCTTGCTTGACCTCACGAAAGGTAAGGCCATCATATCTGATAAATGGTGCACAGTAGGTGTCAAAGGAAGACCAGGCCTGAGCTCCTGCACACTCACCCTGGAAGGTGAAGGTTGCATTCACCACCTGTCCAAGCAGGGACCGAAAATGTTTTGCCGGCTTACTGGAGACTTTCCCGTCAACACCTCCAAAGCCAGAGGTTAGCAGCTGGCGAAGGTCCCAGCCACAACAGTAAGGGCCGAAGAATCCAAGGTCATGAAGATGCAGTGATCCACTCTGGTGGGCTTCACGGATAGTCTCAGGATATATTTCATGCAACCAGTATTGCTCTGTGAATCGTTCACGAATGTAGTTGTTCATACCATTGACAGAACGCCTGGTATTGGCATTCTCCTTGACTCTCCAGGTTGTATCATCAAGGTAGGCACTGAACATCTCATTCGTTGCCTTGATGAGGGCCTTCCCCTCTCTTACCCGTTCCCTCCCCTTACGATAGAGGATGTAGGCTTTTGCGGTTGCTTGATAGCTCTGTTCCATCAGGGATTCTTCAACAAGATCCTGGATATACTCCACCTCTACCTTGTCTTTTCCTTTTGTCTTGGACAAAACGATGGTGGCAACCATCTTGGCATCCACTTTTTGTCCTGCAGCATTCGCTGCTTTTTCGATTGCATCAATGATTTTCTGAACCTCGCAGAGAACCACCTGCCCGTCTCTTTTGACCACTTGCTGTTGCATGGTTTCCTCCTCGCGGAGACAAGACGTATAAAGAGGGTGCTGTGAGGCACACGCCTTATGTCATGCTCCGTGACGGCGTGTCTGTACAGGCAAGGTCTTCTGGCTTAGGTTCTTCATCCCAGGCTCCTTCCCAGATTTCTCCAGTGGATATTGCCCGGAACTCCCCATCACAGCGGCGGGACCGCGTGGGCTTCTACACCCAACTTCCCTTTTCCTATACACACAAGATATAGTGTTTTGTGCCATACGGCACACTAGTTACAGTAGGTCTGTTCTGAATATTTGTCAAGCATTAAAAAACGGGAACCATGATTGGCTCCCGTTGTTGGTTTAGTTTCTCTCGTTGGAGATTCGTATCTGTTTATACAGTCCGTCTCCCTCGCTCTTGGTTTCCACCCCACCAAAGTCATTGAGTGCAGTATGGACGAGCCTTCTCTCATACGGATTCATTGGTTCAAGCAACTTGCTTCTCCCGCTCTTCCGTACCTGTTCAGCGGTCTTGAAAGCCATTCTGATCAGTTGCTCTTCATGCCTCATTCGATAGTTTTCACTATCAACGATGACCTTCATGTCTGGATCGAGTTGCCCAGCATACACATTGGCAATAAGCTGGATGGCATCAAGGTTCTTACCTTTACGCCCAATGATGATATTTGAGTTGTCACTCTCAATATTCAATCCAAGCTTGCGCTCCTTCCTGAACCCAATGGATACCCTGCCTTCATAGCCCATCTTGTCCAAGATAGTAGCTACAAAGGTAAGCAACTTGTCCTCAAGTTCGCTGTTGATAGGCTGTTCAAGTTCTCTCTCATCATCATCTTCAAATGTGTCAGGTTCCAGATTGCTTCCATCATCAAAATGAATCCTGATCTTTACATTGCTCTTCTTGAAGAGCCCTTTTTTGACCGGTTCAACGATTTCCACATCGAAATCTTCACGCTCAATATGCAGTTCTTCAATTGCTTTAGCAATAGCTTCCTGCTCAGTACGTCCTTCGAATTCTTTCATCATATGCTACTCCGTTCGGGGGAAAGTCCCCCGCAGTTGAATTTCTATTTGCGTCCCTTTCCCTTTGGTCCAGGGAACTGCTGCACGTTGGTCTGTGCTTCCTCATTTGCCTCACGCTGTTTCTTCTTGTTTGTATGCAACTGCTGAAGGATGGATAGGGCATTCATCACTGACCAGTAGAGGATCAAACCAGAAGGAGCGTTGTACAACACAAAGAAGAACATCAACGGCATTCCGTAGGTCATGAACTTCATCATGCCCTGCTGACTACCTGCAGTTGAGGCGTTCTGGGTTATTTTCATCGAGAAAATCATACTTACCGTATAGAAAATGGGAAGCAAGTGCAGCTCATTACCAAGGAATGGCAGGTTGAACGGCAAACTCGCAACCGTATCTGGACGGCTCAAGTCAGGAATCCATCCGGGGATGAACATTGCTCCTCTTAGCTCAAAGTGCTTATTGAGCAATCCGTAGAAGGCAATAAGGATGGGGAACTGCAACAACATCGGAAGACATCCACCCATGGGGTTGATCTTCTCTTTCTTGTATAAAGTTGCCATCTCTTCGTTCTGCTTGGTTGGATTGTCAGGATACTTTTCCTTTATCTCCTGCATCTTAGGGGATAGGGATGCCATCTTTGCAGTTGACTCCATGCCCTTCTTGGTAATCGGGTAGAGTACCAGCTTAAGGAGGAAGGTAAGGATGATAATACCAATACCATAGTTAGGGATCACCCGGTATAGCATATTCAAGAGGGTCTTCAAGATTGTCTCCAACCATCCAAGCCATGAACTGCTGTCCAGCGCTGCTTCAAGCTGCAATCCCGATACACCAAAGCTATTCAGGGAAGCATCGTTGTAGATGACCATATCACCCTTGAGCTGTGGACCGGCATAGAACCTGAAGGTATCCGTCTGGGCTGCACTCTTGATCGTTGGTCTGCTCAGATAGATGCTCGACTGAAGAGGAAGACCCTCATCTGAAACTTCACTCAAGCTGACCATGTAGTTGGTAGCATCAGGAATGGCAATCATAGAGAAATACTTACCGACAAGCGCTACCCAGGAAAGAGGCTTGGTGGTTGCGTATGCACCATTGCTCAACTTGACCTGATCCTTCTTGGAAGATCCGTCTTCCTTGATGTAGAAACGACGATAGTTGTAGTTATTATCGAGGGAGGAGAAAGAGGGACCAATCTGTGGTTCAAAGGCGAGCGTATAGGCATAATTCTCGAAGGAGAGGGGAATAGCCTTGTTCTCACTGTTTCTGGTCTCTACATCTATTTCAAAGAGATAATCCTCTTCTCCAAAGGTGTAAGTCTTCGTGATGGAGAATGGGGCACCAGGGGTCTTTCCATCTTCCTCGAGAAGGGCGAACTCCTGGGTGAATTGCACCTTGTTACCAATAATCTGGTAACGGAAGGTTGCATCGATGGGATTGGTCTTGTCATTTCCTGCATACATCAAGAAAGCATCATTGGATGATGCATCCTTGAACAGGAGTTCAACAGGCTCTCCTTCATCAAGGTGGTCTTTCAGCTTAAAGGAAGCAATTGAGGCACCATTAGGATTGAATTCAATCAAGAAATAGTTTGTCTCAAATGTGAAGGGAGTCTTATTTCCTTCGCTGCCAACAGCAACCATTGAACCAGGGAGACTACTGTCCCATGCAATATTGGCTGAAACCTGACTCGATTGGGCTGGCTCCAGATAGGTACTCTGGACTGACGTGTTGCTCGAGGTTTCAACTTGTTCAGTGGTCGGCACCATTTCAGGGGTGGCCGGCGCGAAGAAAGTGGCTTGGATGGTCATCCCAATAGTGATGACCAATACGGATAGAACAATGGCTAGAATGGTATTTTTATCCATATCTGCTCCTGATGGGGGGATGTGTAGAGAGGAAAGCAATCACAGGAAAGATAGGACAGAACAACAGAATGCGGAGTGTTATGAAAGCGTTTTAAGACTGGTTAAACACCCCAGCCTTATCGCAGAGAGAGAGTATTTGTTCCTTTTGGAATGCATAATCAATAACCTTTCCTGGATAAACGACAAATGCAAAATCGTAACCGGGGACCATCCTAGGCTTTTCTGTACGCCAAATTTCCTTGATTTGCCTACGGATCCTGTTTCTTTGGACAGCGTTACCGTAATGACGGACCGGAATTACCACAATCCTATCAACATCCAGTTGGTTCTGACTTACAATAAGTTTCAATCCACGGCAGGAATAATGCCTGCCGGTCTTGAAAATTCGGTCAATCTCCGGTTTACGTTTTACAATTTCTTGTTTAGAAAGGCTTCTTCTCATCACATACGGACAGCTTATGTCTGCCTTTGGCTCTTCTGCGGGCCAAGACCAGGCGACCGCCCTTTGTTGCCATACGAGCCCTAAAACCAAACTTTCTGTTTCTCTTCACTCTACTGGGCTGGTAGGTTCTTTTTCCTTTGTAACTCATGAGATAATCTCCAATTTTTACATCGCTTTACGCGGATATTTTCTACTTAATTCAGAGGATACTCCCCCGAGTGGTGCAGTATATAGACTGCCCGTATTTACGTCAAGTAACTAAGAGCTTAGCATCTGAATGCTCTTAATGCCTAGGGATGGATACTTCTTTGCGAGCAGAGAAAGAATCTTTTTTTGCTGCATCATGGTAATTTGTGCCCAAGATGGATGGTCTGCTTTCAAAACCAATGTGGTGTGCTTGATTTCCACAATTTTCACGTGGGGATACAAGCGGTTTCCAATGATTTTCTGCCACTCAAATCCAACAGCTGCTTTTGGGTTATCAGGACGGATATCAAGTCGGCGCAAAACATAATCAAGTACATCTTTAGCTTCCAGAGGTTCTCCTTCCTTGCATAGTCTTGTTTTCTTATCCTTCATGGCTGATAAATCTTCCCTGATCGACAGTATACACCAATGCGTTCTCATCTGCCAGAGAGGAGAAATACTGCTCTTCTGGTAAAAAAGTGAAGAAAGCCTGACTGTAGGATTGCATCAACCTAAGAAATTCAGCTCTTCTAGTATGATCAAGCTCGAGCAAAACATCATCAACCAGTATCAAGGGCTTTCCTCCAGTTTTCTTTTCAAAAAATGCCATTTGGGCAGTACGAAAAATGAGTGATGCAAGCCTCATTTGACCGGTAGATCCTGTTTGGGAAAAATTTTGAGAACCTTCCATCACCTGAAACCTGTCACGATGAATTCCACTGGTAGTGGTCAACAGGTTCATGTCACGTCCTCTTGTCTGTTCCAGGTAAGCAATCACCTCATCCTTGGTTGCACAGGTGTTCCAGGACGGTTGGTACTCGATATGTACGTCAATATTCTGACCAGAAACAGAGCGATACATCTCAGGAAAAATCTGGTCGAACTCGAATACAGCACGTGTTCTTTCCTGCTGGATTGCAATTCCATAGGTGGCGAGCTGGATGTCATAGACTGGAAGCAGTTCAAAGCGTTGTTCTTTGATTGCCATATTACGTTGTCTTAATACCAACCGATACCTACGCATATCATCAAAAAACAGGGGATTGTACATGCTCATGATCTGGTCAAAAAATCTTCTTCGCTGTTCAGGTTCTCCCTTGATGAAAAAAATATCATCATGGCTAAAAACAATACAGGGAATATTGTAGATTAACTCCTTTCTGTCCTTGATTTCCCGTCCATCAAGCAGCACTGTCCGTTTTGCATCTTTGTATTCAAGTACAAGGCTGTGATATTGTTCATCATCTGTTACGTACACCCCTTCAAGCTTGAAGTTTTTTTCTTTGTCAGTAGCGAGTTCCTTCAGTTGGTTTGTACGAAACGATGATCCATAACAGAGTGTATATACTGCTTCAAGAAGATTGGTCTTTCCTTGCCCGTTGGGTCCAATGAGGAATACCTGTCGGTTATCGACAGGTATTTTCTCGCTGGCCAGATTTCTGAATTGGTTGGTCCAAAGCTGGGTAAAACGCATCAGGCATTCGGTTGCATTGGCATGATGATATGAAAGTAATCCCTATTACTATCAGGTTTTACTGTCATTGCACGAGTAGGCTCAGTAAAGTTGATGGAGAAATATTCTCCCTCCATGGCTTTCAATGGATTTACCAAGTATGTGTAGTTCAAGGAAACCTTGCTGTCAGGACCTTCATATTGACATGCGATGATCTCTTTGGCTTCTCCTACTTCACTCTCATCACTGGTAAGCAGCACTCCAGCTTCACTGATATCCAGGAAGATTCGTTTTGCCTTGTTCTCAACCAAGAGAGAAACCCTCTTCAAGGCATCAAGCATATCTTGGATTCTCATCGTGCAGGTATAGGTTTGCACTTCAGGGATCACCCTACGATAGTTTGGATATTGTCCTTTGATGAGGGTTGTATAGAATGTCCTGTTTCCAATTTTTGCAAAAAGAATGTTTTCGGTTATTGAAAGATCAAGCATTCCCTCATCAGTGGAGAGTTTTTTCAATTCTGTAAAGAATTTTGGTGGAATGATAATTGAGGGGAACATGGGAAGATCTTCTTCAAATGTTCTCTCCACAATGGAAAGTCTTCTTCCATCTGTGGCAACCATGTTCATGCCACTTGCATTTCTTTCGAGATACAGACCACAGAGAAAATATCTTGTTTCGTCCTCGCTGATGGCAAACATGGTTTGGTTTGCCATATCGGTGAAGGTTTTCTGGGGAATCGTGAAATACGAAGATGATTCTGAATTCTCCAAGGAGGGAAATTCATCAGCACCTATGGTTCTCAGTTTGAAATCAATGTTTTGCTCTTCAGGCTTGATTGTAAGCATTCCATCTTCCAATGAGAAATCAATTCTGGTGTTTGGAAGGCTTCTGAGAATATTCAGGAGTTTCTCACAGAAAACAGTGGTTCTTCCTTCTTGCAGTGTCTCGACTGCAATCTCAGTGTTGAATCCCAATTTCTGATCTGTTGCCTTGATGATGAGCCTCCCATCAAAGGTCTCCAGATAGACATTGCTGGTGATAGAAAGGGAATTTCTCTGACTGGTAAAATCCATTGAATATATTATCTCGTTGAGGATGTCATCTTTGTTGCAGACGAATTTCATATTGATACTCCTAGATTATTAAAAAATTTAGTAATAATAGTAATAATAGCACAGATTCTGTGGATAACTCTCTAATTTCTTGTCCAATCACTGCTTAATTTTTGTCATCTTGTGGATAACTTGTCCAGTTGCCCACATTTCATCCACAAGGAAAAAAGCTGTATCCACAGGTTTTGGCAGTTATCCACAAGGTATCCAGTGGTTATCCACAAGATATTACCGCTTACCACTTGTTAAGTCCCTCTTCAGTTTTATGATGGTATTTGCAAACGATTCATCCCCTTTCATCAAGGACTCAATCCGGTCATGTGCATGCATGACGGTGGTATGGTCCCTGCCTCCAAATTCTGTACCGATTTCCGTAGTGGAGTATTCGGTAATATCCCTTGCCAGGAACATGGCAATCTGTCTTGGTTGTATGAGAGATTTATTCTTCTTTTTCCCCTTAATCTCGAAGCTGCTTACATTGAAGTACTCTCCCACTACCTTGATGATGGTATCAATTGAGAGGGTCTGGTTTGAATTGGCAGCCAGGGAGGGGAGAATGCCAAGGAGTTCCCTTGCCTTGTCGAATGAGATTTCCTGTCCAAGTAGTTCGCTATAGGCGATTAGCTTGGTAAGTGATGATTCTAGATCCCTCACATTGGTACATACATTGGTTGAAATGTAGTTGAGAATCTCCTCACTCATAGAACCACCCCTCTCTACAAGTTTCTTCTTGAGTATCGCCATTCTTGTCTCATAGTTTGGTGGTTGCAGATCTACGTTCAGTCCCCTTTCAAACCTGGAGCTCAGGCGATCGGTTATGTTTTTCAGCTCACTGATGGGTCGGTCACAGGTGAATACCATCTGTTTTTTTGACTCGTACAGGTTGTTGAATGTATGGAACAGTTCTTCCTGTGTGCTGTCCTTTCCTTGCAGGAAGTGTATGTCATCGATGAGCAGCACATCCACTTTCCGGAATTTGTTCTTGAATTGCTGTGTTCTCTGTGAACCGATTGATTCAATGAATTCATTGGTAAACATCTCGGCAGTCACATACATAACCTTCAACTCAGGAGTATTGTTGATGATGTAATTTCCGATGGAGTTCAACAGGTGGGTTTTACCAAGCCCAACACCACCATAGATGAGGCAAGGGTTGTAACTGACACCTGGATTCTTTGCAATCGCAAGGCTTGCATTATAGGCAAATGCAGAGTTGTCCCCGATCACGAATGTATGAAACTCATAGGAAGGGTTCAGATTACAATCCTTTTTCATTTTCAGAGTCTTTTCTTCACTGACCTGTGGCTTTGGTTGGATGGTAACAATAGGGGTTTCCTTTGGTGTTTCCTTGTGTTCTTTTGATGGTTGCTGTATTTGTTCAATTTTTGAACGTGCTACTACCTCAAAGGCAATTTCGATGTCCTCTCCAGTGAGTTCGATCATCGTGTTGCGTATCATATCCCTGTAACGGGCTATTACTGTGTCAAGAATAAACTGGCTTGCTACAGCCAATACTACCTTATGACTATCTGATCGTAGGTAGGCAATTCGATTGAACCAGGTATGGTATTCCTGTTCTGGAAGGGTCTCCTTGATACGGGAGGCGGTTTCTTGCCAGAACTCATAATATATGTTTTGTGCTTCGCTCATGCGGCCATTTTACCTTGTAGTGTCAGACGGTGCAAGTATTGTACAGCTAACCGAATCTGTTGTTTGTAAAATCTTGTAATAAAAGAAGTAATAAATTGGCTTGAATTCGTGTGTGAGCTTGCAACTCCCCCATAATTTTGGTATACTTGATAAGAATTGATACAGGTATTTTTTTTATTATTACATAAGGATATAACGAATGAGTGAAGGGAGCTTTGACAACGGAACGTTGGAGCCATCCTTGCACCAAGATGGTGTAGAGATGGCTTCCGTTTCCCATGGTTATTCTGCCGGGAGTATTCAGGTCCTCAAGGGTCTTGAGGCTGTTCGAAAACGACCTGGTATGTACATTGGATCCACAGGCATCGATGGATTGCATCATCTTGTATATGAGGTGGTTGATAATAGCATTGATGAAGCGATGGCCGGTTACTGTTCAGAAATCCGTGTCTACCTCGATATTGATGATGAGGGAAGAGAGATTTGTACAGTTGAAGACAATGGCCGCGGAATTCCTGTCGATCCACACCCAATTGAGAAGAAAAGCTCGCTGGAAATTGCCCTCACCCAACTGCATGCCGGAGGAAAATTCGATAAGAACTCCTATAAGGTCTCCGGTGGATTGCATGGGGTGGGTGTCTCCTGTGTGAATGCCCTCTCGGTCTGGATGGAGGTTACCATCTATCGGGATGGGGGGATATACCGACAGCTCTACAGCTGTGGTTTGCCCAAGAGCGAAGTACTACGCATCGGAGATACCGATCGAAGTGGCACCGTGGTTAAATTCTCACCCGACTACTCCATCATGGAACAGAATGCTTTTAGTTATGAGGTATTGGTTGGCCGGTTCAGGGAGCTCTCCTTCCTGAACAAGGGAGTTTCAATTTCCCTGTCTGACCGAAGAGGGGATGAGGTAAAAGAACAAACTTTCCACTCTGAGGGTGGAATTTCCCACTTTGTAAGTTACCTTAACGAATTCAAGCGTGTCTTGGTTGATCCTCCCATCTCCATTGAAGGGGAAAGAGACAACATCAAGGTGGAAATTGGTCTGCAGTACAATGATAAGTATGATGAGAAGGTGATTACCTTTGTCAACAATATCAACACTCGCGAGGGTGGTACCCACCTTACTGGTTTCAGGACTGGGTTGAGCCGGGTTATCAACCTTCAATTACAGAAGAACCCAAAACTCTTGAAGAAGTATGAGGAAAAACTCGAACAGAGTGATATCTCAGAAGGTTTGACCGCTGTTATCTCTGTCAAGGTTCCTGAGCCCCAGTTTGAGGGGCAGACCAAGATGAAATTGGGCAACTCCGCTGTTACCGGCGTTGTTTTCTCCATGGTATATGAGAAGCTGGGAAACTATTTTGATGAATTCCCTGCCCAGACGGAAACCATTCTGCAGAAGATCATCAGTGCTGCGCTTGGAAGGGTTGCCGCCCGTAAGGCACGAGAGCAGATCAGGAAGAAGAGTGAAGGTGGCGGCCTACCAGGCAAGCTGGCTGACTGTTCTGAAAAGGATCCTGCAAAGTGTGAGGTATTCATTGTTGAGGGTGACTCAGCAGGTGGATCCGCAAAACAGGGACGTGACCGTAGGTTCCAGGCAATTCTTCCTCTCTGGGGTAAGATGCTCAATGTTGAGAAAGCCCAGGAGTTCAAGGTATTGGGAAATGATAAGCTGCAGCCGGTTATTTCCTCAATTGGTGCCGGTATCACTCGGTACAACAATATGGGCAAGGATGAAGATTTCGACAATGATGTAACCTTTGACCTCTCTAAGACGAGATATCACAAGATTATCATCATGGCAGACGCAGACGTTGATGGATCACATATCAGGACATTGCTGCTGACGTTCTTCTTTAGGTATATGAGACCGCTCATTGAAGCTGGGTATATCTATTTTGCAATGCCTCCCTTGTACAAGATCACCATAGGGAAGAAGGTTTTCTATGCCTATGATGAGGAAGCGAGGACCAAGATTCTCGAGGAACACAATGTCAGGGATGAAAACAAGGTCGGGCTCCAGCGGTACAAAGGTCTTGGTGAGATGAACCCCGATCAACTTTGGGAAACAACCATGAACCCTGAGACACGCATGATCAGCCAGATCTCTCTTGAAGATGCAGAGGAAGCTGATAGGGTTTTCAGTATGCTCATGGGTGAAGAAGTTGAGCCACGAAGGGCTTTCATTGACGCAAATGCCGTCTATGTTTCGAATTTGGATATCTAGTATAAGGACATAATCGTGGAAGAAATAAACGAAAATAGGACAATAATTGTAGACGTGGCAAAGGAGATGCGAACCTCGTATCTCAATTATGCCATGTCCGTCATTGTCAGCAGGGCCCTCCCTGATGTACGTGACGGTCTCAAGCCGGTCCACAGAAGAATCCTCTTTGATATGTATGAGATGGGCCTGAGAGCCAACTCCTCATATAAGAAATGTGCTCGTATTGTTGGTGATGTGCTTGGTAAGTACCATCCCCATGGGGATGGATCGGTGTATGATGCATTGGTACGCCTAGCACAGGATTTCTCCTTGCGTTACCCGGTGGTAAATCCCCAGGGTAACTTTGGTTCCATTGACGGTGACCCGGCAGCAGCAATGCGATATACCGAGGCTAAGATGAGCCGAATCGGTGAGGAGATGTTGCAGGATATCCAGAAAGAGACGGTTGATTTCGGGCCGAACTACGATGACTCGATGACAGAACCTCTGGTACTTCCTGGTTCATTCCCTTTCCTGTTGGCAAACGGAAGTAGTGGAATTGCAGTTGGAATGGCCACCAATATGGCTCCACACAACCTACAGGAAATCTCTGACGCCATTTGTGCAGTCATTGAAAACCCTGATATTACCATTGATGAGTTGATGGAGCATATCAAGGGCCCTGATTTTCCCTCAGGTGGAGTCATTTGTGGCATGCAGGGAATAAAGGATGCCTTTACCACTGGTCGTGGCAAGATTGTCATGCGCTCTGTATACGAGATTGAGGAGAGTGACCGTGGTCATGACCAGATTGTATTCACCGAGATTCCCTACCAGGTCAATAAAGCTGATTTGGTGAAGAAGATTGACGATCTCCGTAAGGATGGCGCAATCCCTATGATCAGTACAATACGCGATGAGTCTGACCGTAACGGTATCAGGATCGTGGTGGAGCTGAAAATGGGGTCCGAGCCGATGGTGGTGCTCAATCAGTTGTTCAGCCGGACTTCCCTGCAGTCAAATTTCAATGTCAACAATCTTGCACTGGTGAAAGGAAGACCTCAGTTACTTACGCTCAAGGAGATGTTGCTGTATTATATTGAGCATCGAACTGAGGTGGTGACAAGACGGACAAGGTATGACTTGCGCAAGGCACAAGAGCGTGCACATATCCTCAGGGGCTTGAAAATTGGTCTTGATAATATCGATGAGGTAATTAAGATCATCAAGGAGTCTGACGATAACACGATAGCTGCATATCGTCTTGTGGAACGTTTCGGTTTGGATGATATCCAGGCGCAGGCGATCATCGACATGAAGCTTGGTCGATTGAGTCATCTTGAGACCTCCAAGATATTGGATGAACTGGGAGAGCTTGAACAGAAGATAGCATACTATCAGGAATTGCTTGCTGACGACCAGAAAATACTGGACGTTGTTAAATCTGAAGTTCGTTCCCTTCCATCCTCCCTTGTCCCAAAAGACCGTAGACTTACAAAAATTGCTCGAGAGGAGTTGGGGCAGGCAACAGATGAGGATTTCATCAAGGAAGAATCTGTCGTTGTATTGATCAGCAACAAGGGCTTTGCAAAGCGAATTCCCGTCGAGGAGTATGATGCTCACGGACGCGCAGGCAAGGGAACCAGGACAACCAAGCTACAGGACGGCGATTTCGTCGACCATATGTTTGTTGCTTCAACCCATGAATATGTAATGTTTGTCAGTAATGCAGGTAAGGCTTACTATATCAAGGGATTCCAGATTCCAGAAGCTACAAAAACTGCAAAGGGAACCAGTATCAAGAATATTCTTCAGCTGGAAACCACTGAGAAGATTACTTCAATCATTGCATTCAAGGAATTCAGCGAGGATAAGTACCTGATGATGGCTACCCGTCAGGGTGTTGTGAAAAAGGTATCGTTGTCAAACTTCGTGAATGCAAGGGTTCGTGGTATCAGGGCCTTGTTCCTTGATGAAGGTGATGAGCTTCTAAGCTGTGACCTTGTTGAGGAAGGTGACGAGGTTATGTTGATCACCAAGAATGGTCGTGGACTCAGGTTCCGTCAGAGTGATGTACGGGCAATGGGAAGGGCTAGCCGTGGTGTTCGCGGTATCCGCCTGATTGGAGAAGACCAGGTTGCTGGACTGTTGAAGGTAGATGATTCCCACAGGATTCTCATGATTACTGAAAATGGGCAGGGAAAGCAAGTAACCTTTGACAGCTTCAATGTACATGGTAGAGGAACACAGGGACAGAAGATCTTCCGTCTTGGAACAAAGGCCTCCTTTATCGTGGGTGTGCTGAGTGTAAACGATGATAATGATGTTGTGTGTGTCACCATGATGGGACAGACACTGAGGGTTCATTGTGATGCAATCTCTGTGCAAGGGAGAAATGCTGCCGGAGTCCGTGTGGTATCGATGAAGTGGAAAAACGACTCCATCGTAGCCATTGCTTCTACTGAGAAAGATGAAGAGGAAGAAGTAGAGATTCCTGAAGCACCAAATCCAGAGGATGTGGTTCAAGATGAGGATGTTGATGATGATGAATCTGAAGATATTGTAATTGACGATTCAGATAACGAATAAAACATCTGTTAAGTAGTTTATCGGGCTGTTTTCCATTGAGAAAACAGCCCTTTTTATTGCCAAAATTTTGCTCCATTTCCCACACAAATCTGTATCGTTATATAGAAACATTACCCAAAAAACCTGCAAATAGCGCTCTGATTTGCTGTTTTTGACATATTTGAATAACATTTAAAATTGAAGGTGAAAAACCAACCAAAGTGAATATTGCTCACTCAAAAGAAGAGTATAGCCATACTAAAGCCAACCCCGTTTCACGTGAAACATAGAGTGAATAATGCACCAAATCTTAGGATGTGCTTACCTTCAATAGATAGAGGATCCAGAAGAGAAAGAGGGTAGGGTAGGGGCCAGTATCAGTATGCATATATCCTTTGGTACTTCAGATAGTGTTCTGGTGTTTCACGTGAAACTTCTAGCAGAAGGAAATAGTAATTGGAAGGCATGGCCATCTTAGGGGTATGTATCGTTGAATACGGGGAGTGAGCTATTTACGGTAATACATTCTTAGAACGAACTCCTTGTATATGGAGTTTGATTAGTAGAAGAAGTGTTATCGTGGTTCGACTAAAAATAATAAGAATTGTATGAGGTTTTTATGATTGTTTCACGTGAAACATCGATTATCTTGGTAGAGAGTTGATTCGTCTAGAATGCGTATTTCGAAACATAATTCAGGGTATAAAAAAATACGTTCCACGCGAGTGTTTCACGTGAAACGTATCATGCTTGATTCTCTGAATACTATAGATCTGGGGTGTTTACCACAGTTAGATTCGGATCAACAAAGTTGCGAAGGTAGCGTTCTACACCACCTTTCAGGGTCATCTGGGACATCGGGCAGCCAGCACATGCGCCAACAAGACGAACAGTTACATCATTGCCAACCAAACTGATGAACTCGATATCTCCACCGTCATTTTGCAAAGAGGGCCGAATGTCCTCAAGTGCCTTTTTGACTTTATCTTCTATCATGTAAGTATCCTCCATACGGTATCTTGAAGATACTATAGAGATGAAGAAGGGTCAAGTTAACAACCTTATTGGGTGACATGAATGAATTTATTACGTATAGTGAATAACATGAGTGCACAAACAATACTGTTTTTGAACCAAAAAGGTGGAGTAGGTAAAACTACATCAGCAGTTAACTTGGGAGCTGCGTTGGCTGCGCAGGGTAAGAAGGTCCTGTTGATCGACTTAGATGCCCAAGGTAATCTCACCAGTGCAACCTCCATCGATGGGAGGCAACCCGGTATATATGAGGTGATAGCTGGTCAACTCCCAGCTGAGGAGGCAGTGCAACAGACTCCTGTTAAGAATCTCTACGCTATACCCAGCAATATCAACATGGCTGGTTTGAATATCGAGCTGGTTGAAGAGGAAGAGCGAGAGTTTTTTATTAAACGAGCCTTATCTTCATTGGAGGATTCCTGGGAGTACATCCTTGCAGATTGTCCTCCTTCATTAGGATTGGTCACGGTTAATGCAATGGCATGGGCCAAAAAAGTGATCATTCCAATGCAGTGTGAATACTTGGCAATGGAAGGGTTAAGTTTGTTGACAAGAACTGTGGGGAACATGAAAAAATCGATTAATCCTGATCTAGAAGTACTAGGAATTCTTTTTACTATGTACAGCAAGCGCACTAATCTGGCTAAGGAAGTAGTTGAAGATGTGAGTTCATTTTTCCCTCAGTTGGTCTTCAAGACTATGATTCCCAGAAATATTCGACTTGCAGAAGCCCCTTCCCATGGACTACCGATTACGGTATACGATGGTTCAAGCAGTGGGGCAAAAGCATATAAGGCATTAGCCAAGGAGGTTGCAAAACGTGTCGCAAGAAACCAATAAGAAACATGGATTGGGGAAAGGAATAGGGTCCTTGATGCAAGACTATTCATTCGATTCAGTTTTGGACTCCGCCCTTGGCCTAGCCTCATCAAAACCAGATGCAGAAAAAGGACAACGTGTACTTGAGGTTCCTGTTGAACAAATTCGTGCAAACCCAAACCAGCCAAGAAAAGATTTCAACCAGGAAGCACTGGAAGAATTGAGCCAGTCAATTCAACGAGAAGGTGTGTTGCAGCCTATCCTGGTAGAGGAGATTGCCCCCGGGTTGTATAGTATTGTGGCTGGGGAGAGAAGATTCCGGGCAGCAAAAATTGCTGGACTCGAGCGGATGCCGGTACTGGTGAAAGATTTCACCCAGATGCAACGATTGGAAGTTTCTCTCATAGAGAATATTCAGAGAGAGAGCCTGAACCCTATTGAAGAAGCGAAGGCGTATGCTTACCTTATTCAAGAAGCAGGGATAACCCAAGAGGAGTTGGCAAAGAGACTGGGAAAAAATAGGTCCACCATTAGTAATAGCATTCGGCTTTTACAATTGAGCTCTTCCATGCAGCAGGATTTGTTGAATGGCAAATTTACTGCAGGTCAGGCGAGAGCAATCCTATCTGTGGTGAATCCTGCTGATAGGGAAATTCTTTATCGTACCGTACTGGAGAAAGATCTTTCAGTACGGGCAACGGAACAGTTGGCTTCGCAGTTCAATTTGGGTAAACGTGCTGCATATCAAAAGAAGAAACGAGCAAAGAAGAGTCTAGCGAAGGCTCCTGAGATTATTGCAATCGAAGATAAATTCCTGCATGCAGTAGGATCGCAGGTGGAGATTAAAGGGTCACTGGAAAAAGGGAAGATTGAGATTCCCTTTACCAGTAGTGAAGAATTGGAAAGACTATATCAGTTGCTGATGCCAAATCAGGGGCTGTTTGAAGTATAAGAAAAGTAGGAGATACAATGGATAAGAAAGAATTGAAAGACGGTGTGTATGCCGTATTGCATACCAGTAAGGGTGAGATCACACTATTCCTAGAGAGCAAGAAGGCTCCAATGACCACTGCAAACTTTGTAGGGCTTGCAGAGGGATCTTTGAATGTGAATGGGGAAGGAAAGCCTTTCTATGCTAATCTTACCTTCCATCGGGTCATTGAAAACTTCATGATCCAAGGTGGATGCCCCAAAGGGAATGGAACCGGAGGTCCTGGATATACGTTCCCAGACGAGTTCGATGATTCATTGAAACATACCGAACCAGGTGTTCTCTCCATGGCAAACGCTGGACCCGGAACAAATGGAAGCCAATTTTTTATCACACATGTGGCGACACCTTGGTTGGATGGAAAGCATTCCGTCTTTGGTCATGTTGTAGAAGGTATGGATGTGGTGAACTCCATAGCACAAGGTGATAAGCTCAGTCGTGTTGAGATTGTACGCGTAGGAAAGGAAGCTGAGGCATTCGAAGTCTCTCGTGAGATCTTTACCCAGTACGTACTTGCAGCAGAGGAAAAGAACAAGAGCCGCGAAGCCAAGGAAAAAGAGAAGCTTGAGAAAGAGCTGAAGAATCGTTGGCCTGATGCAAAAGTGACAGAGACTGGTCTTCGGTATGTAGTAAAGAAAGACGGTGAAGGAAAGAAAAGCCCGAAACACGGCCAAACTGTAACTGTTCACTATACTGGCTCCTTGCTCGATGGAAGGATTTTTGATAGTTCAGTGCAGAGGGGGACCCCAGCTCAGTTTGCAATCGGACAGGTGATTGAAGGATGGAATGAGGCCTTGAAGACCATGACCGTAGGTGAACAGCGGACCCTGATCATCCCCCCCGAACTCGGATACGGGACCATGGGATATCCCGGGGTTATCCCTCCCAACTCCTATCTGATTTTCGATGTGGAGTTGATAAAGTTTTAATTAGATATATTAGAAGGAGATACTTGTGAAAGAGAAGGCTGTTCATTACGTCTGTAGCCAATGTGGCAGGGTTGAGACAAAATGGCTGGGACGCTGTCCAGACTGCGGAAGTTGGAACACCTTTGAAGAGGAAGCGGTACGTAAACCTTCCGATGGCAAGCGTGCTGTGATCAGCACTGCCACCAAGCCTGTGAGTTTGGAGGAAGTTGAGATTGATCCGTTGTTCCGTTATGAGACAGGTATCAGTGAACTTGACCGGGTACTCGGCGGAGGAGTCATGCGTGGCTCTTCCATTCTCCTTGGGGGAGAGCCGGGTATCGGAAAGTCCACCTTAATGCTCCAGGTACTTGAGAAGTGCTCAAAGGGACGAAAAGTGCTCTACATTTCTGGAGAGGAGTCACCCAGTCAGGTTAAGCTTCGTGCACAAAGATTGGAACTCAATCTTTCATCCATCTCGATTTTTTGTGATACAAGGGTGGAAGTGGTGGTAAGTCTCCTGAGTGAAGAGAAGCCTGATGTAGTCGTTGTTGATTCATTACAGACGCTCACCAGTGATGAGATCCCTTCCCCTGCCGGGTCAGTGAACCAGATCAGATCTTGTTCCACTACCTTGGTTGGCCTCTGTAAACAGTTGGGAATATCGTTGTTTCTTATCGGGCATGTGACGAAGGAAGGGGTGTTGGCTGGCCCAAAAGTCATTGAGCATCTGGTTGATACCGTAATCTACTTTGAGCAGATTTCCAGTGGAATTCGGTTGATTCGAGCTGCAAAGAATCGGTTCGGCTCAGTTGATGAAATCGGTATTTTCAGTATGCATGAGAAAGGGCTCAGCCCAGTGGCAAATCCATCCTCATTCTTTATCACCGATAGGCTCACAAAGGACATTCCCCCTGGAATATCCTATACCCCGGTTATCGAGGGGTCACGGACCTTTCTGGTGGAAATCCAGGCACTGACTACCAGTGCCAAGAATGGGTATACCCGCATCTATTCAGACCGAATTGATACAGCCAGGGTTACCCGCGTTGCTGCAATTTTAGAGCGGCATGCAGGCCTACGTCTCAGTGACCAGGATATCTATGTCAATGTGGCAGGGGGGATGAAACTCAGCGAGGTATCCATCGAGTTGCCCCTTGCCCTTGCCCTTTGGTCTGCCCTGACAAACAAGAGTATTCCCAAGGCCTTGGTCAGCTATGGGGAGCTTAGCCTTGCTGGAGAAGTAAGGGGGGTTGGGTTTCCGGAGAAGCGAGAAAAGGCTGCCAAGGAGCTGGGCTTCAAGCGTTCAATCGTACCCAGGATTGCTTCGCGTTCCCTACTGGTTCAACATGCTTGCTCTACGATAAAGGAAGCTCTAGATCTCATGAATTCAATGAAGTGATTATATAGTAAGCAATACTAACAAATAAATAAAAATATACAATTAAAAGAAATAGATATATTCGTAAAGAATCAAAAAAAAAGCCGTATCTAACGATACGACCTCTCTCGCTATGTTTGTAAGTTATCCTTAAGAACCGAGCATGCTCAAAAGAATGGGGAAAATGACAACATTTCCGATGGAGGCTCCTAGGCTGGTGTAGAGGAAGACAAGGAGGGTGTGTAATACACGGTTTCGATACCACCCTCTGAAGGATGTTGCATCCTCCCCCAGTTGCTCAAAATCACGAACCTTTGGTTTCCTGAGCGTTGCTTCCATCAATCCGCTCACCATTCCAACCCCAATCCCAGGATGGAGGCTTGTTAGGGGGGCTGACAATATACTCACCAATGTGTTGAGGGGATGGGCAAAGGCCAGGATTGCACCAATAGCGGTGAAGCTCATGTTCACTGCCAGCCAGTACCCAAACATCTTGATCCCTTCACTCTGACCGAGGTTGAAGAAACCATACAAGAGAATTCCCACAATAAGGATGGGAAAGCCCCAGGAAAAAATCTTTCCGGCTTTGCCACCCTTTGGGGTGGTGCTGATGTCTGAAAGGTCGGTACCGAAGGTGCCCTCTTCGATTGCCTTGATCGTCCTGATGATACCACCTTGGTGACCTGCGCCAATGACTGCAAGTTTTTTATCACCAGGGGAGAGGAAGATACTGGTTGCCAGATAACGGTCACGCTCGTCGATGAGCACTTCCTTGACCGAGGGTAGTTCCTTGGCCATCTCATCCATCATACCTTGCATGACATCGGCTTTTTTGAGGGACTCCAGTTCCTCCTCTGAAATCTTTTCATTACTGAAAGCGGCGCTGATGATAGTGGCAATGAGTTTTGCCTTGTTCCAGAGGTTCGACTTTCTCCATGCCCTGCTGAACGTGACCTGGATTTCCCGGTCACAGAGTGAGTAGGGAATCTCTTTTTCCTTGGCCAGTCTGGCTGCACTGAGGATTTCTTCTCCGGGGGCACTCCCTGATTGGTCTCCCATTCGTTTCTGAAAGGAGGAGAGGGCCATATTTGCTAATAGGAGGAACCCCTTATTCTCCTTGAGGACCTTCTTGATGTCCATATCTGACCAAGAGGATTTCTCCTCCCTGTTTTTCATACGTCCATCGTCAAGCTCAAGGCAGATATGGTCAGGTTGCTCACTCTCAATGAGCTGTGCCACTTCATCAACACTCTCTTTGGATACATGGGCTGTGCCCACAAGGAGAATCTCTCTTCCATCGTTGAGTGTGAGTCGGTGGAAGGTATCACTCATTTTTTCATCAGTCATGCAGTCAACTATACTGAAGGAAGAGCGGAGAAACAAGGGAATTTGACAGTCATGTGTGATTGATATACTGTTTGTCCACATGGAAACACTTCTCTATCTGGCGAAACTCGCCCTTGCTTTAGTTCTCGGAATGGGTTCTGCACATCTTTTGGGCAAGGAAAGGTTCACCCATGTCTCAGCATATGCACAGATGTTCTTGGTTTGGCTTCTGCTGTTTTTCATGGGGGTGAACACAGGTGGAATCGATGGAATCACCTCACAGTTTGGGACCATCGGTATTACCGCATTGCTTATCACCCTTTTTGGGGTAGCTGGTACCATTCTTGTTGCTCTGCTTTTTTCCTTTATCCTGACACCGTCCTTGCGTTCTGAGCATATTGCCATTGCAAAGAGGAAGGAGCAGAGTTTCATCAGAAGACTGTATGATATTATCAAGGAACCTCTGCTCTTGGTTTCCATTGTAATCCTTGGATTGGTATTGAGACTGGGTACGAATGCCTTCTCCTGGTTTGACAGTTCCCTGGTTACCTACCTGCTCTATGTGCTGTTGTTCTTTGTTGGCATGGGTATGGTCCATCGGAAGATAAGCTTCAAAGGGGTGTTTGCTGATAGGAGCCTGTTTTTCCTCCCTCTCTACACCATACTCGGTACTTATGTCGGAGCCTTAGGGGTTTTCCTTTTCACTCCCTTTACCCTCTCACAAGTAATAGGGATGCTTAGTGGTTTTGGGTGGTACTCTCTCTCCGGTATCCTGATCACCGATCTGGGGTATCCGGTTCTTGGTTCCATCTCATTCCTGTCCAATCTGCTGAGGGAGAGCTTCTCATTCTTCCTCATACCTCTGTTTGGGAGGTTGGGAAGGAGGTATTACTATCCTGCCGTCTGTACTGCCGGTGCAACCAGTATGGATGTCACCTTGGTCTTGCTTTCCTCTCACTTTGGGACGCGTACCATGGTAGGTTCAATCTACCATGGTGTGATCATGAGCTTGGTTGCTCCGCTTCTCATTCCTCTCTTTTTCTAACGCTGTGTCCAGAGTTGGGCAATGATGGTAAGAGGGTTCTCTTTGAGAAGCCTAAGGTAGATGACAGGCGGACCATCGAAGAGGTTGTCGATTGCTGAGGATAAGGAGGCGATGGAAGAAGGGGGAGCGAGCTGGGTGAATGTATAACTTCCTTCTTCCAGATAGAAAGGAGCCTCTACTTTTGGTAGGGGGAGCCCTTTCTCAACGGCCTCTCGTGTTGCCTCATCGGGACTCTCCTGTACCCCGGCAAAGAGCAGGGAAAGGGTGGAAGAGAGGGCAAGGCAACCTTCACTGCCTACCGGTTGAGCATCGAGATGGGTGAGTAGCTGTTGATAAGCAGTCTCCGCATCAGAGGCAGAGAATGGAGCTGTTTGATAGGGAATCGCCTGGTTGAGGTGTAAAATCATGGACTTGCTTTGTTGCATGAGAGATACTGTAGCAGAATGAAAACAGACGGTAAAGTAGAAAACATACCATACACCCTTCTCTACAGAAGAGGGATTCGACATATAACGGTTCGGGTCAAGGCAGATGGGAAGGTGAAGGTAAGTGCCCCTTACGGAATATCGAAGGCTGCCGTAGAGAGGGTGATTCTCAGCAATAAGGAAAAACTGCTCCATACAATCAATAAACAGCAACAGGCACTGCATACCTATGAGAATGGAGAGTTGTTTCCCTATGAAGGGAAACACTACACACTTATATTGGAGCCTGGATTACATACAGCAATTACGGTACATGATTCCTCCTTGCTTGTGACCTATGATCCCAAAAAGCCCTTGGACTCCCTTGGCATCTGTCATTTAATCAAGGAACACTATCGAGAAGAGGCACGCAAGAGGTTGACTCCGTTGGTTTTCTATTGGGCAGATATCCTGCATCTCCCCATTCCTCCCTTTTCGGTACGCGATTCAAAAAGTCGATGGGGTAGCTGTTCAGCAAAAGGCAGGCTGAATTTTTCCCTGCGATGCCAAGCCCTAAGCGAGAAGCAACTCTCCTACTTGGTACTGCATGAAATGGCTCACTTGGTACATTTCAATCACTCAAAAGAGTTTCATTCCCTACTTCTGCATTATATGAGCGACTACAAACAGGTACAACGAACCATATTTTCCATGCAAAGGGAGACCCAGCTCTGCCTTTGATTCCCGAGTGAGTGCAGGGATTGTCCTAGGGTATTGATGTCTTTCATTCACAAATTTGGTATAATTGTGTATCTTTGTATGAAGAGGAGATTCAATACTATGAAACCTGATGTACTTGCAGATGGTGTCTACCGCGTGGCCGCAAAGGTTGGCAGTCGGGACCTATTTGAAGGAATATGGCCTATCCCTGATGGAGTGATGCTGAACTCTTATGTGGTGAAAGGCAATGAGAAACGTGTTCTGGTCGATTTGGTCAAGGATTGGGATGGAGCGCTGAAAGCTGTTGGTGATCAGCTGGAAAGCCTTTCCCTCGGCGAAGGGAATCTGGACTACATCATCATCAACCACATGGAACCAGATCACACTGGTGCAATGGCTGAAATCGTCAAGCACTATCCTGATGTAGAAATCCTCTGCAGCGCAAAAGCTGTTCCCCTGATAAAGCATTTCTATAAGATTGAGAAAAACGTACGGGCTGTCAGTGACGGGGAGACCCTCGACCTTGGGGGGAAGACCCTCAAGTTTTTCATGACCCCGAATATCCACTGGCCTGAGACCATGATGACGTATCTGGAAGAGGATGGGATCCTCTTCAGTTGTGATGCCTTTGGTTCCTTTGGTCGGTATGAGGGCTGCTTTGATGATGAGCTGACTGAAGAGGATAAGGCAAAGCTTGCCAGTGAGACTGAACGCTACTATGCAAATATCGTCTCATCCTTCTCATCCTTTGTAATTCGTGGAATTGCCAAGCTTGATGGACTTGCTATCAAGATGGTTGCTCCGAGCCATGGGGTTGTCTGGCGCTCAGAACCTGAGAAGATTATCGAGTGGTACAAGACCCTGGCCACCTACATGCAAGGGCCTAGGGAGAAAGAGGTAGCTGTAGTCTGGTCCAGTATGTATGGCAATACCCAGGCCTTGCTTGATTCAATACTTGCAGGATTGAAGAGTGAAGGTATTCCTGTCCATGTCCTGCAGGTTCCCCAGACCCATGAGTCCTTTGTCCTGGAGAAGGTGTGGAGAAGCGAAGGCTTGATCATCGGCATGCCTACCTACGAATACAAGATGTTCCCCCCGATGTATCACGTTCTGGATATTCTTGAAAGAAGCCATGTACAGGGGAGAAAAACGCTGCGCTTTGGATCCTTTGGATGGTCTGGTGGAGCACAAAAACAGTTTGATGAGTTCTCCACTGCTATGAAGTTGGACTGTCGTGGTGTGATTGAGTACCAAGGCTCTCCCAGTGAGGAGGATAAGCAGAAAGCCTATGATCTGGCAAAGGCGCTTGCCAAGGATATTAAGGGCTAACCTAGCTCATTGCCAAACACAATTGAGGCTGTTTCCTCTAAGGGGACAGCCTCTCCTGTTATCCCATGGCTGCTTCCACAAACGCCTTGAAGAGGGGAAGCATCTCAGCTCCCATGCTCTCAGGATGCCATTGCACCCCTAGAATCCAATTGTCAGTGGTACTCTCTATAGCTTCAATGCAAGCATCGTCGCTTCTTGCGGTACACTGAAAAGCAGGGGCAACTTCGTCAATGCATTGGTGGTGAAGACTGTTGACCCCGACCTCCCCGCTTCCCAGTATGGAAGCAAGCTTTGTGTTTTCCTGAATGGTGACCGGGTGACTTACTTGGTCAAAGTGTTCCAGATCTGGATGGACAATGTGGTGGTGATCTCTCAGCATATAGTCCTGAAAGAGTGTTCCTCCCTCAGCTACATTGATCAACTGACATCCCCTACAGATACCAAGGATTGGTATACTCTTCCTCTTTGCAGCATGGTAGAGAGCAATCTGGAATGTATCGCTTTCCATGTCGCTTTTGCCACAGGATGGGTGACGCTCTTTGTTATACAATAATGGCTCAATATCTGGTCCACCTGGTAGTAAAAGACCATCACATAGAGATATTAGGCTATCAATATTAGTTTTTGTGTGGGGAATAAGAATGACGGAAGCACCGCTCTGATCAAGCTTTTCAACATACCCTTCATTGGTGAAAATCCTCCGAAGGGTAGGAAATGCAGAAGTAGGCGGAGCCTGGTCATAGGTCCCGCCTATCGCAATAATCGGCCTGCTCATTCGATGATTGAAAGCAGGTGACGGGTGAATCCACTGATACGCTCAACAGAGGGTATGCTGATACGTTCCTTGGTGGAGTGGACATCAAACATGTCAGGGCCAAAGGAGACAGAGTCCATCCCAGGAATCCTGCTGTTGATAATGCCACATTCAAGACCAGCATGGATGGCCGTAATTTCCGGCTTCTTCCCAGTATACTCCTCATACGCCTTTGCACAGAATCCCGTCAATGCGGAGTCGGGGTTTGGTGTCCATGCAGGGTATGCCCCTACAAAGGTTGTCTTTGCACCGGCAAGGGTGAAGACTGACGCAAACCTACGGGCTATATCGTCACGCGCAGAGAGTACTGAGGAGCGATGGCTGCTGGTAACATGGAAAGCCTCTTCATCCAGCCTAAGAATGGCCAGATTGGATGAGGTCTCCACGATGCCAGGAATCCTGAAACTCATGGCATCGACCCCATGGGGGGCGGCATACAGGCTGGTGAGCAGTTGCTTGCTGATTGTTCCATCCACAGCTTTCTTTGGGGTAGTCGTCTCCTCCAAGGTAAGGCGAATATCCGGATCATTGAGAGCATACTCATCACTAAGCATCTGCTGGGTCTGTGAGACAAAAGCCTTCAATGTTTCAATCTCACCGGACGGTACTGCAAAAGAAAGAGAACAGACTGAAGGAATAACATTTCGCTTGGTTCCTCCTTCTGCCTTGAAGACCATACAGGAGTGAATCTGGCTTAATGCACGAGCAGCTACCTTGATGGCATTTGCCCGCTGCTTATGAATCTCTCCTCCGCTATGCCCTCCGAGCATCCCGTCTGCAGTCAATGTGAAGGCCTTGAAGGAAGAAGGAACTTGCTCCCACTGTACAGGAAGCGTTACATCAACCTCGACTCCTCCGGCACACCCGATATAGAGAACGCCCTCTTCTTCGCTGTCCAGATTGATCAGGAGCCTACTCTGTACCTTGTCTTGTTCAATGTTGAAAGCCCCTGTCAGTCCAGTCTCTTCACTTATGGTAAAGATGGCCTCCAAGGGACCATGTTTTGCTTCTTTGTCTGCAAGGATATCCAGGGCGAGCGCGATTGCAATACCATTATCTCCACCGAGGGTGGTACCATTAGCCTTGAGAAAGTCGCCATCTTGTACAAGCTCAATAGGATCTTTTTCGAAGTCATGAGTGCTCCAGGCCTCTTTTACACAGACCATATCCATATGTCCTTGCAAGGCGACTGAAGGTCTCTTCTCAAATCCTGGATAAGCCTTCTTCCGCACGATAACATTACCGACTGCATCAACAATCGACTCAAGCTCATGTTCTTTGGCAAAGGCAAGTAGAAATTGACGTACTCCTTCCTCATTCCCCGATTCTCGGGGAATATCGGAAAGGTCAGAGAAATAGTTCCAGAGTGCCTGGGGTTTCAACCCCTTCACTGCATCTTGCATAATCAATTACTCCTTATTGTTCTTTCAGGCAAAGCGGTCACGGATCAGATTTCCATCGACAAACAAACCTTTCATCTGCATGTTCTCATCCAGGACAACCACATCCGCCTTGTAGCCTGGAACCAGCATCCCTTGTTTGGTAAAGCTGTATATACGTGCTGGGTTTGTGGAACTCATCTGGCTTGCTTGTTGAATAGGTATTTCCCAGTCGATTGCATTCTTCATTCCTTGGAGCATGGTCAGTGCAGAGCCGATGAACAGATCAGGGTCCTTGATGCTGACAAAGGCTCCATCTTCCCCCACCGTGCATTCCATTCCATTGGCCAACATCGGGCCGGTTCTTTGTTTGGTGGGCTTGAGACTATCGGTTATCATGACAATGTTGTCTAGTGGTTTTTCACGGAGCAACATTTTGACCAATTCAGGATGTACATGAATACCGTCACAGATAATTTCACACTGCATGTCTCTTTGGATCAGGATTGCCCCGACCGTTCCAGGGTTCCTGTGATGAAGACGGCTCATTGCATTGAAGAAGTGGGTGGAGTGGAAGATTCCACACTGCATCCCTTCCATGATATTTTCGTAGCTGGCGTTGGTATGGCCAGCAAGCAAAACGATGTTCTTTTCTCTTGCCAACAATGCCAATTCACGCATGTGTTTGAGTTCAGGGGCTACTGTCATACAGATGACCTTGCCTTGTCCTGCTTCGATGAGATCATTGAAAATCTCAAGATTGACAGGTATGACGCCCTCTGGATTCTGGGCTCCAACACGTTCCATGGAGATAAAGGGCCCTTCCAGATTGATGCCCATTATCTTTGCACCTTGCTCACTGCCCATTGCATCAGCAATCGCCTTTGTGCTGGCTTTCATTACATCAAGCTTGTCAGTGTATACCGTGGGCATGAATGCACTCACTCCAAAGTCCGCAAGTCGTTCGCTCATTCCCAGGATGCTGGAAGCCTTACAATCCTCTGTCCCAAACCCCCCAATTCCGTGGATATGGGAATCGATGAAACCAGGCATGATATAGGAACCTCCTACATCAATCATGGTGGTGTCACTGGGGAAGTGTTTTTCAGACAGTCTTCTCATATTGAAGATGTCGCCGATTTCACCTTTTTCATCTATATAGAGGGCGCAGTCTTTCAGTTTTGCATAACCAGTTACAACTGTCCCATTGGTAAGTACGGTTCGTAGACTCATGTAGATACCTCTCTTTACCTACAACTATACGTTCATACGCAAGAGAGGTCAATGAAAGGTAGCTGTCAGGTCGTTAATCCATGCCTCTCTCTTGATGCGATATAGGCCTATGAACAACTTGGTGACCTCTTCCATACCCAAGAGCAGGTAGAGCTGCCAGGTATTGAGATGCAACAGGAATACTCCGATGAAGGCAAGCGGAACGCCAACGGCCCATACCCCGAACATCTCTGCAAACATGGAATATTTGGTATCGCCACCGCTGCGTAGTATTCCCACAATGATGACCATATTAATGCTTTTAATCGGAAGCAGTGCTGCATTGATGGAAAGACAATAAATAGCCAGTTCTCTTACCCTATCCGAGATATTGAAGAAGGAGGTGAACAGCGGAGCAAAGAGGAATTCAAAGATGCCCATGGTAAGCCCTACCAAAAGGGCTGTAGTAATGAACCTCCTTGCATAGAGCAGGGCAAGGAGTCTTTGTTTTTCCCCGATTTTAACTCCGATCATGATCAATGTTGCATTGCTGATACCCATCATCAGGACAAAGAAAAGATTTCCCACCGATTCAGCCACATTTATGGATGCGATGGCCTCGATTCCCATCTTGCTGTAGGCAACCTTGTAGGTAGCCATTCCAAGAGCCCAGAAAAATTCATTGATGATCACAGGCATGCTGGTAGGGATGATATGCAGCAAGAACGTCTTATTCCAACGGAAGGCTTCCCTGCTTCTGATGGCAATGACCGGATGGCGATGGTAGACAATCCACAGGAGGGCGATCACCTCAACCAGTCGACTTATGGTGGTTGCGGTTGCTGCCCCTGCCACACCCAATTCAGGAAATGGACCAATGCCAAAGATGAGGAGGTAGTTACCCCCTGCATTTAGGGTCAGGGAGAAGAGAGCCACCTGCAAGGGAATCTTTGCATATCCAATGACCCTCAGAGCCGTAGCAAGTACCTGGCTGATCGCGGTAAAGAGGTAGCTTATGCCGACAATCCTGAGATACGCGATACCTTGGTTTACCACCTCTGCTTCAGTGGTGAATATATGCATGATTTGGCGGGGTATGAACAATGATGCCAAGGCAAAAAGCAGAGCTGAAGCTCCAGCCAAGGAAAAAGAGAGCCCCAGCACCCGTTGGATATTGGTTTCATTCTTCGCCCCCCAGTATTGGGAGAGGAAGATGGCTGAACCACTACAGACACCAAAGAACAACACGCTGATCAGGAAGAACATCTGGTTTCCCAGCGCAACTGCGGCAATGGAGGACTCACCGAGCTGTCCGATCATCAGGGTGTCAACAAAGGAGAGGGAGTTGGTTAGCAGGCTTTGGAAGACCACAGGCAACGCTATGGTCACCATCTTCTGAAAGAAATCCCTACGTTCTGATATTGTCTTTTCCACCAAGTTTACCGTCTTGTCAGAAGTATCCTCGACAAGTCCTTCCTCTGCGCTTTTTCCAAGGCTTCAAGAACCAAGGGGCGGTTTTCTTTCTTGTTGTACTGCAGGAGGGCTCTCTGCAGATGCCTCTCACGTCCCTTGGGGACGTACACGCTGGCAAACCGCTTGCCAGGCCTGGGATCGAGTCCAGTATAGTACATACAGGTAGAGACTGTCCCGGGCGTTGGATAAAATTCCTGCACCTGATCGGGAATGAAGTGGAGTTTGTGCAAATATAAGGCCAGTGTAATGGCATCTTCCAACGTACTGCCGGGATGGGCTGCTATGAAGTAGGGTATCAGGTACTGTTTCTTCCCGGCTTTCTCTGTGGTCTCTTGGTAGAGTTCAGTGAATTCGTCAAAAAGGGCTGCCCTTGGCTTGCCCATGGCATCAAGCACCTTGTCGCTGACATGTTCGGGAGCAACCTTGAGCTGTCCACTGACATTATTCCTGACAAGATGGTTCATGAACCGTTGCCTTGTCTTTTCATCACAAACTTCCAGGAGATAGTCGTAGCGGATACCGCTCCTGATAAACACCTTCTTTACCCTAGGGAGTGATTCAATGGCTTCAAGAAGATCGAGATACCTTCCATGGTAGTCCTTGAGGTTGGCACAAGGATTGGGATAGAGGCATTCCTTCGTTGGACAGGGCCCATAGGTTTGCTGTCTATCGCAGGCCAAGCCTTGGAAGTTTGCCGTTGGTCCGCCCAGGTCATGGATATACCCCTTGAATGCAGGATGATCACTCATTCTTTTTGCTTCCTGCTCCAACGATTCCTTGCTCCTGGTTTGGATCATCCTACCCTGGTGGCTGGTGATGGCACAGAAAGAGCAGGAGCCAAAGCACCCACGATTGCTGGTGATGGAGAACTGTACTTCCTTCAGGGCAGGGATTCCCCCTGCTTTTTCGTAGTCTGGATGTGCATCAAGGGTGAAAGGAAGTTCGTGTAGGGAATCGAAAAAAGCTTCTTCCAACGGAAGGGCAGGAGGGTTCTGGACAACCAGGCGTTGCATACAGGATTGAATGATCCTCTTCCCCATTATTGGGTTTTCCTGCAATATCTGCATACCAAACGCTTTTGCATAAGCTTTTTTTCCCGTTTCAGTTGGTGTGTTGGACTGCTTGTCCCGTTCGCTGACTTCTTCATAGGATGGGAGGATGCTCGTTGGCTCTGCCTCTATCTCAAAGGTGTTAGGATTGGCTGCATATACTGTTCCCCTGATATTCCTGAGCTGTGAGATTGGTTCCCCTTTGTCGAGACGCCGGACGATTTCAAGGATCTGTCTCTCTCCCATTCCGTAAACCAAGAGGTCGGCCTTTGCATCGAGGATGATGGGTTTACGTACCTTGTCACTCCAGTAGTCATAGTGGCTGAGCCTTCTCAGTGAAGCCTCCAGTCCCCCTATGATGATTGGGGTATCCTTACCGTAGGCTTGTCTTGCCTTCGCGGTATACACCAAGGTTGGACGGTCTGGGCGGAGCCCTGCCTTGCCTCCGGGACTGTATTCGTCCTCACTTCGCGGTTTTGCATTGGCGGTATAGTGGGAGACCATACTGTCGATATTTCCCCCACTTATAAGGCAGCAAAGACGTGGTTTGCCCAATTTAAGGAAATCTTTTGTTGAGTTCCAGTCGGGTTGTGCGATAATACCCACACGATATCCTTCCTTTTCCAGCAATCGTGCCAAGAGGGCAAGTGCGAATGAGGGATGATCGACGTAGGCGTCTGCACTGATGAATGCGATGTCTATTTGGTCCCAGGACCGTTGTTGCAAATCTTCTTGTGTTGTAGGAAGAAATGCTGTGCGAGGGGCGTATGTTTTCACAACGCTCATCATAGGTCATCGGTCCTTGGGTGTAAATAGGAATAAGGGGTACTGCCATGGCTGAGCGAGAGCTTTTCGTTATTCTGAATCCACATGCAGCGAAGGGAAGAGCAAAAAAGCAAGGGGACTTGATCAAAGCCTTGCTTTCTCAAGATGGGAATCATGTGGAACTGGTCTATACCAAGAAGGGTGAAGGGGCCGAACAGCTGGCATGGCAGGCAACGTGTGAAAGGCGTGATGCAATCATTGCTGCCGGAGGGGACGGCACTGTCAACGAGACAGTCAATGGAATGTTGAAGGCTGTAGCAGAGAAACAGCTGCCGGTACCGACCCTCGGGGTAATTCCAATTGGACGGGGCAATGATTTTGCCTGGGGTATGCAGATACCAAAATCTCTCAAGGAAGCCTGTTCGGTAATTCTTCAGGGTACCAGGCGAACTATTGATGCAGGTATTGTACATGGTGGGAAATATCCACAGGGACGATACTTCATAAACGGCCTTGGTGTTGGATTTGAGCCACTGGTAAACTTTCTTGCCAGTGATTTCAAGCATGTCTCGGGGACTCCAAGCTATGTCTTTGCCCTTATCAGGATTCTGATCCATTATCCAGCTCCGTATTCTGTTGAGCTTACCTTGGATGGAAAGACGCAAAACCTCCAGACACAGCAACTCTCCATTTGCAATGGTAGGAGAATGGGCTCAGCCTTCCTGATGGGGCCGGATGCCCTTTTTGATGATGGCTTGTTTGATGTGGTATATGCAAATGCTCCTGTTCCCAGCTGGAAATTGGTTCCTCTGGCGCTCACCTTCTTCAAGGGAGGACAGGTCAAACGTAAGGAATTCAGTGTTTCAAGAGTGAAGGAGGTAAAGATGGTAAGCAGTGATCATCCGATGCCTGTACATGTAGATGGTGAGGAGATTTCTCAAGGGTGTATGGAGTTTTCCGTTACGCTTTTGGAAGCAGTCCTGCCGGTGTTTTGCTGAGAGTTGGGTTTTTTATGCAAACCGTGTCTAGATGTTGAGCTCGATACAGAATAAACAGATAAATATTACAGTTTTACTAAAAAGTAGCTCTTTTCAATTTTTCAATAATTAGCTATTATATAAATGATTAATAATTTTCTTTGGAATTCGGAAGTTTGTTTTTCGAAAAAGAGAAGTGTTTCCAAAACTTGCCTGAATATGATTGACTTCTCCTCTAAGAGAGTTTATCTTTAACAATGCGCGTCTTATGTAGTTTTTCTCGTTTTAGCTGATAACTAAGGAGTTCCCAATTTGATAAAGGATATGGTGCCGTTCGTACATTTTTATGATCAAGATTTTGTCGACATGTATGACAGGTCTTGGGTATGGATAGACGAACTTTGGAAGCAAGGAACCGAAGCCAATGGCATGAGCGGTTCCTATCTTTCATACCCTGGCCAGACAACCTTCAATCAGTATTTATCCTGTTTCTCTTCTCTTTTTCTGGTGTATAGCAACCAGAATAACTCTCCGTTCCCTATGCTTGACTATTTCTACCAGAAACAGGAAGCAAATGGTGCTATTCGTGGGGAGTACTCCATAGAGGATGGGAAGCCTGTCTTTACGGCAGCAAACCCTGAAGGGATTTCCCCTCCTCTTTTTGCCTATGTTGAACATGGCTTTTACCATAAGATTGGAAACAAGAAAAGGCTGAAGGAGGTCGTTCCTGTACTGGAGCGATACTTCTCCTGGATCCAGGCAACGTTCCAAAAGCCCAATGGGCTCTACTCTGTTCCCATCGAAGCATGTCAGAGTGGTAATATTCCCCGTGACCATGTGTACTACCCATTGGACTTCAATGCACAGCTTGCTGTTAATGCCCTGTACATGTCTGCAATTGGTGACATCCTCAACGACAAGGAGTTGAGTTTCCGTTACAAGCGGATTTACTTCTCCTTGAAGACGAGGATAAACAGTATGATGTGGGATCCTGATACCAATTTCTACTATGATCTGGATATCAAGGAAAACCGTATTGACAATAAGTATATCGGTGCTTATTGGACAATGCTTGCGGAAATTCCCAATGATGAACGTGCTGCTTACCTGATTGAGTACCTCAAGGACCCGAAGGAGTTTGGGACTGACAACCCTTTCCCGAGTGTGCCGGTCTCTTCTCCCGCGTTCAGCGAAGAGGGTAACGGACATTGTGGTGGCGTCATTCCCATCAATACCTATATGGTTATCAAGGGGTTGGAGAAATTCAACCAGTTCATCTTTGCAAGGGAGTGTGCCATCAGGCACATGTATTTCCTGCTTGATACCCTGCATCCTGATGCTGAAACCATAGGGGATGTGTGGGAGGCGTACCTTCCAAACAAGGAAGGCTTCTCCAAGACAGATGAGATCCCAGACTTCCCGCGCAGGAGATTGATGCCCTATGCAGGAGTGGTCACCATTACCCTGATGATCGAGAACATCATCGGCTTGGAAATTTCACTTCCCAGAAAGACTGTCGATTGGGTCATGCCCTCCCTTGAGGCCATGGGAATCGAGAACCTCTCCTTGAAACGGAACATGATCACCATTCTCAGCAACAAGACAGACCGTGGCTGGGAAATTCGTCTTGAGAGCGAAAAGCTCTATTACTTCACCATTGAAATTCTTGGGGAGAAAAAGAAGAAGACTCTTCCGATTCCTTCCGGAAAGTGTTCGATGTTGATCGACAAGCTGTAAGTCATGGCGTGGCTCGGTAAACTGTTTGGGGGTACCTTCGGCTTCATGTTCGGAGGGCCCTTGGGAATGATTGCTGGGATTGCCTTCGGCCATATGTTCGACAAGGCCGGGGATGTAGGATCCACTCAAACAACAAGAAGTAGCTATACAACCCTCGATAGGGAGCAAATGCTCTTTTTCGTGGGTGCATTCTCGATGCTTGCAAGGATTGCCTCTTCTGATGGTTCGGTATCATCGCATGAACGTCAGAAAGTACTGGAGTTCATTCGTCAGGATCTTCGCCTGGGGTATCGTGAAGAAGAAGCTGCCATGCGGGTCTTTGATACCGCACTTACCGGTGGTGGAACGTTCGACCAGTTCGCTTCCCAGTTCTATCAAAACTTCAGCCACGCACCAAACATCCTTCAGTTGATGATCGATATCTTCTATCGTGTTGCCGCTGCCGATGGAGTCATCAACAGTGCAGAAGAAGAGATGATCAGACGTGCTGCAAGGATATTCCGCTTGAGTGATAGCTTTGTTGAGATGCTCTGTAACCGCTATGGTGGTTGCAGCAATGCATCGGACAAATCCTATGCAATTCTCAATATCCCCCGTACGGCTACTGATGATGAAGTGAAGCGTGCCTACAGAAAGCTCAGTATTGAGTTCCATCCTGACACCCTTGCCTCAAAAGGCATGGGGGAGGAATTCCTGGGCCATGCGACGGCAAAGTTCAGGGAAATCCAGGACGCATATGAATCAATCAAGAGAGAGCGTGGAATTCGCTAGAACGTCACTCTCCCTCGTAATGATCTTGCCAAGGTAATTCTGTCAGCATATTCCAAATCTCCTCCAATAGGCAGGCCACTGGCCAATCGCGTTATGGAGAGCTCTGTGTATTCCTTGAGAATGTGTCTGATGTAAAGAGCTGTGGTATCTCCCTCTTCAGTTGGGTTGGTAGCTATGATCAGTTCCCTGAACTGACCCTCCTTGATACGTTGCAGGAGGCGGGAGAATGAGAGCTGTTCGGGCCCAACTCCATCGAGTGGACTGATCGCTCCCCCAAGCACATGATACAGCCCATTATATGCCCCACTGGACTGGATGGTCAGCACATCCTGGGGTTCTTCCACCACACAGAGAAGACTCCTGTCCCGGGAAGCATCACAACATACAGGACAAGGATCGGTCTCGGTGAAACTGCCACAGATGGAACAGGGGAAAATCCGGTCCTGAATGGTGGCAATTGCTTGGCTGAGGTTCTGATTATAGCTCTTCTCGGTCTTTATCAAGTGATAGGCGAGTCTCGAGGCACTCTTCGGACCGATACCAGGGAGACGGGAGAGGGTTTGGATAAGGTTTTCCAATGCTGTCATGACTAGGCCTGAGGGGGGAAGCCACCCAAAGGACCGGCATATTTCATACCTTCACTCTGGATCTTCTGCTGGATTTTTGCTGATGCGTCATTGAAGGCACTACTCAACAATACCTGAAGTGTTCCTAGGTCATCTGGGTCGACAATATCTTTTTCGATATGTATGTCAGTGACAATGAATTTTCCATTGATGGTAACTTCGACCATACCTGCACCGGCACTTCCGGTTGCAGTAATGGTGGGAAGCATTTCCTGCATTTTTTTCACATTCTCCTGAATGCCTTTCATATTTTTCAACAGTTCAAAAGGGTTCATATCCATACGGTGTTTCCTCACTTACATTTCATTGGTTTGTTGGGTGATCTCTCCCCGGAAAATTGAGGCAATTTTTGAGACTACTGAATCTTCAGTCTGTGGGGTCTCTTCTTGTTTTTCAGTCTCAAGGCAGTGGAATCGTATCGGTCCATCAAACCCTGTAATCTCCTTGACCAGGGATCTGAATTTCTCAGTACTCTCTTCTGCCTTGTTCTGGCAGAAGGCAGTGGAGAAGGTAAGATTCAATACTCCCTCATCATTCGTTACTTCAGTAATTGCCTGTACCACTTGGCTGAGCAGTGGTGCGCTTGAGAGTTTGCCTACCAAGGCAGGGAGATCTCCCTTGGTGAATGGGCGACTCTGTACAGGAGCAGGCTTTACAGGAACGTTCTGTTCTTTGACCTCTTCGTTTCTCTGCCCAAGTGCGGCAACGCTGCTGGACGGGGGTGTCTTCTCCTTGGGTTTGATGTTTTCCCTGGTGGCAAGCAGGTCAGGTTGGACATCAAGTTTTTTTGGGGGAAGCTTCACTGTTCCTGAGAGTAGTTCATCCCGCATTTGGGTAATTTTCTTCACGAGAGTCGTTGCTGAAACAAGGGAAGGAAGGCTTCCAAGACGGGAAATGAATAGCTCGAGTTCAAATCGTGGATTCAGTGAGTACCTGATTTCCCGGTAGAGTTTGAGTAGCAACTCAAGGGCGGCTTCCAGTTGTTCACTCGAATAGGCTTTTCTCAGGGCAAGGGGAATCCTGTCGGATTGCACTCCAAGGATTGCATCATCATGCAACCCTGCCTTGATAAACAGCAAGCTTCTGAAGAAGAGGGTGAAGTCCTTGATACACTGTTCCACCGATACTCCTGCCTGTAACAAGTCCTGTACAGCGAGCAGAGCCTGATCGGTATGTTCATCCAAGAGAAGAGAGACTATTTGTGCAATCTGGTCAATGCCGACCAACCCCAGCTTGCTGCTGATTTTTTCCATGGTGATGTGGCCCTGGCTGAAGGAGACCACCTGGTCAAAGAGCGTGTAGGCATCGCGCATGGAGCCCGTGGACTCCTTTGCGATCCAGAACAGTGCATCATCATCAGCTTCCACTTCCAGATCACTCGCAGCATCCCGTAAACAGTTCTTGATGGTATCCAGGTCGATAAGCTGAAAATGAAACTGCTGACAGCGTGATCGTATGGTAGCCGGTACTTTTTGCAGTTCGGTAGTCGCAAAGATAAAGATAATGTATGCAGGGGGCTCTTCAATGGTTTTCAGCAGAGCATTAAACGCACTGGTGGAGAGCATATGCACTTCATCGATGATATAAATCTTGTACTTGCTGGTTTGGGGAGGAAAGAGGACCTCATCCTTGATCTGCCGGATGTCATTCACGCTTGTGTTGCTTGCACCATCAATTTCAATAACATCAACGCTGTTGCCTTGGGTGATCTCATGGCAGTTGGAACAGATGCCACAAGGAGTGGCTGTGGGTCCTTGCTCACAGTTCAAAGCCCTTGCCAATATTCGGGCAGATGAAGTCTTGCCTACTCCTCTCGGTCCACTGAACAGATAGGCGTGGGCAATTCTTCCTTGTTCGATCGCATGTCTAATGGTTGATACCACGAATTCCTGGCCTACCAGACCGTCAAAAGACTGAGGGCGTTTCCTGGTAGCTGTTACTTCATATGCCATGAGAGCTCCTCTGTGAACGTACCCTGCGAGTATACCATACTTTGCTATCTAGGAACAGAAGTGCCAATCTGGTGAAGGGTAGATAACAGAGAAAAACCCAGCCAACAAATCGCCTGTGTCTCATGGGCAATTCACTTACCGCTGCTACCTTCCGGTCCTGACGGGGTTGGGCGAATGCACATAGCACAGAATCTGTTGACTGGGAATAAAACGGAGAGGGGGGGATTCGAACCCCCGGTGCCTTTCAGCACACACGCCTTCCAAGCGTGCACCTTCGACCACTCGGACACCTCTCCAAGGAACGAAATAAACGGTAAAAACCTAAAAAATATCCAAGCTATCGGAGAGAGAGGGATTCGAACCCTCGGTACCGTCAGACGGTACAACGGATTTCGAGTCCGTCTCCTTCGACCACTCGGACATCTCTCCCAGTGTTATGACCGTTTCATACAAAACGAACTATGAGACCAAGAGGATTCGAACCTCCGACCCTCAGTTCCGCAAACTGATGCTCTATCCAGCTGAGCTATGGTCTCAATACTAAAAAAAATCAAAAACGGAGAGGGGGGGATTCGAACCCCCGGACCCGTTACCAGGTCAACTCCTTAGCAGGGAGCCCGATTCGGCCGCTCTCGCACCTCTCCATATAGAAAAAAACAAATTCATCTAGATAGATGAATGAACGGAGAGAGGGGGATTCGAACCCTCGGAGACTCGCGCCTCAACGGTTTTCAAGACCGCCTCCTTCGACCGCTCGGACATCTCTCCAAACAGACATGATATTCCTCTATTTACAAGAATATCAATCGGGTTATCACTATAGTGAGTGCCTCAATCTTTGTCAAGAACTCTGATGGGAGAAAAAAATAGCGTTCCCACCCGGAAGTGATATTGTCCTGAGGTAATGAAAGGGACTTTGTCACTTTGAAGCAGGAAGGGGATTTCTTACCTGTCTTTGTGGTATAGTCCAGGCTACAAGAAAACAAGAGGGGTTGGTTCTTCTGTTTTAGACGACTAGTGAACCAACCCCCACCCAATTACAGGTGGTTACAGTATGGTATGGGATGCGCATGCAAGGCAAGCCTTGAAATCATGTTCAGGATTGTTTTTCCTTCCTTGTTGATTACCACCTCTCCCTCGACGACATAGAACATAACATATGATTCCATCAAGCATTCTGAGATGCTTCCGAGTGTCTGGAAAGCAAAGTGCGATACTTCGTCCCTCTGCTCGGAATATAAGGCAACACCTCCTGAGTTCATGTCTTGCCCTGAGGTATTGAGGCATTGATACCTTCCTTCATTGACAATTAAAAAGACCTCTGCCACCATAAGCTATGATACAACTCCAAGATTTTTCACTGGAGAATCTTGCCTCATTGCATAATCAGGAGAAATACCCAGTTTGTATTGATTGCGGGCTGATGTCTTACCAAGATGCACTGGCACTTCAAATAAAAATCCATGAGAGGGTTGTGCAAGGTTTCCTGCCCTCGGTGATTCTGTTGCTTGAGCACCCACCGGTAATAACGCTCGGAATGCACAAGATTCATAATCAATTGCTTTGTTCTCCAAGCCAGTTGTCTACTCTGGGCATTGAGGTTGTACAGGTTCGAAGGGGAGGGGGCAGTACGGCGCATAATCCTGGACAATTAGTTATCTATCCAATAATGCACTTCGATACCTATGGATTTCATATAGCTCCATTTGTACATTATCTTGAGCAAATTGCCATCCATGTGCTTTCAGTAACCAATGTGCAGGCGAGTAGAAGAAAGCGATTCCCTGGGTTGTGGATTGAGGGAAGGAAAATTGCTTCGCTGGGTATCCAGATTATACGAAATGTCAGTATGCATGGAATAGCGATCAACCTGGACAACGATTTGGAAATCTTCAACTATATTGTTCCTTGTGGCATTGAGGGTGTAACCATGACCAATGCACTACGCGAGGGAGGTAGATCAATACCCATGCATGAGCTGAAAGAGGTGGTCCAGTCCCGTTGTATCTCCCTCTTGCCTGAGTTTTGTGATACGTATAAGGAGAAACGATGAAGATGGACCATATTCCATTCCCTCCCTGGATCAGAAAAGGTTTGTCGACAGGGCAACAGTACAAGAGAACAGAGGGTTTGCTTGAAAGCATGCAGATTGATACCATTTGCACTCAAGCAAATTGTCCCAATCAGAGAGAATGTTGGGAAAAAGGAACAGCCACAGTCTTGATACTCGGTACCATATGTACAAGAAACTGTCCCTTTTGTTCTGTCTCACATGGCTCTCCCCTTCCTCCCGATCCACTAGAACCGAAACGAATTGCCGACTTGGCAAGCGAACTTGCTTTGCAATATCTTGTGATAACCAGTGTTGACCGAGATGATCTTCCTGATGGAGGAGCCTCACAATTTAGAAGCATTGTGGAAGCTTGCAGGTTGAGAAATTCCTCAATGCGGTTTGAATTATTGGTACCTGACTTCAAAGGCGTTCAAGAAGCTGCAATAGAAGCTTTAGACCCCATACAACCCTTTGTCTTTGGGCATAATGTGGAGACGGTACCGGAATTGTATAGGACAGTTCGTCCTGGCGGTAATTACGAGAGATCCTTGAGATTGCTTAGGTTGGCCAAAAATCGATGGCCGAAGACCCCAACCAAGTCGTCTTTGATGCTTGGGCTCAGTGAGTCTGATGAACAAGTGCTGGCAGTCTTGCAGGACTTACGCAACAGCGGATGTAATCGGCTTTGTCTGGGCCAATACCTTAAACCTACAAAGGATTCACTACCTGTAAGAAAATATATTCATCCTGACGAGTTTGCCCACTGGCGAGATGTTGCAATTACCATGGGTTTTGATTGGGTGTTGTCTGAACCCTTTGCACGAAGCAGTTATCATGCTGAAGAGTAATGCCGCATGATGTTTTCTATGAGGGTTGCCTACATGCGTTGTAAATCCTCTTTCTTGACAGCTTAGTCAGCTCTCGTCATGATGAAACAATCATGAAGTTCCCTCTTCCAAGAAAACGCAAGAAGCCACCTACGCTGGTGGATGGCCAAAAAGAGAAACCTAGGCAAAAACTCGAGACATTGAAAGCCGGTAAGCTTGCTAGCCTTGCCCTGGCCTTCACCAAGACTCTTGTTGATCTCTATGGCCCAAGGGTAGCCGGTAGTGATGCAGGTCATAGTGCCGCTGAAGCAATTGAGGATGCGTATAAACATTTCTGTGATGAAACAACCAAGACCAAATTCCCTCTCGATACGAAGGCTCATAGTCAACCTTTCACGATTATGATCATCCTCTATCCTCTTTTGGTGGTCCTTATGTTGATTGGACTGCCCTGGATTTCCCTCTTGCTTTTTATCGGTTTTTGCTATTACGTCGCTAGGGAACTCTATTTCTACCGACCTTTTGTCCGTAAAAATCGTTGCAACGCAGAAGGGGTGAATGTCCATGGAGTCCTGGAACCAAAGGAAGAGGTACAACACACGCTTATTTTCAGTTCACATCATGACAGCGCTCCTCTACAACGATACAACCAGCTTGATTGGTTCTCCTACGTAAAAAATGTACTCTTCCCGGTTGGCCTGTTCATTGCTTGCGGAGTGCTGGCCTTGGTTCAGATCTTTTCAGAGCTTCTTGCAAGTGCTTTGTTTTTGCCGAATATTCCTTCCATTGCACAACTCATTCTCCTTATCCTTTTTCTGGGAGCTACCCCCCTGTTGTTTCCCCTGCGGTCCATGTATGGGAAGGAGGGATCTCCTGGAGCTGGGGACAATCTTGTTTCAGTAGGGATGACAGTCCAGCTTGCCAGGTATTTCCATTGGAGGAAGGATTGTGGGAAGCCTCTAAGGAATACCCGACTGATCTTCTGCTCCTTTGACGGGGAGGAAGCAGCACTGCAGGGATCGAGGCATTGGTATGCATCAATGGCTGACTCATTGATTGATCCTATCGCATTGAACTTTGATTCCGTCTACTACAGTGACCAGATAACCTTCCTGGAGAAGGATGTGAATGGAACCCAACAGCTTGATGCTTCCTTGGCAAGGCGCTGTACGGAAATTGCACACTCTATGGGGTATGAATCCAGAAGTGAAGCAATTCCACGCCTGTGGGGCGGCACCGATGCTGCTGAAGCGAGCAGGTGTGGTATTTCAGCCACCACCCTGACCGCAGTTGCTTGGGATGACCGTAGCAAACCATCGGTACAGCATACCCGCAATGACGTAGTGGAAGCGATAGAACCGAGTGCCCTGGAAAGAGCGCTCTCCATTGCCATCAAACTCACTGATATGGTAGATGGAAAAAGATTATGGGAAGAGAATAAGGAAGAAGCGGAGGAATCTCCACCTGAGGTTTCCTTGACCTTCTCAAGGCTTACAAATCGTTAAGAGATACCTCACACTGTCCTCCTGAGAGTTCAGTAATTCTGGAAGATAATTGCTCAGCATTGGTTTTTGGCAGTGCCCCTGAGATTGTAACATCTGTAGTGAATTCTTCGTTTTCAATATCCGCTTGAAGCAATCCAAGGTCAATCTTTGCTAGCTCATAAAGATTATAGGGTATCGTGAAGGAGAATCTTGTTTTCTCAATCAACTCTTCTGTCTTGATAATGGAGAGCACTTCCTTGGCACTATCGCCATAGGCTTTTACCAGACCTCCAGTGCCCAATAACGTTCCTCCGAAGTAACGGATGATGAGTATCAGGATATTGGTGACACTGCTCCCTTTCAGTACCTCAAGTGCGGGTCTGCCTGCAGTATTCTTTGGCTCATGGTCATCACTATAGCTATAGAGATCTCCCTTTGGTCCAACGACAGCAGCATGAACAACATGATTAGCCCCTGGATGTTCTGCTCTCGTTTCATTAACCAGGTTCTTGATCTCGGAGAGTTCCCTGATGGGTTGAGCGATAGCTATGAATCGAGACTTTTTTACTTCAATCTCACACTGTGAGCGTTGCTTGAGTATCTTCATGCTACCACCTATGTCCGAAAAGATTGTCCCATGAAGGGGGAGCGCATGCACTTAATCGTCCTGCCACTTCATCCAACAACCTTTTCTCTCCTTCGTCAAGGCTGATTACATCGGTTTCCAGGAGCGGGAACAACTGCTGGGGTGAACGTGCCCCAATAAGGATGCTTGTAAAATCCTGGCTCCGGGCCCAGACCAGGGCAAGTTGAGCCATGCTAAGCGCTTTCTCTTTTGCAAGGAAAGAGAGCAGCTCAAGCAATTCCATGAATACCGAATAGGCTCTATCTTGGTACACATAGAGATTCCCCCTGCTGTCGTTGGGCCTCTCGGGATACTTACCGCTGAGCAATCCTAGACCAAGGGGACTGTATCCCACCAAGGAGATGCCTTGTTTCTCTGCATACTCCTTATACTCTTTCAGTCCCCTTGTCCAAAGAAGTGAACAAGGTATTTGCAGGAACGTGATGGGAAGACCCTGCAAACTTTTCACTAAGAAGAGAGGGGTATTGGAAAGTCCAAGGGATTGAACTTTTCCTTGCTCGATAAGACATGCTGCAGATTCCACGATGGGTCTAAGGTCTACCGAGGAGCTAGGCCAGTGCAGGTACAGGGTATTGATCGAGGTCCTCTTAAGTCGGTCGAGACTTTTCTGGACATCTTGAGCTACCAAGCTGGGGTGTTTGGGCATGAATTTTGTATCAATGATGGCTGATTTTCCAGAAAGGACCGAACCGAGCAGTTGCTCGGCGAGGCCATTTCCATACGATGGGGCGGTATCAAAATGCCTGATACCTGCCTTGTATGCAGCGCTGATCGTAAGACGGGAAGCTTGTGTGGTGCTTCCGGTCCAAAATCCATGGCTGGGACCGAATTGCCAGCTTCCCAGAGCCAGGTCAGAGCTCTTCTTCATCGTCCTCTTCGGTGGTGACCAATTTGTCTACCATTACCTGTCCATCGAAGATGAAGGAACCTTCAAAGCGTTTTCCTTCCATGGCAAGCGGAAGCCAGTGGATATCATCCTCCCACATCTTGTCATAGGGAATTTCACTTACCGGGCACCAGAAGGGGCGTGCTTCTTCGGTCTCTTGGAGTTCTCCACTAAAGGAGTGGGCAAAATAGACATATCCGCGTTCTGAAAGACCATCACGGAACTGGAAGTTTAGCTTTCCAACCATGCGTAGGTCATCAACCTCAAGACCAGTCTCCTCGGTAAATTCGCGCTTTGCAGCTTCAAGAGCGGTTTCAGTCTCTTCAATATGACCGCCGGGAGCATTTACCAGTCCAGAGCCCAGACCGGTTTTCTTGTCAATAAGAAGCACTTGATCATCATTGAACAGATAGGTAATGACACACACTTCCTTAGGTTCCCACAGATCCCAGTCAATGTCTGAAACCGAGGCCGCGTCACGATAGCGTGTATCTTCTTCAGTTTCTTCTGGTTGTGCAAGCTCTTTCTTCTTTTCTTCTTCCGCCTTGGCTTCCTCAGGATGAGCCTTGTAGTGGCACTCCTGACAAAGATTGTCGTCATGTCCAATGATGTGGTTGAAATCAAGTCGCTTGTCACACTCAACGCAGTGGAAACGGAATGGAAGGGCTCGCTTTCTCAATAGGAAGAGAAGCCCTGCACAGATAATGACTACCAACCAACCGAGGTTGTGGTTCAGATCTCTGGAGAGGATGACTACCACTCCTACCTCAAAAAGAAGCAAGATGGAGGCCAGGTAGATGGTGGCAAACCGTTTCTTATAGGTTCCCGGAATTTTTCGTTGGGCAAGATTAAGTAAAAGGATAGCGATCAGAGCCCAAGTATAGTATTGTTCGATGGTTTGAAGAATCATGATGCTAGGGTATAGGGAGCAGGGTCCTTCGTCAAGCTTGGGATGCTATTCTCGTTGCTCATCGATAATTTTTGGAGTAAGCTAGCAGTAGTACCTAATGCTAGGGAGGATGCCAATGAAACAAGTAGATGTCGCTACATACATCGATCACACGGTGCTCGCAGCTTCTGCGACTCGTCCTATGATAGAGAAACTTTGCAAGGAAGCAGCCCAATATCATTTTGCTTCAGTATGTGTAAACAGTTGCTGGGTGCCGCTCTGTGCTAAACTGTTGGAAAAGAGCGATGTAAAAGTTTGTACCGTGGTTGGGTTCCCCTTGGGAGCAATGGCTACAGAAAGTAAGGCCTTCGAGGCCAAGACAGCAGTGAAAGCTGGAGCCGAAGAGGTTGATATGGTCATCAATATCGGATTCTTGAAGAACCATGATGATGATTTGGTACAGGATGATATTACTGCAGTAAAGAAGGCTTGTGGGAATGCACACCTGAAAGTCATCATCGAGACCTGTCTTTTGAATGAAGAGGAAAAAGTACGTGCCTGTAGGTTGGCAAAAGCCAGCGGTGCAGATTTTGTAAAGACTTCTACCGGTTTTTCCACCGGAGGGGCAACCGCAAAGGATATTGCCTTGATGCGTAAGACCGTTGGTCCAGAGTTGGGCGTGAAAGCCTCTGGAGGAGTACGTACATACGAGGATGCCATTGCAATGATTGAAGCAGGGGCCACAAGAATCGGGGCCTCAAGCGGCATTGCAATTGTAGAGGGGTCGCATGGCGCGAATTGAACAGAAGATTGAAAGTGCCGATTTCCTCAAGAGTCTGGGGTTTCCCACGCTTGATGTCCATGAAACATTCTCGCATTTTGATTTCACCTCGCCCGGGCGAAGGGTGCTTTTGATAGGGCCCATGGGCTCGGGCAAGACTGAGTTTGCAGCACGGGTTTGGCGGGATGCCGCCATTGCACAGAGGAAGGGGGAGAAGGTAAGAAGCCTGACCAGTAGTGGTCAGGTTGACCGCCGGAAGGTCTTCTTCATCCGTTCCGAGATCGATGGTACCCGTTTTACCGATTATCCTGAGGATGCGCTCTGCTACCGCAGTGGATATGTAAGCTGTGGGGAGAATATTGCGAGAATCAGGGACTCTTTTGGTTTGGAGCGAGTGCTTCAGGATAATCCTACTGTGGGAACCTTTATCATTGATGAAGCATCATTCTTTGATGAAAGGCTTGCATATGTGGTTCGTAATCATAGTTATGAACGTGGGGTTATGTTCATATTCCCTACCTTGATCCTGAACTTCCGTCGGGACTTGTTCAATTCCACTGCACGGTTGATGCTCGATATAGCAACAGATGTAATCCCACTTACTGCGTATTGTGAACATCCAGACTGTATCAGTGATGCATTCTATACCTATCGATACTATCAGGTGGAAGGAAAGGAGTGCCCCGCACTCTATTTCGATCCTCTGATCATCGTTGGTGGGGATTCCCATAAGGACAGTACCCTGGAACCGAACTATGCTGCTCGTTGTGATGAACATCACTATCTTCCCGGGAAGGAGTATACCTTCTTCCACCTCAAACCACTGGGTGAACTTGCCTCCCGTGGGGATGAAAAGCCATTGAGAAATGAACTTGCTGCGCTGAAGGGAAATATTGAGCAGTCGATGCTCTATGAGAATTTCTGTGAACGTTACCGGGGTAAGACAGACGAAGAAATCTTTTTCAATGCTCTTCTTCCTCAGAATATTGCAGAAAAGGCACTGGTCTTCCTCTTTTGTGAGCAGAATCTTGTACCGGAAGAGGTGTTGCTTCGCCTGGTTTCAGAGCTTGAGCTGGATACAAACTACCTTTCCAAGGTCCTTTCCGACAACAAGCGGCCTGTCTCCTTCGAGCAGCCGCTCTTGTTGTAGAGTACGGAAAGATACAAAATCGTGCCATGAAAAGCCCTTGAGGGCTCTTCTGGTATGGTTCAGTATGTAGAGAGCAATGCAAGTGTTTCCTTCAAGGTAGAGACCGTTAGATCTTCGAGCAGGGCAGGGACTTCAATGTTTCGTCTTCTCAGTTCCCCAAAAAGGAATTTCCAGTCCAGAACCCCATCCCCTACCGTAAGATCCCCGACCTTTATACCTTGGTCGTTGAGCTTGTAGTCCTTGACGTGGATTGCTGCAATCTTATCCCCGAATGCATCGAGGGCGGAGCAGAAGAAGTCTTTCTGGGCGGCAAATGAGGGAGTGCCCATAACACTGCCATCTGCCTCGCTTATCCCGATCCATGGGACGAGATTTGCCGGGTCATAGATGACTCTAAGGTGGGGACTGTCGAACTTCTCCATCAAGGCTGCCATCCTTGGGATGGTGCTGATGGTATGCTGTTTGCTTACCGCTTCGATGCCGACGATTGCATCATACTTAACGGCAGCTTCAAGGAGCCTCTCTATGCTACGGTAGAAGATGTCGAGGACCTTGGCACTTGCCGTTTCTCTGTGGTAGGAGTTGTCAGGATGGAAAGAACCGGTTTCGGTTCCCACCAAAGGGCATCCAAGGAGGTTGGCATATTTTAGGTGGTTTTCAAATTTACGAAGCTCTGCATCCCTCTCTGCCTTGTCAGGGTGTACGGGGTTGATGTAACTTCCAAAAACGCCAACGTATGCGCCTTTTGCCTTGAGTGCGTCACGAACTGAGATGATGAACTGCTCACTGTAGTCTTCTGCATCAGGAGCGTTCTTGAGAACTTTTTTCAAAGCGAGCTGAATGGGTATTGAATCCCCATAGAGGGAAATCTCGCTTGCAAGGTCGTTAATGGTATCGAAGGTACCAAGATCATGAGCTCTGATTCCTAACTGTTTCATAGCTGGTATTGTAGGAGACAGGGTGGTAAAAGTAAAGAAAGAGGTAATTGCATGAACAAGGAATATACGCTGGCAGATTTCGGTGCAATCGGAGACGGGCAGTTTGACAACAGCGAAGTCTTCAAACGAGCGTTTGAAAGCTTGAAAAAGGGGGGGATCTTGCGGATCGGTGCAGGAGAGTACCTGAGCGGCCCAATACACATCACTGCAACAAATCTTGTGGTGGAATTTGAAGCTGGTGCAACCATACGTTTCATTGCAAACGAGAACCTCTACCGACCTTTCTATTCACGATGGGAAGGAGTTAACTGTTACTGCATGCATCCTTGTTTGCTGATCAATGAATCAGATGGTCTCATATTTCGTGGGAAGGGCATCATAGACGGAAGTGGTCCCTGGTGGTGGGCAACCGCTCAACAGAAACGAAATACCCAGAACGGTCCTGTCTCAGCCATCGAGACTGAACTGGCCAAGTTAAACCCTGGTTATGAGAGACAGAGTGGTGGGGGAGGAGGCCGTCAGAGTCAGTTCCTTCGTCCTCCCTTGTTGCAGATCAGGGAAAGCAATAATGTGAAGATTGAAGGACTGAACATACAGAACAGTCCCTTCTGGACCGTTCATCCCCTCTACAGTACAAACATTATTCTCAAGGACCTATCTGTTATAAACCCACAGGATGCACCCAACACTGATGGGATTGATGTTGACTCTTGCTCTTTTGTGACGATCAAGAATTGCTTGATCGACGTCGGAGATGATGGGATTGCCCTAAAGAGTGGAAGCGGAAAGGATGGGGTTGCCGTGAACCGGAAAACCAGCGATATCCTTATCGAGGGATGTACTGTGAGACATGCTCATGGGGGAGCCGTTATCGGCAGTGAGACTGCGGCAGGCATCCATGATGTGGTGGTACGTTCCTGCTTCTTTGATGGTACAGATAGAGGCATCAGGATAAAGACAAGAAGAGGACGGGGAGGGCATATTTCTGACCTGCATTTCCAGGATATCAGGATGGAGAACAACCTCTGTCCGCTTACCTTAAATATGTACTACCGCTGTGGTAGTTTGGATGTTGAAGATTTCTCCTTAGAGAGGAAACCGGTGACTCCTACAACACCCCATATCGAGCATGTCACCATTGAAGGATGCACAAGTACCAATAACAGATCCAGTGCTGCCTTCATCGTAGGGCTTCCTGAGTCTCCCATCCGTGATCTGGTGATTTCTGGCTGTACATTCACGGTGGCAAATGAGCATCTTGAACCGGTAAGTGAAAGCGAGATGTATGAAGGGCTCCCTACTATAGAGGGACGTGGTATTAGGCTTCGTAATGTCTCGTTGACGGCCCAGGATGTAATGGTGCAAGGTGTAGCAGAAGAGTATGTCATTGAAGAGGACGTTGTTCTTTCACGCGAGTAGTGTGGTTGATGGGAAGTAGTTGCTTTTTCTTGGTCTGGTATCTCGATTTCTTTAGTGAAGAAAGGGCAGGGCTGTAGGTTTGGACTGCTTAATAATTCATGAAAAGAAAGGTTAAGCTTTATACATATGACAATGGTTGTATATGTTGATAGGGGGAATAGGTAGGTTTTTTCCTTGAAAAATCAGCATGGAGTAATTTTTTTTGGATCTGGAAGATTGTGATATGTCACATGCTAAGTAAATTTACAGTAATGAGATATTGATGCCATCAGGAAGGTTGTCCGGCTTAGGTCTATCCTTAATCATTAGTATTTTTCTTGGTTTTTACGATTCTCTGCAATTTGGCTCTTTCTATTTAAGCATATTGATTGTATAATTATGCGGTATATTACATAATTGTTCAACGAACCAAATTTAAGGGGGTTTCTATGAAAAAAACTATTGTAATGTTATGTGCACTAATGCTTCTCGTCCCCGTTGTGATGTTCGCAGCAGGCGCAAAAGAGGCAGCACCGGCAAGCGCCGATGATTCAAAGATGGGTGGTGTTCTTGTCTTTGGTCGTTCCGGTGATTCGGTCAGTCTCGACCCAGGCCGTGAGACAGATGGTGAATCATTCTATGCCACTACTGCAGTATTCGACACACTCGTTGAGTTTGTTCCTGGACAGACTGCTGTTCAGCCTGCATTGGCCACAAGCTGGGATATTTCAGACGATGGTCTGCAATACACCTTCCATCTTCGTGAAGGCGTGAAGTTCCATGATGGAACTCCTTTCAATGCAGATGCAGTTGTATTCTCCTTTGAACGTCAGTTCCAGGAAGACCATCCCTACTACGATCTTGGACCTTGGAAGTATTGGGGCTATATGGATATGGACAACATCGTGAAAGAGGTTGTCGCTGTTGATGACTACACGGTGCAGTTCAACCTGAAGAAGGTTGAAGCTCCTTTCATTGCCAACTTAGCTATGGATTTTGCATCAATCGTATCTCCAACTGCAGTTGCCAAGTACGGGGAAGATTTCAAGAACAACCCAGTAGGAACTGGTGCATTCAAGTTTGTCTCATGGACAAAGGATTCTGACATCGTATTTGATAGAAACGCCGATTATTGGGGTGGCCCTGTGTATCTTGATCGCTTGATCCTCAAGGTTATTCCCGATGCAACCTCTCGTTGGTTGGCATTGCAGAAGGGTGAGGTTGACTTGATTGACTTCCCTTCAAATGATGATATTCCTGCCATGCGTTCGACCGCAAACATTCAACTTATCCAGCAGGCTGGTTTGAATGTTGGTTACCTTGCATTGAACACCGAGAAAAAACCATTTGACAACAAACTGGTCCGTCAGGCAATGAACTATGCTATTGACCAGCAGGAAATTGTTGATGGTGTATATGGTGAAGCCGGACAAGTTGCAAAGAACCCAATTCCTCCTGGGATGTGGTCCTACAACGATGATATCGAAGACTACGGTTACAATCCTCAGAAAGCCAAAGAATTGCTGGCTCAAGCGGGATACCCGAATGGATTCGAGATGGAGCTTTGGGCAATGCCTGTTGCACGTCCTTACAACCCAGATGCCCGCAAGGTAGCAGAAATCATGCAAGCCCAGCTGGTCAAGGTTGGTATTGATGCTGAGATTATCTCCTATGAATGGGGCACATATCTTGACAAGACTGATATGGGCGAGCACCAGAGTGCAATGCTCGGTTGGACTGGTGACAATGGTGATCCAGACAACTTCCTCTGGGTTCTTCTTTCTGAACCTGCTGCACAGCTTCCAGCTGGTAATATTGCCCTTTGGAAGAACAAAGAGTTCACTGATCTTTGTGCACAGGCAAAGGTTACCACCGATCAGGCAGAGCGTGACAGATTGTATCGTGCTGCTCAGGAAGTCTTCCACGAGGAAGCTCCTTGGGTACCGATTGCCCACTCTGTCGTAACTGTTCCAGCAATGGACTATGTGAACGATTTCGTGTTGTATCCTACCGGAAAGCGCGTATTCAAGCATGTCTGGTTGGATAAATAAACGGTTGTATTGAGTATTGAATACATTGACAGTCACCCCCAGCCGGGGGTGATTGTCTGATGTTTCTCATTTTTTCGAGGATTGTATGATCAAACATATTTTAAAGCGATTGGCCTTGTTGATTCCAACAATATTTGGTGTCATCACCCTCGTGTTTCTCATGATAGCTCTAGCTCCTGGCGACCCTGCACGAATAATGCTGGGTGAACGTGCAAACGCAGAACAGGTTGCACAATTACGCATAGAACTTGGGTTGGACAAGCCCTTGATCCAGCAGTATGGGCTCTATCTTGGTCGTATTGCTAGGTTCGATCTTGGTAAATCTATTGCCTCTGGACAACAAATAGCGAAAGAAATTGCTGAACGATTTCCCGCGACAATCGAGTTGGCTTGGTATGCTATGTTGTTTGCTACTACCTTGGGCATACTATTTGGGGTGACCTCTGCCATACGGCGCAATACATGGGTTGACTACTCAACAATGGGAGGTGCCTTGGTTGGCGTATCCATGCCTGTATTTTGGCTAGGCCTAGTCCTGATCATGGTGTTTTCAGTCTGGCTGGACTTGTTGCCTACAGGTGGTAGGATGAATATCCGTTATTATTTCACTCCCATCACTAATTTTTATGTACTGGATGGTATCATCATGTGGATTCGGGAAGGCACGCCAAAGTATTTGGGGTCTGCCATCCAGCATCTGATACTTCCAACTATTGCACTGGGAACTATTCCGCTTGCAATCATCGCAAGAACTACTCGAAGCAGTATGCTTGAAGTGATGCAGCAGGATTATATAAAGACTTCTCGTTCGGCAGGAATCAAGGAAAAGCGGGTAATTTATCGTTATGCGTTGCGTAATGCCCTGCTACCGGTAATAACAGTCATTGGACTTCAGTTTGGTTTGTTGCTCTCCGGAGCCATTCTCACTGAGACCGTTTTCTCATGGCCAGGTATCGGGCGTTGGATATATGTAGCCATTGGGGCTCGTGACTATCCTGCAGTGCAAGGCGGAATTATTTTTATCTCTACCTTTTTTGTCTTGATTAATCTCGTTGTAGATATCCTCTATTCCGTGGTGAATCCGAAAATTAGATTGCAGTGAGATACAAGGGATGTATATGAAAAAGACTGAAGAACTGGAAATACCAAGGCTCAAGGAACCAACTCCTTTACAGGAGACTTGGTACCATCTCAAGAAAAACAAAGGAGCGATGATAGGATTGGCTATCATCACCCTCTTTGTCCTTATGGCAATTTTTGCCCCTTTGATAGTTCCACAGGATCCACTGGTCCAAGAAGTATCTGAACGAATGACTCCAATGTTCACCAATGGATATATCCTGGGGTCCGATGATTTAGGCCGTGATATGCTCTCCCGTATTATTTATGGTGCAAGAATCTCGATGACCATTGGTATGGTTTCAGTTGGAATCTCGCTGTTTTTCGGAATCATCATTGGCGTTACCTCTGCATACTATGGAGGGATATTTGACAAGATTGTCATGAGACTGATCGACATCATGCTGGCATTCCCGTACATACTGCTCACCATCGTTATTGTCTCCATTCTTGGTCCGTCACTGACCAATGCGATGGTGGCAATCGGAATCTCACAGGTTCCTCGCTATGCACGAGTGGTACGTGCTTCCGTGTTGGCTGAAAAAGAGAGTGACTATGTATTGGCTGAGAAAGCTTTGGGAGCTGGAAACTTTGAGTTGATGTTCCTCACGATTCTCCCTAACTGCCTTTCTCCTACAATTGTCCAGGCTACACTCGGAATAGGAGAGGCCATCCTCAGTTCGGCAGGTCTCTCATTCTTAGGCTTGGGGGCTCAGCCACCCACACCAGAATGGGGATTGATGATTGCTAGTTCCAAACAATTTTTAACAAGTGCATGGTGGATTGTAACATTGCCTGGTATTGCAATCCTCTTGGCTGTTTTAGGGTTCAATTTGTTTGGCGATGGTTTGCGCGATATTCTTGACCCTAAGATGAGAAACTAGAAGGAACGAGAGAAATATGGAAGAGAAGAAAGACCTGTTGTTGTCCATAGAGAACCTCAACTTTTCATTCGATACCCAACGTGGTGTCGTGAATGCTGTTCGTGACCTTTCCCTTACAATACGTAAAGGAGAGACCCTATCCTTGGTTGGAGAATCAGGATGTGGAAAATCTGTGACTGCGCATTCAATCAACCAACTTAACCCAATGCCTCCAGGAAGGGTGGATAGCGGATCTATCATATTTCGTGGTCAGGATTTGTTGAAATTAAAAAAGGGTGAGATTGAAAAACTGCGGGGTACGCAGATTTCCATGATATTCCAGGAACCAATGACAGCGCTGAATCCAGTGTTCACTGTTGGTTCACAGATTGCTGATGTATTCATGACTCATCAAGGGATAAGCAAGTCAGAAGCACTTGAGAAGACGATTGAGTTGTTCAAGCTGGTGAAGATACCTGCCCCAGAGCGTCGGGTACATAGTTACCCTCACCAGTTGTCGGGAGGAATGCGCCAACGTGCCATGATTGCAATGGCATTAGCGTCTCCTGAACCTGGCCTCATGATTGCTGATGAGCCTACTACAGCACTGGATGTTACCATCCAAGCCCAGATCCTGGATTTATTGAATGACCTGAAGAAAGAGATTGGTATGTCGATTCTACTTATTACCCATGATATGGGTGTTGTAGCGGAAATGGCAGACCGTGTTGCCGTGATGTATGCCGGTAGAAAAGTTGAGGAGTCGGATGTCTTCTCAATTTTTGAAGAGCCGAAGCATCCTTATACATTAGGTTTACTCAACTCTTTGCCTTCCAACCCCAAATACAAGGGAGCAGAAAGGCTTGAGGCAATTGCCGGTACCGTTCCTGATATGCGAAGTATTGGAGCAGGTTGTCCATTTGAGAACAGATGTGCCTATGCAACAGAAATTTGTGGCAAAGCGTTTCCCCAGGAAACTGTCTTGAATGAATCCCATTCGGTATGGTGTCACAACTATCAGAACGTACAGGAGGGATAATGCCAATGAGTGAAACGAAGATCATTGAAGTGAAGGATCTTAAAAAATACTTCACGATAAAGCGTGAAGGAGCCGATGATACTAAATCAATACTGAAGGCAGTTGATGGTGTTTCCCTCGATGTGTACGAGGGAGAGATTCTTGGGGTTGTCGGAGAGTCGGGTTGTGGAAAGTCCACACTGGGCAAGACCATCATGAGATTACATGACAAGACCTCAGGTGAAGTCCTCTATCGTGGTAAGGATTTGTTTGCGAAAGATCGTGCAGCAATGAAGGATATGACGCTGAATATGCAGATGATCTTTCAGGATCCCTATTCATCGTTGAATCCTCGAAAAAAAGTATCGCAAATAATTGGACAACCACTCGATATCCATAAAATCGGGACAAAAGAAGAGAGATTGGATCGTGTTGCAGAATTGATGGATGAGGTAGGACTGAATCCCAAGTTTCGTACGCGTTACCCTCACCAGTTCTCTGGTGGACAGAGACAGCGGATCGGTATTGCTCGTGCATTGGCTCTCAACCCAGAGTTCATCGTATGTGATGAAGCCGTTTCAGCATTGGATGTATCAGTCCAAGCGCAGATCCTCAACCTGTTGCTTGACCTTCAAAAGAAATACGGGTTTACCTATCTGTTTATTGCTCATGACCTATCGGTCGTTGAGTTTATTGCTACAAGAATCCTTGTTATGTATTTGGGAAGAATTGTGGAGATTGCCGACAAGAATGAACTTGTGGGCAACCATGTGCATCCCTATACACAAGCTTTATTCAATGCATTTCCTGCAACTGACCCAAGGGCCCGGGAGACAAAGAAGCGGATTGTTATGGGAGATGTTCCTTCTCCCATCAATCCTCCCGAAGGATGCCACTTTCATCCCCGGTGTCCTTACGCAGTAGAAAAGTGTCGAAGGGAATACCCACCATTGAAGGAAGTATCACCCGGACATTCTGCAGCTTGCTGGGTAGTTCAGAACGATACCAAGTAAGTTTACAGAAACCTTGTCATACAGAAACACAGGCTGTTTTCACAGCCTGTGTTTTCGTTAAGTAATCACTATCTGGTTACTCTTTGTTCTTGTTAAGCAATCTGACACGATCGGGAGTGAAGTCAATTGAGACCTCTTCTCCTTCCCCAAACACCTTCTTTGCATGTGGGTCGTCAATCTGTACCAGGACTTCTCCGAAGGAGGTGTTGATGAATGCTTCCATACTGTTTCCGAGATAGACATTCATCCTGACCTTGCCTTCAATCTTTCCCTTTCCCTTCTCCACAACACGAAGTGATTCAGGACGGGCCATAAGTACCGCTTCAGTTCCTACCTCCACATCGGTTGCCGCACGCTCTACCGCAACCTCTTTCTCTCCAAGCTGGCAGGTCCAAAGGTTTGATTCCTCTTTCTTTACCTGAACAGGGAAGAAAGCAGCCTTGCCGACAAAACCAGCGACAAAGCGTGAGTCAGGATTTTCATAGATATCGATGGGGGAGCCGATCTGGCGGACAAACCCATCTTTCATGACTACGACACGGTCAGAGAGACTCATGGCCTCAACTCGGTCGTGCGTAACATAGACAGCAGTTATGCCCAATTCCTTCTGGATTTTACGTATTTCTACACGCATTTGCTCTCTAAGCAATGCATCAAGGTTGGACAGAGGTTCGTCAAGCAACAACACTGATGGGGTGACAATAAGGCTTCGTGCGAGTGCAACTCGCTGTTGCTGTCCTCCAGAGAGCTTGGAAGGTGCACGGTCCCCATAGTCGGCAAGTCCGACCAAGGAGAGGGTTTCATTCACTTGCTTGGTGATTTCCTCATGGGGAATCTTACGAAGTTTCAATCCATAGGCTACGTTGTCGAAGACCGTCATATGAGGGAAGAGGCCATAGCTCTGGAACATGGTGGCAGTGTCACGTTTGTTCGGGGGTAGCATGGTGACTTCCTCGTTTCCAATGTATATCTTTCCCTCAGTGGGAAGCTCGAATCCTGCAATCATTCTGAGTGTGGTGGTCTTGCCACAACCGGAAGGACCAAGCAGGGTTACCAACTCGCCAGGTTCGATGACGAAGTGAGAATCATTGACAGCAATGACATCAGACTTTCCTTTTACATCCTTGAATTTCTTGGTTACATGCTCAAGGGTTACCGATACGCTTTTCTTTTCCATACATCACCACCTTAGCGGGTTGAAATAGTTTTTTGGGTGAGCTTGTCATCACGAACCACAACCTGCATCAGACCCCAGACAGAGAGGACGATGACGATGAGGATGGTTGACAAGACGCTGGCGAGACCGAAACGAAGGTTCTCCGAGAAGTTGAAGATCAGAACGGTCAGGTGATTCCAGCGAGCCGAAATCAAGAAGATGATGGCACTGACAGCAGTCATAGACCGTACAAAGGTGTAGGACATGCTGGACAAGAATGCCGGACGAATCAAGGGAAGAACAATTGTCTTGAAGACCGTAGGTACGTCAGCACCCAGATCAGCTGCGCTCTCCTCGATGGCAGGATCAATCTGGTGCAGGGCAGTTATGCCATTCTCCAGTCCTACCGGTAGTTCTCTAATCACGTAGTTGATAACAATGATCGCTCCAGTTCCTACCAGCAAGAGTGGTTGCCGGTTGAATGCCAAGATGTAACTGATACCAATCAAGGTACCAGGAATGGCATAGGGAGTCATTATCAACATCTCAAGAAATCGTTTTCCCGGGAATTTCTTTCTTACTATCAACATTGCGGCAAGCATGGCCAACAGTCCTGCTGTCGGTGTTGCAATGGCTGCCAGGGTTACCGTGTCACGGATGGATGTCCATCCACGAGAGACTGCTTCTCCCCAGTTTGCCAGGGTGAAGGAGTAGTCGATACCCCAGTTGACCACGAAACATCCTGCCACGATGGTCAGATAGAGAGAGGCAATGAAGCCAAGGAAAATCCAGGAGAAAGTCTCCAAGGCAACCCTGACAGGTTTGTTGGTGAGTTCGGTAAGCGTAGTGGAAGGTTTTCCTGTCACCGTTACATAACTCTTCTTTGCAACCCAGTTTCGCTGTACCAAGAAGGCTGTGAGGGTTGGCATCAAAAGGATGAATGATAGGGCTGAACCAGCTCCCAGGTTGCTACGACCGGTTACCAACATATAGGCTTCCGTTGAGAGTACCCGGTAGTCACCGCTCAGCAACAACGGGTTTGCAAAGTCAGCCAGCGAATTGGTGAAAACCAACAGCCAAGCCGATAGAATGCCAGGAACAGAGAGAGGGAGGGTTATCTCCTTGAATGTCTGCCATCTGGTGGCACTCAAGTCGAGGGAGGCATCCTCAACCGTGGAGTCAATCTGCCTCAAGACACCACTGATTGTCATGAATGCGATAGGGAACATCCCAATTACCTGTACAATCGTCAGGCCACCCAAGCCATAAATGGAGGTATTCAGGTGAAGCAATTGTTTACTGATCAGCCCATTGTTACCAAACAATAGAATGATGGAGAGGGAGAGACTGAACGGTGGGGAAATGACCGGCATGGTTGCCATGGTGGTCATCAATTTCTTTTTCTTGAAACTTGTTCGTTCAATCAGGAAGGCGAACATGAATCCGACCAGCGTGGAAATGGTAGCTGTAAGTACTCCCAGTCTAAGCGAGCCCCACAGTGCCACCATATAGGTAGGGGAAAGACTCTCTTTCCATGTCTGTAGGCTGAATACCCCATCTTTCATAAAGGAGAGCCTGATTGCCTCTACCAAGGGGTAAGCGATAAAGACCAGGACAATACCAAATAATCCCAGTACCATGAATCCCGTCAATGGATCGCGGGTAAAGGTAAGTACAAGGAGTATACCCAAGAATACCACTGCCGCGGCAATGAACAGGGTCTTGAGCAAGTTGCTGTATCCTGTGGCAGTACTGGAGGGGACAATAATCATCGCTGCTCCGGATACCTGATACCCTGTCTCATCCACAATGGGTACAAAGTATACCTGGCTTTTGATGGTATCTGCGCTAATCGTATCAGGGTCCAGGCTATAATCAGCTTGATACGTTGATCCAAGCTTCATTGGCTCCAGGTAGTAGACACTCTCCATGGCCTTTTGGAATTCAGGAGTGCTGCTATACGCTTGGAATAGAGCATTTACCGTCTCAGATCCACTTTCAGGAATAAAGTTGAAGCTCTGCTCGTCAAAGGTAAGATAGAGTGCTCTCGCCCCGGGTATGATGTCTTTAACCGTTGGAACCCAACGGGCAAAATCCTGTGGGGTCCTCTCGTCGGGAACTGTTTGCGCGAACAGCTCAATTTCATTGAAATTACGCTCTGCTTCATATGATCTGAAATCAGAAGAGAGTGTGCTGTACATCCAGAAATCAGCCAGCAGGAATATCAGCGCTGCAGCGCAGAACTGAAGGATGCGTTTTTTTGTAAACATCGATTCATTCCGTTGGAACTACACACCCTGCAAGAGAGCTTGCAGGGTGGTAGGAAAAGCTAAATTACCACTGGTAATTATCTCTTGTTTCCGATCTCATTGGTCCAGCGGTCAAGCAGACGGGTCTTATTGACCTTGTCTCCGTCCCAAGCCATATCCTGGTTGACTGTCTTGATCTCATTGATTGACAGAGCATCAGGATGCTTGGCGGCGCCTTCAGCTACCAGTACCACATACCATTCGGTGAAGGTCTCTTGGGCAACAGGACTGGAGAGAACCCAGTCATACAGTTTCTTTGCATTGACTGTATCGGGGCCACCCTTTACCAAGGACATGCTAGCCAGTTCGTATCCAGTTCCTTCAGAAGGAGCGGTAATTACGATTGGGGAACCAGCTGCCTTGAGCTTAACCTGGTCATGTGCATACCCGATAGCAACAGGAATCTCACCAGTAGCAACACTCTTTCCAGGAGCACTTCCGCTCTTGGTGTACTGGTCGATGTTCTTGTCCAGTTCCTTCATGTACTCAATCATCTTGTCCTCAGTTCCGAAAACATCGAGAGCTGTGGTCAAGGTGTTGTATGCAGTACCGGAGGAGTTGGGGTTTGCCATGCGGACATATCCCTTGTACTCGGGCTTGAGAAGATCGGCCCAGCTTCTCGGGGGTTCGATTCCAAGTTCTGCTGCACGGTCAAGGTTGGTCACAAAGGTGAGAGGCCCAACGTAGAGACCGATGTAGAAGTTATCCGGGTCACGGAATTGCTCAGGGGTCTTGGACGTGTAGCGGCTTACATACGGGGTAGTCAAGCCTTTGCTCTTTGCGGTGATGTGGTCAAGACCAACACCACCAACCCAGATGGATGCCTGGGGATTGGATGCCTCGGCCTCAAGTCGGGCTACCGTCTCTCCACCACTGAGACGAACAAAGTTAACCTTGATACCAGTCTCTTGTTCAAACAGCTGGAACAGTTTTGCAGCAAGAGGTTCCTCAAGCGTCGTATAGGCATTTACGCTTCCAGAAGCAGCGGCCGCCACAGGAGCTGTAGTCTCACTTGCAGCAGGTGCAGGAGCAGCCTCTTGGCCCCCCTGAGCGAACAGTGCAGGTACGAGCATTACGAGAGCCAAAACCAAAGCAATAGTTTTTTTCATGCTTTCCTCCAAAATTTCGTATGATGTCCATCTAGATAGACAAAGAACAATGTATGTCTTATGCTAATGCCGCCAAGTTCCTGCAGTCAAGGTAAATCCTCTCAACCGCCAAATTGAAACCATTATCAAAAAATCATTGCATGGTAATCAACTCGGTTAAGCGTACAAAAACCGAGTTTCTGATACAAAGCCAGTGCTGGGGGATTGTCACTATCAACTTCCAGTCTTACTGCAGAAGTATTCTGCGTAAGCATATTAAGGAGATCTACCATCATTCGCTCCCCATGACCCTTTCTTCTCAATGGTTTATGGATCCCTACTGCATGGATCATTGCCACCTCTTTATCAAGGTAGTGCACATTCACTGTACCTACAGGCACTCCTTCCACATAGTAGAGATATACCTGACCATCGGGGCGGGAGAGAAGGAAGGTTAGGTGTTGTTTGCTGGTCTGCTCATCCTGCTCGAAAATTTCACTCAGGATCTTCCCTGCAATCTCTTGTGTTTGCGGGGTAACTTCAGTAAGCACACCGGTGGTTTGCCTGGTTTTCCATGCGTTGCTTTTCAGCTCCAGTACATATTCTGTTCGTGCGATGGCGGGATAGCGTTTGCTGAGGAACTCCTCGCCACTTTGCGAACCCTTCTCCCTGATAAAAAGTGCTTGATGATACCTTGCCTGTGAGAAGAGGGGGAGAGCGGCAGCAATGAGAGCAGTCATATGGCCCTGTTCTCTTTTATCTGGATGGGTGAAGCCGGTGAACTCAACTTCTTCTTTGGTTGGGAAAAATGCTGTCAGGAAACTGACCAGCTGTGCTGCTTCATACGCAAGAAAGAAGCAAGGCTTTTCTGGCTCTACGTTCATGTCACTCACAAGAAACAGCTCTTGCGTAAGTGGTTCCTGTAGGCAGCAGTGTGCATACAGCTCTTCAATGTGTTGTTTTTGTTCGCTCGTAAGTTTGTTGCATTGCAGGATATTCATCAATGCAAGTATTAAAGAAAAAAGCCGGTACAGCTAGAGGCATGCACCGGCTAGAATGTAAAAATCTTGATTTATGCCTTGATCAGGTGGATGGCGAAGCCGCTGAGCTCCTGCTCAAGGTAACATACCTTGATCTTGCCCTTTGCATCGCGTGCGATGGTCTGATCGTTCACGGAGAAGCCGAACTGGGAGAGGTAGGCGAGGGTGCGCTCGATGGAGAAGCACCTGAAGCCGATGTGCCCCATCTTCCCCAGGTACTGCTTAGGCAACACCTCGATGGTGGTGTCCAGGAAGGTGGAACTGTTGCCACTCTTTTTCACCATGCCCAGTGCCTCCAGTCCCTTGACGGTCTTCTCAGCCTCTGCGGCATCCTGGTTGTTGATGCCCATGTGGGCGAACTCCAGTCCCTGGAGGGTGCGCACCGCCTCCCTGCTCAGGTCCTCTATCGCCTGCCAGTCCTCCGCCTCGATGAGGTCGGCCTTGACCATCCACGATCCACCCACTGCCAGGACGTTGGGCTGCCTGGCATAGCTTGCAAGGTTCTTGGTGCTGATGCCGCCGGTGGGCATGAAGACGAGGTCGGGGAAAGGCCCTGCGAAGTTCTTGAGCATGTCCACGCCCCCGCTGACCTCGGCGGGGAAGAACTTGAGGGTGGTCAGCCCACGGCTGATGCCCGCCTCGATGTCGCTGGGTGTGCACACACCCGGGACGATGGGTATGCCCTGTTCCAGAGCCCAGTCCACGACGGTGGGGTTGAAGCCCGGGGAGACGAGGAACTTTGCCCCTGCTGCCACCGCCTTCTTTGCATACTCGAGGTTGGTCACCGTGCCGGCACCCACGAGCATCTCGGGGTATGCCTTGGAGATGCGCCTGATCGCCTCCTCTGCCGCTTGGGTGCGGAAGGTGACCTCTGCACAGGGTAGTCCACCTGCGATCAGGGCTCCTGCAAGACCCTCGGCCTTGTCGGCATCATCGATCTTCACCACCGGTACCAGGCCGATCGTATGGATTTGTTCAAACAGTGCTTCATGCATATGCGTTGCTCCTTCTTGGATATTCCAATTATGAAACGATGTTTCAAAATATTATTGACAGACTCAAGCATACCTTCTATGATTTGAAATATCAAGAGGATATTACTGTTCCTGTATAAAAATATGGAGGAGACTTCTATGGGAAATACATTTGTGACATTTGGTGAGATTATGTTGAGACTCAAGTCCCCAGGGCATGAGCGTTTCTTTCAATCACCCGCTTTGGAAGCCACCTTTGGCGGAGGAGAGGCCAATGTCGCTGTTTCTCTCTCATTGCTTGGAAAGGCATCACGATTTGTGAGTGCACTTCCCTCCAATGCCATTGGGGAGGCTGCAGTACGTGAGGTTCGTAAATATGGTGTTGATACCTCAGCCATCAAGATGACCAAGAATGGCCGTGTCGGTATCTACTTTCTGGAAACAGGGGCAAACCAGAGACCCAGTAGTGTCGTATATGATCGTGCAGAGAGTTCCATTGCGCTCAGTAAACCTTCTGATTTTGATTTCAAATCAGTACTTGCTGATGCACAATGGTTCCATATCACCGGCATCACCCCGGCAATCAGCCAGGATGCAGCAGACAGTAGTCTTGCAGCAATGAAGGCGGCCAAGGAAGCAGGGGCCACTGTATCCATCGATTTGAACTATCGAAAGAAACTCTGGAACTATGGAAAGAAAGCACCTGAGGTAATGAGGGAATTGGTTAAGTTTGCTGATGTAATCATTGCGAATGAGGAAGATATCCAGAAGTGTCTGGGTATTGAGGCCAAGGTTGATGTTACCAGTGGTGAGTTGGATACAGATGTCTACAAGGATCTTACCGAAGAGGTGAAGCGCCAGTTCCCCAATGTCTCGGTGGTTGCTGTTACCCTCAGGGAGAGCAAGAGTGCCGACCACAATGGGTGGAGTGCAGCACTCAGCGGCAAGAGTGGCTTCTACCTCTCCAAGCACTATGAGATCACGGACATTATCGACCGCGTCGGTGGTGGAGACTCCTTCTCTGCTGGTCTGGTCTTCGCTCTCAGCGAGTATGGGGATGATGAACAGTATGTTATCAACTTTGCAGTGGCAGCGTCAGCTTTGAAGCACTCCATCGATGGAGATTTCAATCTCAGCACAAAAGCAGAGGTTGAGGCACTGTGCAAGGGAGATGGAAGCGGTCGCGTTCAGCGATAACCACTTTCGGACCAAAAGAATCAGGGGGAGCAAGCTTTTCGAAGTTTGCTCCTCTCTCTTTACCAAACCTTTACCTTGTTTCCTTATAGAGTAGATAGTACATCCCTATACTTGGCTCAACGACAAACAAAGGAGTCAATAAAATGCGAAAAACAATGATACTTTCCGTAATCTTCGTAGTGGCAATGGGTGCTGTCCTCTCTGCACAACCTATTAGCGAAAAGCAGGCTGAACTTTCCCAGACTGAAGAAATGGTAGAAACTACCGAGTTTGAAGGATTGCTCTATATGGCAGAGGAAGAGAAGCTTGCCAGGGATGTCTATCTTGCTCTTTATGAAAAGTGGGGAAGTCGTGTATTTCTCAACATTGCAAATGCTGAGCAACAGCACATGGATGCAGTTTCTGCAGTCATGAAAGACAAGGAGATAGCCAATCCTGCCAGTACCTCAGAGATCGGGGTCTTCCACAACACTGAAATTGCCAAACTCTATGAGAGTCTGGTTGCGCAAGGCAGCTCATCCATCGAAGAAGCTTTCCTGGTTGGAGCCATCATAGAGGATCTTGATATCTATGACTTGCAACGATACATTGCGGCAAGTGAGGATGAAGTGGAGATCTGGGTATATAATAATCTACTCAGAGGTTCAGAAAACCACATGCGTGCATTCGTAAGGCAGCTGGATAGATATGGTCTGGATTATACTGCCCGCTATATCAGCGATGCTGAACTTTCCAGAATCCTTTCACGACGCTGATCAACTTCTGCACTCCTGTGATGGATGAACAATTCCTCGGTTGCCAAGGAGAGCTTGGTAACCGAGAATTCTGTTCCTTCTGGGTAGATGTAGTACGTATCTTCCAGGGTGGATAGGTCCACACAGTCTCCTTTGCCGAAATATTCATACTCAATATGGCAGGCATACATGCTCAGCGAAGGTTTTGACAAGAAGAATGCATTGTGGTCAAATTCCCCTTCCAGGGTAAATCCATCCATGGAATGAGTCAGTTTTGCTTTCCCTAAGGGAATGTATCCTTTTGCATTGGGAAGAGCCTCCACGCGTGCCATGGTTTCAAAATGGTAAGTACCATGCTCTATTTCTTGACGAACCTGTTCCCGTTCCCATTCATACCAATCGGGAATATGGGAGAACTCTGTGGTAAGTGTATGTTCGTCATCAGCTTTCCTTACTGCTTTCAACTCACCATACTCGCTCATTTCCCACTGTTTGTGGCAAGCCTCACATCCTAGGATTGTGCCTTTGCTGTACATCTTGTACTCACGAAGGCAGTGAGGACATTGATACAAGGGTTTATGCAAACCTTCTGCCCGTTTGGGATACGCTATTCTGATCTTGTTCTCTTTCTGCCACGCATACTCATCATATTCGAAGGCCTTTCGTATAACCTTGTTTACTTCACTGGTCTTGGCTTGTTTTAATTCTTCAGCTGTGAAAAGCAGTGAAAGATCGGCTTCAATTCGGTTCCCTCTGCTTTTCAGGTTCCAAAGAGGGCTATTCAGGTAGTGTCCATGCATATTCAGCATCACCACAGGAACCCCCAACAGCTTGGCCATCTTACCGAGGGAGTCAGGAAGTATGGCAGTCGTACCCACCAGTGAATATCGAGCTTCCGGGTAGAGAGCCAGGATATCCTTGTTGACGGTCAATACCTCTCTGATATGTCTGACCAACTGTAGGTCGTTGGTAAACTTGCGTTTACAAATTCCCCCTGCATTTCTCAGCAACCACTCCCGTTTAAGAAAACCATCGATTGCCACGACATAGTTTGCTCTATGGGGGAAGAGGGCAGCGGTGGTCACCTTGAAATCGATGAATGCCATATGTGTACAAAGCAAGAGAAAGGGAGGTTTGACCCCTTCCATTCTCTTGCGATTGATTTTCAGTTTGTGTTTCCATACTGCAGGGTAGCTGAGTAGCCACGTCACAGGTCTTAGATAGTGGCGTTGTCTGATGGGCTTTTTCTGCATATCAAAACGCTTTGCTTGTTGTAGTTTCTCAAATCCCGTCATTACCGTCTTCCTTTGTCACAATGTAGCGTGTAGGGACCAAGAGAACAAGTGTAGTGCTGTAGTCATTGGATAAGTACCACGAATTTTGTATAGTGCAACCATGAAACACACAACCCTGTATGAACTGGCCAAGGCCTATCAAGATGCTTCAATTGATTCAGTTTTTTCTGAAAACGACCTAATCTGTATACTTTCTGAAGAACAGATACCGTATTATGTATCGGTTGTAGATTCAGCATTTGCAGCCTATCGGGGGGAAAAGGGCCTTACTGGTTATCTTGCTCTCTCCTTACAGGACGAAGGCATCTCTGAGATGGAAAACCTGGATCTACAAGAGGCTCAGGAGTGTTTGCTTGGCATTATGCGAACAGCGAAAGAGAATCTGGAAGAGAGCGACCTCAGGGCGGCCGAAGAGAGTGGGGTCCTTTTCAGCGAGGATGCCTACCCCCAGTTCAGGATCAAGGAACAGTACAAGGTTCCCTGGTACATCAGCGATAAGGAAGAAGCGGATTTGATCCTCATCCTTCGGGGCTTGTTGTTTGCCAAGGAGTATTTCGCATCCTTTAAGAAAACCAAGAAGACCAACACGTTTTCTTTCTGGCTTGACTCTCTCCAGTTGGAAGAGACAGACAAGAAGGAGTACATCCCCACGCTGGTGAAGAAAGGTGATAGCTTTTCAGTCAGTGTCCGGGTATTGCAGGATGAAGCCTATGGATTCTACTATCCACAAGCTTTTTTTACCAATGAGGACCGTCAGCTGCAATACAAGAGGATGAAGGCAAAACCAGGAAAGATCATGGCTCTGGCAATCGGAATGATGGTCGAGCCAATGCTCCCCGGAAAAGGTGAGAGACCTGTGTATCCCTTCTATAGCCTTGCCTATGACCCACAATCTCATCAAGTGCTTGATGTCTTCCTTGTTGAGGATTATGAACAGGAACATGGGAAGATCATCAGTCGTCTGCTCGAACTGTTTGAGAAGGAAGGCAAGCCGCAGGCAATCCACTGTTACGGCAAGAGAACCCTTCCGCTGCTTTCAGAATTAGGCAAGCAGATTGGTATCATGGTGGTCTGTGGAAATCAGAAGGAAGAGATGGATAGCCTGATCCAGGATATGTTCAGGGAACTCTATGAGATTCCTCATGACCATGATCATCATAGTTGCAATCATGAACATCATCACCATCATCATGAGGAGTAGGTAATCAGGCGTCTCCTCGCTTGGGGACGATGCAGATGAACACGAATTGCTCCTCTCCTGCGTTGGAAATCTGATGGTCGATTCCATCCGGTACATAGGCAACCGATCCACTTTCCAGTGGATAGTCCTTTCCATCCATAAAGAGATTCCCTCTCCCTTCCACTGCAAAAATGATATGTTGCCAGGGATGGGAGTGGTGAGGAGCCTTTCCTTCCTTCTCCAAGGTGAACATGCGCATTACATAGTCTTCCCACCCTTGTTCAGGGCCAATGAGGACCTGCTTGATGACTTTCTCAGTTATATTCTTTTTCTCAATTTCATCACGATGCGATACAAACATACGCTCTCCTATTTTCCTTGTAATCGTTCCATTACCCAGTCAGTACGCATACCACTCTCTCCTGTACTGAGACAGTGACCTTTTCCCAACAATTCATCGGTAACTGTTTGGATGAGGGGCTGTGCTACATGTTCTGGAGGTTCAGGAACAGCCAATACCTCGGTTCCTTTTTCTGTTTCAAGGGTTATCGGTTTTCCGATATCCAGTACAGAGTAGGAGAGGATGCCCTTGCTACCGAAAATGGTGGTGGTATCCTCATCCTTGCAGGTGTTGAAACACCAAAGTCCCGTACCACAGACACCACGCTCTGTTCTGAAACTACCATGGACAATATCATCAGCTCCATACGTCTGGCTCTGGTTTCTCCCTTCTCCTGTTGCCTCGATTATGGGGCCAAAATAGAAGTCGATCAGATCAAGGGAGTGTGAGCCAACATCGAGCAACAAACCGCCCCCGCTCTTCTCTGGTTGTACTCTCCATCTCCCCTTGTCCACGGTATCTTCTGGTTTTATGGTTTGCAGCAACTCCACATGGACTGCCCTGATCTCTCCAAGTTTTCCACTGTCGATCATCTCTTTGATCATAAGGTATTTTGGGAGTGCCCTACGGTAGTAAGCACTGAAAAAGGGGATTGAGTGTTGCTTGCAGTACTCAACCATCTCCTTGCTTTGCGCATAGGAAACCCCCAGTGGTTTTTCACAGTAGACTGGTTTTCCCTTTGCGGCAGCGAGGAGCGTATAGTAGTGGTGGGAGTCTGGATGGGTTGCAATGTAGATTGCATCCACCTGTGGATCTTCAATGAGCTTGAGTGCGTCATCGTACCAGGTCTCCACTCCATGGCGCCCAGCATAATCTGCTGCCTTCTCCGCATTTCGCCTCATGACAGCAACAAGGGAAGCCCCCTCTGCTTTCTGGAATCCAGGGCCGCTTTTCACTTCAGTTACATTGCCGCATCCGATAATACCCCATCTAATTTGTTGCATGAGTTGACTCCTTTTTCACCATGATAGCTCATAGGAGGGGAAAAAACATCCCCGGATTGCATTCCCGGGGATTTCTTACTGCTTTACTTGGCCTCTTCCCAGCCTAGAAGGTGAGAGAGGTTTGTACATGCAGCCAGTATTGACTTGGTGATGTGTTCTTGTTCTTCCGGATTGAAGCGAAAAAGAGGCCAGGAGACACTCATCGCGGCAACGACCTTTCCTGTGTAGTCCTTGATTGGGGAGCCAATGCAGAGCGTGCCCATTTCATGTTCTTCATTATCGCTTGCCCAGCCTCGATCGCGGATTTGTTGCAATTCCTGTTTCAATACCCCAATATCAGTAATGGTGTTTGGGGTGAATGGTTTCATCTTTACAGAGGAGAGGTATTCATCAAGGGTGTCTTGAGGCATATCACTGAGCAGAACCTTCCCAATAGCTGTACAGTACAGGGGAATTGCTTTTCCCACCCTTGAGTACATTCTGATGGTGAAGGAGGACTCCTTCTTCAGGACATAGACAGCTTTGTCCTCCTCCAGTACTCCCATATGCACCGTCTCACCCAGTTCATCACAGAGTTCTTGGGCGACAGGATTGGCTACATGAATCAGATCGATATGCTCAAGCCCACGGGATCCCACAGAGAACATCTTCAGCGTTAGGCTGTAGAGGTCTGTGTTATCCCGATAGACATAGCCAAGGTTGACCAAGGTGGAAAGAAACCTGAGCAGGGTTGCTTTTGGTAAACCCGTCTCCTTGGATAGTTGTTCCAGATTGATGCTCTGATGCTTGGACAATGTCTCCAGGATGACAATGGTTCTAATAACTCCGCTGGTTTGTTGTTTTTCTCCTGCCGGATTGGTTTTCTTCCCCATGGTATCAACCCTCGAAATAAGCTTTTGCATTACCAAAGGAGATATTCTCAACCACCTTTCCCAGCATCTCCATGTCGTATGGAACTTCTCCCTCTTCTGCCCAAGTGCCCAGGATATTACACAGGATACGCCTGAAATACTCATGCCTGGAGTAGGAGAGGAAGGACCGGCTGTCGGTAAGCATCCCGATGAAACGGGGGAGCAGGCCAACGTTGCCCAAAAGCTTCATCTGTTCTTCCATACCATCCTTGTGGTCAGCGAACCACCAGGCAGAACCAAGCTGCATTTTTCCTGGAATCCCATCCTGATAACAGCCCATCAAGGTACCCAAAGTATAGTAATCCTTTGGGTTGAGTGTATAGAGAATCGTCTTGGGTACATCGCCGGTGGCAGAGAGATTGTTCAGGAAAGCTGACAAACCTTCAGCAAGATCCTTGTCGTGGGAGGCGTCATAGCCGGTATCAGGTCCGAGTTTCTTGTACATCAAGCCATTGTTGTCCCTGATGGCTGCAAAATGCAACTGCATGGCAATGTCACGTTTTGCATACGCTTTTGCAAGATGAGTAAGGACGAACGTCTTGTAAGCCTCCACCTCTTCATGGTTCAGGCACTTGCCATTCATCTTCTTGGCGAAGATTTCATTGACTTCCCGCTCGCTCTTGAAAACAGCTGGAGCGGTCACCAATGCATGGTCGCTTGCCTTGCATCCCATGCTCACAAAGAAATCCAGTCGATCGATCAGGATTGCAACAACATCGCTGACCAAGGTGATGGATTTCCCGGAAACAGTTTCCAAGGATTCCATATAGGCGCAGAATGTCTCTTTCTCAATGTTCAATGCCTTGTCAGGACGGAAGGAGGGTATTACTTTGGCGGGGACTTCCTTCTGTGAGGCAATTTGCTTATGGTATGCCAAATCATCAGCAGGATCATCGGTGGTTCCTACCGCGTAAACCTTGAACTGTTGCATGATACCTGTTACTGAGAGGTTCTTGTTTTCCTTGAACTGTCGGTTTGCCTCTTCATAGATTTCCTTTGCGTTCTTGGTGTTGAGTACCTCATGGATACCGAAATACCGCTGTAGCTCGAGATGAGTCCAGTGGTAGAGAGGATTGCCCAAGGCATTTTCCATGGTACCTGCCCATGCCAGGAACTTTTCATACGGGTCTGCATCTTTCCCGGTAACCAGTTCCTCTGGTACCCCATTTGCACGCATGGCACGCCACTTATAGTGGTCTCCTCCAAGCCAAGCATCGGTAATGGTCGAGAACTTCTTGTTCTCAGCTATCTCTTTCGGGTTGAGGTGGCAATGATAATCATAGATCTTCTGGTCTTTTGCATACTCATGATACAGCTTCTGAGCTGTTTTTGTTTGTAATAGAAAGTGTTCGTCCATGAATTGTTTCATAATCGTTCTCCTTTTTTTCGCGTTCTAGAGGATGACTCCATCTTTGAACAGCGATATCTCTGCATACCCATTCACTTCGTTCCTTGTCCTCTGTTCACCACTGGCAACTGCCTGGATGAGGGAGAGGAAATCGGAGAGTACCTCTTCATTGTCTTCAGCTAAGAGCCTTCCTGCGTCAAAATCAATCCAGTTGGGTTTTTTTGCTGCCAAAGCACTATTGCTGGAAATCTTTACTGTGGGAACAGGAGCTCCCAATGGGGTTCCTCTTCCTGTGGTAAAAAGAATGATATGGGCTCCTGTGGCTGTGAGCGCTGTGGTGGAGACTATGTCATTACCTGGACCTGAGAGGAGGTTCAGTCCTCTTCTCGTTACCTGTTGTCCATAGGCAAGGACATCGGTGATGATTGCCTCTCCACCTTTCTGGATGCATCCAAGACTCTTGTCTTCCAAGGTTGAGATTCCTCCAGCCTTGTTCCCTGGGGATGGATTCTCATACACTACCTGATCATGCTTGACGAAGTACTGCTTGAAGTCATCGATCAAGCGTACAGTCTGCTTGTAGACGTCTTCATCCTGGCTGCGATTCATCAACAGCTGTTCTGCTCCGAACATCTCGGGAACCTCGGTAAGAATTCCTGTTCCGCCCATGGCAGTCAATGCATCGCAAAATCGACCAACCAAAGGATTGGCTGTAATGCCGCTGAGGCCATCAGAGCCACCACATTTAAAGCCAACGATAAGGTTGTCCATGCCCACTGGTTCTCTTCTGTCGTTCTGCATGGCGTCATGGAGTGCTGAGAGGAGTTTCTTGCTCTCTTCAACTTCATCACCCACTTCCTGAGAGGTGAGGAATTTTACCCTGTTTGGATCGACATCCCCTACCAGCTCCTTGAAGGAATCGGGGGTGTTGTTCTCGCAACCGAGTGCAAGCACCAATACCCCTCCAGCATTGGGATGGTGAACCAAGTCAGCGAGAATGGTCCTGGTTGCCTCATGATCATCGCCAAGCTGGCTGCACCCGTATGGATGGTTCCATACATGGATTCCATCATACCTTTCATTGACAGGAAAGGTCTGGTTTGCCCAAGAGACCAGTGTTTCTGCTATCTTGTTTACACAACCGACCGTGGGTACAATCCAAAGCTCATTTCTGATGCCGATCTTTCCATTTGCTCGCCGATAGGCTTGGATTGTCGGGGTTTTGTCCGCCCAGAAGACTTTACGTTTCTCCGCTTTTTCCTGGAATTGCAACGCAAGTTCTTTGTTGTAGTGATAGGCAGCTGATTCAGAGAGCAGTGTCTTGATATTGCTTGCATGGACATGCTCGCCCTGGGAAATATGTTGTTTTGCCTGTCCAATGGGAGCTCCGTACTTGATAATGGGTTCTCCCTCTGCAATATCCTTTATGGCAAACTTATGACCGGAGGGAATATCAGCCACCAACGTGATATCATTCCCCTGTACATTGACCACCTCCCCCTTGCCAAGGGGGGCTATTGCAACTGCCACCACATCATCTGGGTGGATGGTAACGAATTTGTACTGCTCCATACGTACTCCTACAGTGCTTGCAAGGCTTTTTGCATACCGACAGACCAGATGGCCTCTAGGTTCTTCTCAACCGCATGCTGCAAGCCTTCGATCCGGGTAAGATCCTGCGCCCACCAAGCGGAATTGGAAAGTACAGCTGTGCTGATACGTTTTGCTCTTGCCTCTCCTTCATCAGCCTCATTATAGAGGGCTGCAAAGGTCTCCATAATGTCCTGGTTGTCTTGGATGAGATAGGTCTCGTTCTCTCTTTTCCCCTTCAGTGCACTACCTTCATATTCGGTTCCTTCATAGAAGCTGATCAGGGCTGAAAGAGCGAAGACCAGTCGCTTAGGGAGAGAGCCTTGCTTTGCAATGTATCCAAGCAGGCTGGGAAGGTTGCGGGTCTTGAACTTTGAGACAGAGTTGAGAGAAATGGAAAGCAACTGATGCGGGTTGTACGGGTTTTCAAACCGTTCCAACACATCGTTTGCGTACGCTTCCAACTCCTCTTTCGAACCCTCCATGGAAGGGATGATCTCTTCAAAGATCCCTCCGTGCATGAATGGATACAGTAGGTCTTTATCTGCGATACAATCCTGGACGGTGTTGTGCCCTGCCTGGTATGCGGCAAGTACACTCATGGTATGTGCTCCGTTGAGAATCCGTACCTTCCGGGTTCTATAGAAGCTCATATCGTCGGTCCAAATAACGTTCAAACCAGCCTTGTTGAAGGGAAGCTCATCTTCATGGAACTCCTTGTGACACTCAATAACCCAGAGATGGAAAATCTCCGCGGCATCAAGGAGATTGTCCTGATAGCCTAATCTTTCACACAGCTGAACTGCTTCAGCGCGAGGATATCCAGGAACAATGCGGTCAACAAGTGAGTTGCAGAAATCACATGCTTCATCAAGCCAAGTAGTAAAATCTGCTTCTAGATTCCACTCCTTTGCATATTGCAACACGATTCGCTTTAGGTTGTCTCCGTTCTTGTCTATAAGCTCAACCGGGATAACGATGATTCCCTTGTCTTGTGCACCATTAAAAGCCTTGTAACGCTTGTAGAGAAACGAGCAGACTTTTGCAGGGAAGGCAGCTTGGGGAGCATCCTCGAGACTGTTTCCTTCGCTGTAGGCAATGCCTGCCTCGGTAGTGTTGGAGACGATGAACCTTAGGTCCTCGCTTTCTGCTAGCTTCAGGTATGCTTCATAATCCTCTTTCTTATATGGATTCAGACAGCGGCTGACACTATCAATGGTACGGAACTCCTCAACGTTCTTTCCTCCCTGGACACCCCTCAGGATAGTGGTATAGAGACCTTCCTGGTCATTGATCATATCACTCAACCCTCTTTCGAGCGGTTGGACGATGACCACATTGCCGTCAAAGTCAGTCTTCTCATTGAGGATATCGATCATCCAGTCAACAAAAGCACGGAGAAAATTCCCTTCACCGAACTGAAGGATTTTCTCTTTTCGAGCAACTGTCTTATGGGTTTCAGTAATTGATTGCATGGATGTATCTCCTTGTCTATTATGTATGTTACGTTATTTTTTTTCTTCCATAAAGGGTATGTGCCATGAAGGCACAGATGGTTTGCTGGAAGACGATTCCAAAAATGACAGGTAGTGCAGTCTCAGGGGGGAAGTAAGCGATGGCAAGAACCAAGGCTGAGCTGATATTCCTCATGGAGACGGCGAAGGTTACGCTCTTGCGATCTTCCAAGGCAATACCGGCAATCTTGCCCAGGTAATGAGCAAGAGGATATCCGATGACAGCAAGCAATGCACAGACAAGTGCGATAGGAAGGTAGATCCAGGAAGCATCAGCGATAAGACGTTCAGCAACGTTGCTGGTATTGATGACAATGATGAAGAAGAGCCCGATCTTGGAGAATGGCTTCAGGTTTGGGCCCACGCGGTCGTTGACTTTTCCCTGTGTTGCATTGTTGATAAGAATACCGACGATGGAGGGAATGACGACCATGATAAGCAGGGATAGCATCATTCCCTTGGTATCAATCTGTACGTTGGTTTGGGCAAGAAGCGCCACTGTGTAAGGGGTAAGGAAAGGAGCAAGGAGAGTGGAGACAATGATCAAGGTCAGGGAGAGTGCACCATTCCCCTTATAGATATTTGCCCAGATATATCCAGTGATTGCAGTGGGGATGGCCATCAGGAGAATAAATCCTGTGATAATTGCAGGATGACCGGGAAATAACAGGTTTGCCAATGCCCAAGCTACCAAGGGCATGATGATATTCGCTCCAAGAATGAAGAAGAGAATGGTTTTTGGTTTCTTGATGACCCCAAAGAAGGCATTTGAACTGATACCCAATCCTCCGATAAAGGTAATAAGTCCAAACAGGTAGGGTACCGATGGAGTCATCCAGGAGACAAGAGAACCTAGGAGGAGTCCCATGACAACACCGCTGGGAGTGAGGATCGGCATGAACCGCTCCAGATGATAGTTCAGGCTCTTGAGCCTTGCCTCGAATTTTTGAAAATGAAACATTGTTCCGAATGATATCCTTGTCCTTGCTGGACTGTCAAGGTGAAAAAACCTGTGGTATAGTGATATCGTTTATAAGGAGGTTGCTGTGGGTTCTCATGCGACAAGGCGAGTGGGATTGGTGTTAGCCTCTATCCATACAGGAGCTTCCAACGGGCTCTGGTCCCAGATTGCAATCCAATGCCAACGCTCTGGTATTTCCCTGTTTGTCTTCCCTGGAGGAAGACTTGAGTATCAGGAGAACCAAGAGTACCTACGTAATGCCATCTATTCTTTGGTAAATACCGATAACCTCGATGGCGTGATCACTTGGGCATCAGCCTTGGGTGGGGCTGTCAGTGTCTCAGAGGTCCATGCCTTCCTTGACAAACTTGACGATCTGGACTGCGTTTGCATCGGTATGAAGAAGGAAGGATGTCCTGGAATCTCTTTTGACGCCTATTCAGGGGTCCAGAGTGTCATGCTGCACTGTATACGTGAGCATCGTGCAAGGAAGCTTGCCTTTCTCCGTGGGCCGGAGAATCACTATTCTGCTGAGGACCGGTATCGAGCTTATTGTGATACCCTCGATCAAACCAGTCTGCTCTTTGATCCCCGCTTGGTCAGCGATCCTTTCTCCTGGTCGGAAGGAAGGAAGGCAATTGTCCAGCTATTGGAGGAGAGGGACCTTGTTCCTGGGCGAGATTTCGATACATTGGTCTGTGCCAGCGATCTGATGATGTTTGATGCAGGAAAATACTTGGAGAACCTCGGATTCACAATTCCTGAGGACCTACGAATCGTGGGATATAATGACAGCAGGGAAAGCCACCTTTTGAAGGTTCCTTGTACCACTGCAAGGATGCCGGTTAATGAGTTGGCAAGGATGTCCTGGAACCTGCTCAGCGATATGCTTTCAGAGGAGGATCCTTCTTGCTTTGACTTGCTTCTTCCCTCACAGCCGATCATCCGACAGAGTTGTGGGTGTACCTATTCCCTGGGAAGTGAACAACAAGCTCGTCGTGTGATTGGGAGCCAGGAACTTTTCAAGGCTTGGTTGATTCAGGTGTTCGATGCGAATGAGGAGGAGCAAGAGAGAATTGGCCTTCTTCTTAAGGAAGCCTCCTTGCAACATGAGAAGGAAGTGCTCTCCTTGCTCGGACATCTATCCTACCGTTTCCTGGACAGGGGAGGGGATCCCAGTCTCTTGAGTGAAGCCCTGCATTGGTATTGTACCTTTTTCGCGACCCTTTCCTTCAAGACGCTTTGTGCAGGCCCCATCAGGGACCTCTTTCTCCGTCAACGGGATTTGGTAGCACATGAACATGCCTACCAACACGCTTTGCAGGCAAGCATCCTCAATATGCTCAAGTGTGATCTTCTGGGGGTGAAAACTCTTTCAAGCATCCCCACACTCTTGGCAAAACACCTTGGATCCCTTGGCATTGATGCGGGATACCTGGTTTTGTACGGTGATGAGATGACCAATACCTTTATCGGTGGGTATGCCGATTCCCTGGTTATGGAACGGAAACAAACGTTTCCCAAACACCTCTTATTGCCACAAGGACTTCTGGATCACCTTGGACAGGGTGTGCATGTGGTTGAACCATTGTTCATGGACAACCAGCCACTGGGGTATCTCATCCTGAGAACTTCGTTGTTCAGTGGAAGTGTCATGGAAGAGCTGCGAACCGCTTTGAGTTCAGCAATCAAGGGAGCCTTTCTCCTCGATGCCGCCAATCGTGCAAGGGAAGAGGCAGAAAGGGCTCAGCGTTCGCGAAGTGAGTTCTTTGCCAATGTTGGTGAGGGCCTCAAGACTCCTCTTGAGACAATTCTCTCCATTGCAAAACAGATTGATGGAGAGAGTGGGAAGCAGATTGAGGAACAGATTCGTACTGCCACGCATCTTTTGGATCTTTCCCTCTCTCACTCCGGCAACCTTGAGTTGGAGAACACGGTCTGCAATCCTATGACCCTGATAACACCATTGAGCACCTCCTTTCCTCTTGTCTATGAAGGACCGGAGGAGATGCCATCCCTCTGTGTCGATGCAAAGCGCTTGATCCAGAGTCTCACGATCATCTGCGAATATATAGTAAGGGAAGGAGGAGAGATGAGGTTGCAATCCACTTTATCGAAGGATGGCCTCCGACTCCGTTTTTCTTCCTCTTCAGCTTCCTGGAAGGCTTCAATGGGAAGTCAGGAACCAAGTCTCTCCTTGGCACAAAAAATTATCCTGATGAGCCGTGGATCATTCTCCCTGCATGATAATGCAGTAGTTGTGCAGCTACCCCTGCCAAGCTTGATGGGTGAGAGCAGCCCCCCTTCCCGTGATACCTTATTCTACATTGTTGCTGATGAAAATGAGCCGATACCAGAGGTATTGTGTTCTTCCTTTGCTTCCTGTGAAGTAATCCCTGTGGGTAACCTGCAGAAGCACGAGCTCTCCAAGATTGCAGGAGGTATTATTGGTTGGGATGCAGACAACCAAGGAAGTGCGTTCCGTCTCCTGCGTACAGCAATTGCAGGGCATAACACCCTCTCCCTAGCTCCCATGATCTGTCTCCACGCTCCTGAGGGTCAGCAAAATCTCTATTCATCCTTGATGAGAACTTCTCATCATCTCTCTGATGGTGTTCTGGTTGCGATCAAGGGTCTGCCTGAAGATTGTTGCAAGACTCTTGCCTTGGATGAGGAGTTCATTCTCCACAGCGAACCAGACGCGGTATTGGATGTGGTAGCCAACCAACCGGTAAAAATGATACTTACCTCACTCTTTGATCCTGTTCTCTACCGGAATATTAGGAAATCCTCGGATGCTCCGATTGTGGTGATTCGTGAACAATGGGAAAAGGAGGAGGCAGAGCAGCTTTCCCTCGTTCCTCGTCTCCTTATCGCTCACCAGTGTGTACTTGAAAGCAGTGAGTTTGGACAGCGGTTGCTTGAGCTGTTGGAAACCAATGAGATACTTCCTCCTCTCACCGGTGCCTTGGTCAAGCGAGCTGTGGTCTATTTGGGTAGGCATGCTACCCAGCAGATCTCACGTTGGCAACTTGCTGAATCGGTGAATGTCAGTGAAGACTACCTGACGAGAATCTTCCGCAAGGAGTTGGGTATCAGCCCATGGGATTACCTGAACAGGCAGAGGGTATTCATTGCCACCCAGTTGTTACGGGAGAGTTCTCTCTCGATAAACGAGGTTGCGAGTCAGAGTGGATTCCAGGACCAAGCGTATTTCTGCAGGGTGTTCAAGAAGATCAAGGGATGTGCTCCAGGAAAGATTCGTTCACAACATTGAGGTAGATTATTCTTGACAGAAGGGTAGTTGTTTCGCTATTATACATCGCAGTGCGATACATTGCACCACGATATAAGGAGCTTCATATGGATTCGCATATCAGAAAAGTCTATGTACCCATGACAGAGACAGGATTCTATATATTGCTCTGCCTGCAGAAGCCCATGCATGGGTATGCAATAGTACAGGAAGTCGATTCCATAACCGACGGGGTGGTGAGAATCGGGGCAGGGACGCTCTATGGAAGTTTGTCGAAGATGGAGAAGGATGGGCTGATCCGATTTATGGATGAACAGGATAAACGAAAAATCTATCAGATCACCGAACTTGGCTCAGATGTTCTTGCTTTGGAAAAGAAGCGAATTGAACGGATGTACCGAAACTTGGAGGAGGTTGGACTATGAAAGATACGAAGGTTATGTTCAGATTCTATACTATCCCTGAATACGTGAAGGAACAGGACTTCCTGTGTAACCAACATAAGAAGGGTTGGGCTTTTAGGCGGGTATATTTCCCAGGGTTGTATGTATTCTCCAGGTGTGAAGGGGAGGATGTGGTTTACCAATTGGATTACAACCAAGAGGGAAGGGCTGAGAAGCAGAGTTACCTGCGTTTGTTTGAGGACTGTGGGTGGGAGTATATCCAGGATTTCTTCGGGTACAGCTATTTCAGGAAGCCTGCTGCGCAGATGCAGGGAAATGAGGAGCTCTACTGTGATGATGGATCGCGTCTTGCCATGATAGAGCGCGTGTTCAAGGGAAGGATGATTCCCTTGTTGGTTCTTTTTTTCTTGGTGATCATTCCCCAACTGGTACTGCATGGAAGTGGCATGAGAAGTGCAAGCCAATTCTTTTTTGGACTTTATTGCGGACTTTTCTTTGTATATATCGTAATTTTCATACAGTTCGGCCTGCAGTATTGGAATATGAGGAAACGACTTCGCTGACTGTATTTTAATGCAGTACCCTACATTCAGTTGAGCTAAGATTATAAAAACCTATATAAAAAAGTCGGTAAAGTACAAGAGACGACCTGCATAATCTTGCCATCTTGCCCCTATGCTGAGAGTGTGAGGTTGCAAATGGCAGAAAGAACGGCAAAACAGCAGTTGCTACGTGATATCAAGCGGCATAAATCAGTCTATGCTTTGCTTGCAATACCTTTAATCTACTATATCATCTTTAAATATGTCCCGATATTCAACGGGCAGATTGCATTCAAGGATTATATGGCCTTGGACGGGGTGCTGGGTAGTCAATGGATTGGTTTTGAGCATTTTAGGACGTTCATCAACTCGTATTATTTCGTTGAGTTGCTCAGAAACACCCTGATGTACAGTTTCGGGAAGCTGGTGTTCAGTCTTCCCCTTGCAATCATCCTGGCAATTGCCATTTATGAGAGCAACCGCCCACTTCTTCGAAAAACAGTACAAACACTTGCCTATCTCCCACACTTTCTCTCGTGGGTAATCATGTACGGTATCTTGCTTGCCCTATTGGCGCCAGGAGACGGAATTGTCAATGATACCATCAAGCTCTTTGGTGGCAAGCCCATTGATTTCCTGACCAATACGGATGCCTTTCCCTGGATTGTCATTCTCAGTGATGCGTGGAAGGAAATGGGCTGGAGCGCCATCATCTTCATCGCCGCTCTGATGGGCATCGACCCTTCACTCTTTGAGGCAGCCTTGGTTGAGGGTGCAAATTCTTGGCAAAGGGTACGATATATTACCCTTCCCTCAATTCGCCCTGTTATCGTTATTGTGGTTCTGCTTCGCTTGGGAACCATCCTGGATGCAGGTTTCAACCAGATTTTTATGTTGTACTCAACGCCGGTCTATTCGGTTGCCGATATCATCGATACCTGGGTCTATCGTCAAGGCTTGCTGGAGTTCCAGTTTGGCCTTGCCACCGCAGTCGGTCTTTTCAAGGGAGTCATTGGTATGTTCCTTATCCTTGGTTCCAACCGTCTGGTCAGACGCTTCGGCGGAAACTCATTGTACTAGGGGGTCGGGAATGAAGATGAAAGGAACCAGAAAAAAGGGACGATTCACCTCTGTAGCGATCAAACCCACTGCAGCCGATCACAGTTTCAATTTCTTGGTGGATTTCTTTTTAGCTTTACTTTTACTGATCATTGCAATTCCGCTTTGGAGTACTATTACGCTTTCTTTCAGGCCAAATGACTATATTGGCAACAACCTGGAAGGGATGTTCCTGATGCCCTGGAATTGGTCGACCTCAGCATATGAGGCGCTGTTGGGAAATGCAGGATTCCTGCTTGCTTTTGGCAATAGTGTAAAGATTTTGATTGGAGGGGTGGCGAGTGCTTTGCTGCTTACCATACCCCTTGCATATGTACTGTCCATACCTACCCTGCCGGGGAGACGCTATCTGAACTTGCTTGTCATTGTCCCTTATGTGTTCAACGTCGGGATGATACCAACCTATCTGTTGGTTACGAATATCGGTTTGATCGACAAGCTTCCAGCAGTCTATATCCCGGTGGCGATCAGCACCTACAACTGTCTGATCATGCGTTCCTTCTTCGAAGGGATTCCCAACGAACTGAAGGAGTCTGCAAGAATTGATGGGGCATCAGAGATTCAAGTTCTCCTGAGAATTATCCTGCCCCTCTCGAAAGCGATCATCATGACTATCGGGTTGTTCTACGGCGTATCCTTCTGGAATAATTTCTTCCATGCAATGCTCTACCTCAATAGTAATGCGTTGCAGCCCCTTCCTATCCTGCTCAGGAACATACTGATGGCCAGTGGAATGAATGAATATGTGGAGGTAAGTGCCTTCGGGGATGCTCCAATTGCCGCCATCAAGGCCGCATCGGTCTTCATGAGTGCCATCCCGATGGTTATTGCCTACCCATTTATCCAGAAGTATTTCACCAAGGGAACATTGCTGGGAAGTGTGAAAGGATAAGATGCTTCTCTGCTCTACATGATTTTGATTGATTTGGTAATTCATAAGGAGGATTAGCCATGAAGAAACAGTATTTCGTATGCATCGCACTTATTGCGTTGCTCTCTTTCATTTCCCTGCCGGTATTCAGTCAGGGAACCAAAGATGCTGCAGTAGATGGCCCGGTGACCATTGATCTGTGGTATGGCGCTGCGGTTACCGAAGCTGGGCCACCCCCAGCCGATTGGGTAGGGTTTGACATTATCAAAGAGAAGTTGAACATCGATCTGAAGCTGACAACGCTTCCCTCCAATGAGAGTGACCAGGATGTAAAGATCCAGGCTGCTGCTGCGGCGAACAATCTTCCCGACTTGTTCATGGTCCGCCGCGATGTATTGACCCGTCTGGTTCCCCAGGGCTTGGTTGCTCCTGTTGATGATCTGTATGCAAAGATGCCTACCCGTACGGCAACCCACTACAACGAGGTAAGTCGTAACCATGCAAAGTTTGGCGGAAAGAGCTATGGACTGGCTGACCCCGGCTCTATTGTCAAGAATGAAGGTTTGTTGATTCGCAAGGATTGGTTGGATAACCTCGGCTTGAGTGTACCAACCACCACTGATGAATTGCTTGAGGTCATGCGAGCCTTCACCTTCGATGACCCTGATGGCAATGGAAAGAATGACACCTACGGTTATGGAGCTTTCCAGGAAGTCAACAACTATGAAGCATGGCCCGGTCGCCGCTTGGAGCCGATCCTTGGTGCATTCGGTGTTGAAGGGACCTGGGACATGACCGCTGACAGCGCTGGCCTGAATATTCTCAAACCCGAATTCTATGATGCCATGGCATATCTCAAGAAGATGGCTGATGAGGGTATCATTGATCCAAACTGGCTTGCCTACAAGAAGGATGATTTCCGTGCTGCTTGGAAGCAGGGTCGTTTTGGTATCATGAGAGAGCAGAATGCTGCCTTTGCAGCCCAGTCCAACTACGCTCCATTCGATAAGAACTTCCCTGACGGTGAGTGGATGATTCTTGATCCAATCGAAGGGCCGAAGGGACATGCCTCGATCGGACCTTACACTGCAGGATTCCGTATTTACGCAATCAGTGCAAAAGCGGCTGAAGAGGGAAAGAAGGACAAGATTGCCGAACTCCTCGAGTGGATGGCCTCGGATGAAGGCTACTTCCTGCTCGGCTGGGGCGTAGAAGGTGTGAACTATACCAAGGATGCGAACGGCGTTCCTGTTGCTGATGGCCTCTCTAATCCTGATCTGGCTTTCAGTGGTCCTGTCGGACAGACAGTTACACAGCTAAGAAACATGGTCTTCTACAATGGTGATATCGAGTTGTATGCTCGCTATCCGAAGTACATCACTGCCACCAGCAAGAAGGAAATGTCTGCACTTGAGGTACTGCGTGAGATGCAGACCAAGCAGTGGACTCCCGCTGTTGGTTCTGACATGCTTCCGATTCCGAATGCTGACCTGAAGCGTTTCTATGAACAGGGATTGAGTGAGTTCATCACTGGAAAGCGTACGCTGAACAGGTCTAACTGGAATACTTGGATTGCTGAGTTCAAGAAGCTCGGTGGACAGGATTGGAATGACAAGGGCGTTGCCTTTGCCAAGGAGAACAACCTGCTGAACGAGTAGGTGCGATGAGACCTGGTTCCGGCTGCCGATCATAAGGCAGCCGGAAGATTTAGCACGAACATGAGGAATGAAGCATGATGGACAGGGGTGAGCGCCTTTCGTTGAAACTGGCTGAAAGTGTGGTTTCACGCTACAAACCTTCACAAATGCGATGGCATTATGAGCATGGGCTGGTGATACACAGTTGTCTGCTGGTTGGAGAGGCCTATGACCGAGAAGAGATGTTCCAGTGGGCATATACCATGTATGACCCAATGGTGGAAAAGGATGGCCAGGTTGTCTCCTACCGATTAGGGGAGTACAACCTAGACCAGATTAACGCTGGAAGAAATCTTTTCGCTCTGTATGAAAAGACAAAGGAGAAACGTTTTCTCCTGGCTGCCCAGCTGCTGAAAAGTCAGCTCAACTCCCACCCAAGGACTCTTTCAGGCGTGTTCTGGCATAAGGAGATATACCCTTGGCAGATATGGCTGGATGGAGTCTACATGCAGGGTCCTTTCAATGCCCAATTCTGTAAGGTAAGTGGTGATAGTGCAGGATTCAATGATACGGTGGAGCAGGTGATCAAGGTTTATCGGACGCTTAGGGACCCAAAGACCGGCTTGCTCTATCATGCTTATGATGAGTCTCGGGGCCAGAGATGGTCTGATGCAGAAACCGGTCTTTCTCCCCATTTCTGGGGTAGGGCGATTGGGTGGTACTGTATGGCCATCCTTGATATCCTTGACTTTCTTCCTGCGTCACATCCCAAACGAGGAGAACTGGGACGGATTCTTGTCCAGGTTCTTGATTCACTGCTCCCTTATCAAAGTGAGAGTGGCATGTGGTATCAGGTGGTGGACAAACAAGATGAAAAAGAGAACTATCTTGAGACCTCATGCTCAAGTATGTTTGCCTATAGCCTTCTGAAAGCGTTGCGAGTTGGTATCACCAATAATGAAATCTATAGAAAGCAGGCTATGCTTGCCATTGAGGACATCAAAAAGCGATATCTGAGAGAGGATGAGAAAGGATGTCTCCATCTAGGGGGAATCTGTTCTGTTGCCGGATTAGGAGGGAATCCCTATCGCGATGGTTCTTTGCACTACTATGTATGTGAGCCAGTAGTAGAGGATGATTTTAAAGGGATGGGTTCCTTTATCCTTGCTTGCTTGGAAGCTGAGCAAGCTACCTAGTCAAGATAGTGTGATTGTCTCCAGTTCCCCGGTGATTGAACCGGGGTTTTTTGCATCCAGTCAAGAATTTCTATGTGTATAGAGGTACAGACAACTGGTTCATGCTCAATGGTTTGTCTTGAACCAATGCTCTCTGGAGGCCGTTTCTTTGTTTGACAACGGTACAAGGTGAATGTAGAATGAATTTACACAGTTTTTTGTGCATGATCACAAAAATAGGAGAAGACAGTATGAAAAAATTGGCTGTAGTGCTTTGTATCTTCCTGATGCTCGGCTCGTTTGCATTCGCTCAAGGTAGCGATGAAGGTGGGGCAAAGAAGAGTAATCTTCGTGTTGGAATGGTAACTGATGCTGGTACGATTGATGATAAATCCTTCAATCAGGGAACTTGGGAAGGTATTTTGAAGGCAAGTAAGGACTACGCGCTTGATGTCAAATATCTCAAGCCCGCAGGGACCACTGAGGCTGACTACCTGAAGGAAATCGGTAACTTGGTTGATGCTGGCTATAACTTTATTGTATGCCCAGGATTCAAGTTTGAGACCGCACTGTTTGAGGCTCAGGATAAGTACCCCAATGTGAAGTTCGTTATCCTCGATGGTGAACCCCACAGTGCTGATTACTCTGAGTACCGCATTGAGCCAAATGTAGTTGCAGTGTATTATGCTGAGCACGAATCTGGCTTCCTTGCTGGACTTGCTGCCGCTTTGCAACTTAAGGAAGGCGATTTTGGGTTTGTCGGTGGAATGGAGATCCCCGCTGTACAGAAGTTCAATTGGGGCTTCCAGCAGGGTGTTGCTTTTGCAAATGAAAACTACGGCACCAAGATTGTGATGAAGCAAGAGAACAACCTTTATCAGGGTTCCTTTGACAACATCAGTGCTGGTCAGCAGATTGCAGCATCCATGTACGACCGTGGTGTGGATGTCATCTTTGCAGCAGCCGGTGGTGTTGGTGTTGGTGTTATCAACGAAGCCAAGAACCGTGCTTCCAGTGGACAGAACGTATGGGTGATCGGTGTTGACGTAGACCAGTACCCTGAGGGCGTACTTCCTAGCGGTAAGTCCATCATCCTCACCAGTGCCATGAAGTACCTCGACCGTGCTTCCTATGACATGATTGTTGCCGAGCTCAATGGAACCTTCCCTGCTGGTGAAATACTTACCTTTACTGCAGCAAATGAGGGAGTAGGTATTCCAGCTGAGAACCCGAATCTCGACAAGGCTGTCACTGATGAAGTTGCCAAGGTCTCTGCAATGATGACCAGTGGTGAGCTTAAGGTGCGGGCTTCCGGCGATGGATTGTTCAAGTAAACCTTCCGATTAATTCGCGCGCAAGGGCCACCCAATAGGTGGCCCTTCTGTGCAACTCATAGCTATTATTTGTTCACACAGGGAGTCCACTGATGAGCCACGTTATTGAGATGTTGAACATACGCAAGGAGTTTCCAGGAATCGTTGCAAACGATGACATCACCTTGCAAGTGGAACAGGGAGAAATACATGCCATTCTTGGTGAGAATGGAGCAGGTAAGTCTACCCTTATGAGCATCCTTTTCGGTTTATATCATGCCGATAAGGGGAAGATTAAAGTCAAAGGGAAAGAAGTAAGGATCAATGATCCCAACGATGCCAATGAGCTTGGTATTGGGATGGTGCATCAGCACTTCCAGCTAGTACAGAATTTCACGGTTACCGAAAATATCATTCTCGGAAAAGAGGGAGGTTTTATCCTTGATCGCAGGACTGCATCCAAGAAGATCAAGGCCCTCTCTGAAAAATATGGATTGAATATAGATCCGAACATGGTTATCGAGGATATCACTGTTGGGATGCAGCAACGCGTAGAGATCCTGAAAATGCTCTACCGAAATGCTGAGATACTGATATTTGATGAACCGACGGCAGTACTTACCCCTCAGGAAATAGAAGACCTGATGGAGATTATGAGAAGTCTGGTTACAGAGGGGAAATCAGTTATTCTGATCACCCATAAGCTGAATGAGATCAAGGCCGTTGCCGACCGATGTACAGTTATCCGTCGGGGAAAACTCATCGGGGTGGTGAATGTAAAGGAAACCACAACAGCCAAAATGGCATCAATGATGGTAGGTAGGCCTGTTAGTTTCAAAGTTGACAAGAAACCTGCCCAGGTGGGGCGTGTAATATTGGATATTCATGATCTGAAGGTCATGAGCAGTAAGAAGATACTTGGAGTAAAGGATTTCTCACTTTCGGTTAAAGCTGGTGAGATTGTCGGTATTGCCGGCGTTGACGGTAATGGACAGACCGAGCTTATTGAGGCGATAACCGGATTGAGGGTGGTTGAAAGTGGTTCGATCATCCTTGATGGGAATGACATCACCAATGCCGATATTCGCAGGCGCAATGAGATTGGCCTTGGACATATTCCTGAGGATAGGCAGAAACGAGGGTTGGTGATGAGCTCTTCGGTGTTCAATAATGTTGCCATCAAGGAGTACTACCACAGCCCTTTCAGCAAGAAAGGTATTCTTGAAGCTGACTACTTACGGGAGTATGCCCAGAAAGTGGTCGGGCAGTTTGATGTCCGCAGTGGTGAAGGCATTTTCTCCCTTGCAGGGAAGCTCTCTGGAGGCAATCAGCAGAAATTGATTGTTGGTCGTGAGGTCGTTGCTGATCCTGAGCTGCTGATAGCAGTCCAGCCAACCAGGGGACTGGATGTAGGAGCCATCGAATATATTCACTCCCAACTGGTAGCACACCGAGACAAGGGCCATGCAGTATTGCTGGTTTCCTTTGAGTTGGATGAAATCTTCAACCTCTCCGATAGGATTGCTGTCATGAATAGTGGGGAGTTGATTGATATTGTGAAAACCTCAGAGACAAATGAGGATGAGGTCGGCTTGATGATGGCCGGCGTTAAGCGAAAGGAAGGTGAACAATGAAATCATTGAAAAAACGAGAACTGCAAAGCAACGCCTTCCTCGTCGCAGTCAGTGCAGTGGTCCTTGGTCTTATTGCCGGTGCCATTCTTATGGCTTCAATCGGTAGTAATCCCTTTGCAGGGTTTTGGTACTTGTTCCGTGGAAGTCTGATGAATATTGAGAGAATTGGAAACACCTTGGCAACAGCAACTACCTTGATGTTGGTAGGTCTTTCTGTTGCTTTTGCTTTCAGGACAGGACTATTCAACATTGGTGCAAGTGGACAGATGTTGGTTGGTGGCCTCTGTGCAACGATTGTTGCCCATAAGGTGTTTCTTCCCCGTCCACTCTTCTTGGCTGTATTGATCGGAGCGGCCTTGGCTGGGGGAGCAATCTGGGGAGTTATTCCTGGATTCCTTAAAGCCAAGTTCAATGTGCATGAAGTTGTTGCTACCATTATGATGAACTGGATCGCCTACTGGTCGGTCTATTACTTTGTTCCTGCCTATCTCAAGGGACCCTCCCTGGAGACTGAGAGCGCCAGTATTGCAGTTTCCCAATCCCTCAGAACAGAGTGGTTGACCAACCTATTCAACGGATCGTACATGAACCTTGGTTTCTTCATAGCGATTATCTCAGTGATTTTGATCAAGTTCATCCTGGATAAGACAACGCTGGGCTTCAGTCTGAAAGCGGTTGGAGCCAACCGTTTCTGCGCTGAGTATGCAGGGATCAAGGTGAATCGAAATGTGGTCATCTCCATGATGATCGCAGGTGGTCTGGCAGGTCTGGCGGGGTTATCATTCTACACAGGGTATTCAAGGAATATGCAGATTGGAGTCATGCCTTCCCAAGGGTTTGATGGAATTGCCGTAGCACTTTTGGGTGCAAGCAATCCACTAGGGGTCTTCTTCAGTGCACTGTTCTTTGGAATCTTGCAATCTGGAAAAGGGTTCATGAATGCCATGACCAGTGTTCCCCCGGAGATTGCCGATACCATCATTGCCGTAATCATCTACTTTACGGCAACCAGTGTATTGTTCAAGCGTTTCTGGGATGCTGTATTCAAACGACGAAATAACAGGATCAATTCCCAAGAGGAACCTGTGGCAAGAACACCAGAGAAGGAGGACAAGTAATATGTGGGATACCTTGGTAAGTATTTTTCCCTATGCAATCGCCTATACGATTCCCATGTTGATGACCTCCCTTGGGGGTTTGTACAGTGAACGAAGCGGTGTCACTAACCTTGGGCTGGAAGGCTTGATGCTTGTTGGTTACTTTGCCAGTGCCATAACGATCAAGATGAGTGAAGCAACCTTGGGTATCAATGCGCTACCCATAGGGCTGCTTGTAGGTGTTGCCGCTGGTGCAATCTTCAGTCTTCTCCACGCGTTTGCCTCGATCAACCTGAAGGCTGACCAGGTAATCAGTGGAACAGCAATCAATATGTTGGCAGCTGCCCTCACGGTATATCTTGCCAGAACCATCAGTGGGAGCGGAAACGTCCGTATCATGATGGGTATCGTTCGTGAGAATATCCCGTTCCTTTCCAAGATACCGATCATTGGACCTCTCTTCTTCAGCCAGTCCTACTGGACCACATGGGTCTGTCTGATTATCTGGGGGCTTTCGTGGATTTTGTTGTACAAGACCAGCTTTGGTCTTCGTCTCCGCGCTTGTGGAGAGCACCCTTCTGCTGTTGCCTCAGCTGGAATCAATGTACATAAGATGCGATACTTCGGTGTTGCCATGAGTGGTGCTCTTGCAGGATTGGGAGGGTCGGTCATCTTGATAACCTACTCAGGCGAGTTCAATGGTACGGTTGCCGGTCTCGGCTTTCTCTCCATTGCTGCCTTGATCTTTGGACAGTGGAAACCATTGGGCATTCTTGGTGCAACCTTCTTTTTCGGAATTGCAACAACAATTGCCAATGTCAGTCAGGTCATACCTTCCTTGCAGGTAATTCCTCCTGTCTTCTTCAAGATTTTCCCCTATGTAGCCACCTTATTGGCTTTGGTGCTATTCTCTAAAAATTCCGCTGCTCCAAAGGCTAGTGGAGAACCGTTCTAATAGTCTCAGGAGGACTGTATGGATAATTTGATGGATAAAATGCAGGAAGCTGCGATGTATATTACTTCTCGTATCGGAGAGGAGCCCGTTTCAATTGGTATGGTATTGGGTAGTGGACTTGGGGGGTTGGCTGATGAGCTGGAGGATGCTGTAGCAATCTCCTATAAGGATATTCCCCATTTCCCAGTCTCTACAGTGTATGGCCATAAAGGTCGTTTGGTAGCTGGTACGCTGGAAGGTAAACGTGTGTTATGCATGCAGGGCCGCTTTCACTACTATGAAGGGTATGGTATGGACCAGGTGGTCTTTCCCATCCAGGTGATGCATGCCCTCGGTATTGAACAGCTCTTGGTGACCAATGCTGCCGGTGGAGTGAATGAATCCTATAAGCCGGGTGATTTGATGTTGATCAGTGACCACATCAAATTGATCGCTGACAGTCCTATGCGTGGACCCAACTATGAGAGCCTTGGGGAACGATTCTTTGATATGACCAATGCCTATGACAAGCAGTTGTGTTCCTTGGCAAGGGAGGAAGCGAAAAAACAGGATATTTCATTGCAGGAAGGTGTCTACATGTTTTTTGCGGGGCCATCATATGAGACTCCTGCAGAGATCCGTGCAGCAAGGACGCTCGGGGCAGATGCAGTGGGAATGTCCACGGTACCTGAAGCAATTGCTGCAAGCCATATGCGTATGAAGGTGCTGGGGATCAGTTGCATCACTAATATGGCATCTGGAATCCTGGACCAGCCGCTGAGTCATACCGAGGTCATGGAGACAGGAGACCAGGTGAAGGAAGCCTTTACTTCTCTGGTTCGCAGTGTAACAAAGGTCTGGCCTGTATGAAGAGCCAGGCACTGATAGAGCAATTGGGTCTGGAACCTCTCCCAGGGGAAGGTGGATTCTTTAAGCGGGTTCACTCTTTCATGGAGGAAGACCGCTTGCTTGGCAGTGTCATCTACTATCTGGTCACCGAAGAGAGCTACTCCTCTCTCCACTATCTCTCTACTGATGAGGTATGGTTCTTCCTCGAGGGTGATTCCTTGGAGCAGCTGGTACTCAACAGTGATGGTAGTCATGAAATACGTCTGTTGGGACCGGTAAGCAAGGGAAGCCAGCCTCTCTCCATAGTGCGGGGAGGGTGTTGGCAGGGAACCAAACTCCGAGGAAGCCAAGGTTGGGCTTTATGTGCAACTACCATGTGCCCTTCCTTCGAGCAGAGTGTTTACAGGCAAGGTACTACAGAACTGGAGGGTGAGTATCCACAGTGTCCTGATATAAGAAGATTCTTAGCGAAGGAGGAGTGATGCGCAGTATTCTAGTGAGCGGAGGAACCAGTACCTTGGGGAGGGCAATCTGTGAACGATTTGTCAAAGCCGGGGAGCGGGTGTACTGCGGTTATGCATCAAACAGGGAAACCGCTGATGAATTGGCAGCTTCCTATGGCCCCTCCTTGATCCCTCTCCATCTCGATATCCAGGATGCAGGAAGTATTGCTTCATCACTCCAGGAACTGGAAGGACTTGACGTCCTGGTGAACAACAGCGGGGTGTTTTCTGTTTTCACCCCAACTGAGTTATTGGAATCTGAGTGGCAGAGAATCTTTGACATCAATGTAACAGGTCTATTCAGGCTGACCCAGAAGTGTATCCCGTTACTCAGGGCAAGAAAGGGAAGTATTGTCAATATTGCAAGTATCAATGCACTTCATCCTGGGTTTGGTGGTACGAGCCACTATGATGCATCAAAAGGTGCGGTGGTTGCATATACGAAAAGTCTGGCAAAGGAACTGGGGCCATCGATCCGTGTAAATGCAGTAGCTCCCGGGTTGTTGAAGGCTCCTTATCTTGATAATGAGAATCCATTGAGACAACACTATGAAGAGCGCTCCTTGCTCCAATCACTGGTAGAGCCTGGAGAAGTGGCGAAGGTGGTGCAATTATTGTCTGACTGCAGTGCGATGACCGGTGAGCTGGTCGGCGTTGACTGCGGGTATCTCATGGGGTGAGTATGAGAATACTGTGTATTTCAGATGAGACAGACCCCTTGGTATACTCCAAGAATATTTCCAGCCGATATGGAGATGTCGATATTGTGATCTCAGCAGGCGATCTCCCTCTCAAATATTATGAGTTCATTATCTCGAGCCTGAACAAGCCTCTTTTCTTTGTGTTTGGGAACCATAATCTAGAGTATCTGCATCAATTTGTTGAACAGTCGCCCCTTCTCTCCCAGTATGGCTACAACAAGGATGGAAAGGTGCAAACCTTGCCTACTTTTGGCGGTGGGGATTTTGCAGACGGTAAGGTGTTATATGACAAGAAGCATAATCTGATCATTGCCGGTCTTGGTGGTTCCATGCGCTACAACAAGGGTGCACACCAATACTCTGAGCGGGAAATGTTCTTCAGGATGCTGAAAATGGCCCCGAAACTGTTGTTCAACCGTTTGTTCAGGGGAAGGTGGGTCGATATCCTGCTCACCCATGCAGCTCCCCTCGGCCTTGGTGATGATACCGATCGCTGTCACCAAGGATTTTCCACTTTTTTGACTTTCATGCAATGGTTCAAGCCTAGGTACTTGCTTCATGGTCATATTCATCTGCATGATATGAATGCCAATCGACATCATGTGTACAAACAGACCAAGGTCATCAATATCTTTCAGAACTACATACTTGATGACCCTGCACTAGGAAAGGGGAAACAAGATGGTAAAAATGGGCGTTGATCTGAGTTCCCAGACAAATGAGGACTTTGAAAAAGCTCGTTCCAGAGGAAGAATGCAATCTTTGCTCAGCAGCTTGGCATGGAAAAATTCAGATCTCTTGAGTTTTTATGCGGTAACCGAGTTGTTGAAACCCAAGAATGAGACATATCGAGGAATGAGGACCATTCCTGTAAATCAGATAATCGGAAGCGAAGGAAGATATCAGGACTTTTCCATGGCTTTCTACCCGAAGAAGGAACTTCTCAGATCCCGATGGAGAAGTATTGACCGGGCAACAAAGGAGTATGTAATCCTTCCTCCCATATCTGTCTATAAACTTGGAAAGTGGTACTTTGTGCGGGACGGGAACCATCGTGTCTCGGTTGCAAAGACCCAAGGTGTGGAATTCATCGACGCAGAGGTTGTTGAACTGGACAGCCAGATCCCCTTGGAAGCTGGATTGACCATGAAGGGTTTGCGTAAGCGGGTGGTTGACTATGAGAGAGAGCGGTTCATCGCCCAGTACAATACAACCTATCTCCCGATGGATGAGATTCTCTTCACCTCCCCAGGATCCTACCCGGAGATGGTTAATCATATCCTGGTCCATAAATACTATCTCAATGAGGGAAAGGAAGAGGAAATAAGCTTTGAGGAAGGATCTAAATCCTGGTACGAGAATGTCTATCGTCCTATTGTTGAGGAAGTACAACGAGCACGATTGCTTGCATCCTTTCCCGGGAATACCGAGGCTGACCTCTATATGTGGATCGTTCGTCACTGGGATAACCTCAAACATATGAGTGGTAGCCAAGAGGTAAGCATAGAGAGTGCAACCCACGACTACAAGACCCGCTATGGACGGGGCCGGTTAGTGCGTTGGGTTAATTGGATTCGATACTTCTTCTCCAAGAATTAAAGAAGAGAGGGAAGCATTTCTGCTTCCCTCAACTCGATTTCTTACTCTTGTATGTAGGCACTGAGCGTGTCAGCGTATACCTCCATCTCCTTGCCAAGACGATCGCTTGGGCGAATGGCTCCTTCCTTTCCTGCAAGGTGGACGATTCCTGAAACTGGCTGGTCACAGAAATCCAGTTCGTCATGCACACCAAACGGGATATGGAGCATTCCCATTGACTGTGCCCAATAGATCATGGCTGTAAGGGTGTGTGCACCTTCACAGGTTGAGTTTGAGCAACTGGTGAAGCAGGCAAAGAACTTTGTTTCCAGACTCTTGTCCTTGCTTAGGGAGAGCGTAGTATCCAGGAAGGTCTTCATCTCTGCTGAAATATTTCCAAATCTTGTCGGGCTGCCTAGAATGATCATATCACTCTTGAGCAGTGTCGACGTACTGACAATAGGAAGGGCGAGAATATCCTCGTAGTAGTCGTTGGTAGTCTCTTGTGTGTTCGCCCAGATATGCAGATCAGGGTCATCAACCCGGTAGAGGCGTGCATCGATATTTCGTTCAGCCATGAGTTCCTTCAGATAGGACCCGATAATATAGCAATTGCCACTTACGCTATGAATTATGATGGAACAACGCTTCATGTGTAGACCTCACTTGTTTTGTTCTTACCTTAACTATACTACACAAAGCCCTGTTCGTGGGAAAAATGCTTCAACACCAGGCAGTGTAGAGGCCGTTACGCTCATCAACAAAGACGTTTGCTCCATATACATCAGAGAGCAAGTCCTCTCTCAGAATATCTTTCTTTTCTCCGTCTGCAACGATTTTTCCCTCTTTCATGACCACGATTCTCCTGATTGCAGGGATGATCTCGCTTAGCTCATGAGTTGCCAGGATGATGGTCTTGCCTGCCTGATCGAGGGCTTCCAGGGTCTCCCTGTATTGATGACGGCTGGGAAAGTCCAGGTTTGAGACGGCCTCATCAAGGAGCATCACCTGAGGGTCATGTACGCTTGCGCGACAGAGAAGAATCCTTCTTGCCTCCCCGCTGGAGAGCCGATTCATCTGTTTGTCCTTCAGATGCCATACGCCATAGCGACGCATAACAGCTTCCACGATTTCAATCTGTTCTTGGGTAATTTGGTGGTGGAAATCAAGTCCGATGGAACTGAAAAACCCAGATATGGCTATTTCCCAAGCCCGATACGTGGAATTGCACAGATACTGGATTGTCTGGCTTACAATGCCCATATGCTGGCGTAGTTGCAGGACTTGCCAACGCTCTTTCCCGAAGAGGATTCGCCTTGTCTGCTCACTGTACAGCGGATGGATTTCTTCACTGATAACCTGCACCAAGGTGCTTTTACCTGCACCATTTGGTCCTATGATGGCCACGTGTTCATTGTTGAACACAGAGAATGAGACATCATCCAGAATTGCGGTGCCCTGCCGTCGTACCGTGGCATGTTCGAGGCGTATGATCTCTTCCATAAAAATCCTCCACGGCGACTATAGCATAGTGGAGGTGTTTTGCCAAAGACAGGGATATTTATGCATAGGAGGCGATTGCATCTTCATCAGGATAGTGGTCCATGACCTTCTTCTCCAGGGTGGTCAGTGTTACCAGTACCAAAGCCACAGCCAGATCTGTCTGTCCATTCTGGAGAGCTTCACAAAGATACGTGTAATCCTTTGAGCGCTTCTCCATCTGTGATGGGGTGAATTTGATCGAGGTCATGGCAGTGTCGAGCATGGGTGAGAGATTGCTGTAGATGGTGGAGAGAATCTGGTTCCCGTTTGCGTAGACTAGGGTACGATGAAACTCTGCTTCAGCATTGTTGAAGTTCTTCAACGCCTGTGCATCCTTGTGGAGTATCAAGGGAACTGCAGCTTCCATCCTATGGCTTGCACTCCACAGCTGAGCCAGATACTCCTCCCTGTTTTCCAGACGTGTAAACTCTCTTGCTGCACTGGTGGCAACGGTAATCCTTACCTGCATCAGGTTGCGCATCAGCTTTGCATGACTGATCTTGCTGTTGACGATTGATGTGGATATTGACTCCACGTATTGGTTTAGACTGTTGCTTCTTACCTGGGCTCTCCGCCCCTGCATAATAACCACCAAGCCCTTTGCTTCAAGAAGTTTCAGAGCCTCCCTGATCGGACGGCTTGAAGTGTTGAACTTCTGGGCAAGCATCTGTTGGGAAGGGAGGAACGAGCCACTTTTGATTCGTTTATCAAGAATCATCTCTTCCAAGGCGGCAGCAACTCTTGCTGTCTTTGTCTGGGCTATATATTCCATTTCGACTTCCTTATCCATGTTGTAAGTATGAAAGATGTCATACGTACTAAGTTATAACTTGGGTTTACTATACAGTAATCTGTAATTGTTTGCAATACCTATATATCAATTATTTTATTGATGACATTAGTTGGATTTACTTATTTCTATTTCCTGTTAAATCATAAACATAAGACATAAGATTGTGAGAGTTGTTACGCACCTTTGACATACACATGTAAGAAGGTCCTTCCAAAGAAGGACCTTCTAAAACATGAGATTGCGTGGAATTACTCTTCAATAACCTTGAAATGGTACAATCCTTCCAATACTCCTGCTGCCGAATTCTTTGTGGCAAAAAACACACGTTTTGACTTTCTGACAGTGTTCAACGATTCCTCGTGGTTTGCCACAATGATCGATCTGAGAGGATTGGAGAACATATCACGATCGTTCCCGGAGTCTCCGGCTGTAAGAACTCTATTGGCTTCAATTCCCCACTTCCAAGCCAGGTAGTGGATGGCATCCCCCTTGCTTGCTCGGTAGGGAAGGATATCGAGATAGGTATCATGGCTGAGCACAAGATGTTGCATACTCCTTGCCTCTGTCAGGGCCGTCCTGATTCTCTCCATCAAGCTGGGGATCTCACTGCCTTTCTTGATATTGTAGCTGATCTTGTACCTTCGCTGCGTTCCTTCCTCTTCCTGGATCTCAAGCTCAGGGAATGTGGCGAGAACTTCCCTGATTACCTCAGGTTTCCATCTTCTGCGGATGTAGTGTGACCAACCTTTGTCCGGGATATCCTTCGAGCCGTAGTGGATCTCGCTGCCGACTGCGGTGATCAAGATATCCGGTGTAGGGAATGAGTAGCTCTTGAGAATCTCTTGTGCTGACTCAAAACTTCTCCCGGTGGCAATGGCAAATCCAATACGGTCATGATGCTCGTTAAGGACTTTTGCCAGCTCATCGGCAGCTGCTTTGTCTCCGGTCAACGTATTGTCGATATCGCAGACCAGAAGGTGTTCGATCGATCCCATCCTGGTTGCAAGAGCCGGTTGTTTCTTCTTGTTCTTGAGAACTGTCTTGAGATGGCCCAAGTAGGTGTCGGCATGTGCTGTCCAGTTGTATACCTGTCGGATGCGCTGTACGCCGTTCTCTGAGAGCTTCTGCCACTGCTCTGTGTCAGTCAGCAGGTTATAGAGAATTTCCTCGATTGCCTTCCTGTTGGAGATGTCGACCAGGATACCGCTTTCGCAGTTCTCGTATATGTCTCTCACTCCTCCCTTGTCTGTCCCGACATAGGGAAGTCCTACCGCCGAGGCTTCAATGAAGGTAAGTCCAAAATTCTCAAGAGCGGCGGTGCTTACAAAAATTCCCCGTTTCATTGCAGCCAAGCGATAGATTTCCGGTACATCCCGCTGGGGATTATGGTGTTTGGGAATCGCCATCTTTCCATAGAGGTCATAACGGTCCATAAGCAACAGCATGTCTGTGAGGACCTGTTTCTCTCCTTCCTCCATCTTGGTAATGTCATCTCTGATACCGGCAACAATGACCAGGTTTGCAATTGCCTGCAGCTCCTTGCTCTTGCCGTAGACATCAATCAACAGGTCAATGTTCTTTCTTGCCTCAGGCCTGCAAAGGGCAAGGATGAAGGGTTTGTCCATATTGGTGAGGAAGCGTTGTAGTTCCTTTACCATGGAGTATTGGGCAAGCTTCATCTCCTCAGTGATGGATGGGTCCTGGATCTCATAATGGTAATAGGGGAAGAATGTATCCAGATCGAGACCTGGGGGGATGACCTCCATCTTGGAGAGATCTTGTGATTCATAGGGCTTATAGAGCACATTCTTCTCGTAATTGGTGCTTGTAATGACCAGGGAAGCATGACGCATTGTCCTCTCTTCCTGCTCAATACGGGTGTGGATATGATAATACTGGTTGAGTTTATCCTCACTCACTCCTTGGCTTTGGAGATACTCAAGCTTGTTGCGTCCCATTGAGTGGCCGGTAAAGACCAGCGGTATCTGGAAGTAGGCAGCCAATTCCGTTGCTACATAACCAGCATCAGCATAGTGGGCGTGAATGATGTCCGGGGTTCTCTTTTGTGTACGGAAAAAGGAGATCAAGTTGTCTACATACTCATCCAGATATGGCCATAGGAGCTCTTTTCGGAGGTATTTTGTCCCTCCGCATGTAAGGCGGACGATACGCGCATGTTCGCCTATCTGCTCAATGCTCTTTCGGTAATCCTCATTGGTTCTGGAGTCCTTGATCAGACGGGTGAACAGGTCCACCTCTACATCCTCTCTTGAAGAGAGTTCCTTGACGAGGTCGACGACATACCGGGTTTGTCCACCAGTGTCGGCATCTCTTCCCATTTCAATATTGTCGCTGCGAACAAGTCCATGTACGTTAATTAATGCTATATACATATGCACCTCTGAGTAATTTTTTCATATATAATGATATGTGTCAAATTACAAATCAAACAAGGTTTTAACTACAAAAAAAACTGCCGTTCTGCAGGGTTGCAAGCACGACAGTCTCTCATATGTTCCAATGCCTCTACAGGTCCAACGTCTCAAACTTGTCCTTGATATTGGTAAGGTTAACCAAGGTCAAGGCAACAGCCAGGTCAGTCTGACCATTCTCAAGAGCATCCACCAGGTAGCGGTACTCATTCACTTTTTTTCTTTGTTCACTGTAGGTCTCCGGAAGTCTATCCAAGGCGGAGTAGAGTTGGGGAGCCAGGTTCTCATAAATACTGCTGAGGATGATGTTGTCGTTCGACTTGATCAGTGCAGCATGAAAATCGAATTCAGTAGATTTGAACTGTTTCAGTAGTTCTGTGTCCTTTCCTCCCTCCAGACTTGGCAACAGATGCTCCATGCGAGTGCATGCTCTGTCGAGTGAGCGTACGATAAGCATACGGTTTGGATCGCGGCTCAGCTCTCTGGTTGCGGAAACTTCAATGGTGGTTCTTACCTGCATCAGGTCGGTGAGGAGTTTCTTATCAGGGGTATGCTTGTTCATCATGGAGGCAGATAGTGACTCCACAAATTGGTCGAGGCTATTGCTCTGCACTACTGCTTTCTTGCCTTGGCGTACTTTTATCAAGCCTTTTGCTTCAAGATTCTTGAAGGCTTCTCGTACGCTTCTGCTCGAGGCATTGAATTGGGCGGCCAGCTCATGCTGGCTTGGCAGGTTTTCTCCTGCTTGGTACTTCTTCGAGAGAATCTCTTCCTCAAGCTTGTTGGCGATTGTTGTAGATTTCGTCTCTTGTCCTGACATTGGATTGCCGTTCATACTCTTGCTTCCTTGTTGCAAACGTTTTGCGATGTACAGTTTTAAGGATACTTCGTGCAATGCACGAAGGCTTCTATCAATATATACGCTATTATTGTGGGAAAAGCAATGGTATATGTTATAAGTTTGTTAAAGGGTTCTAAGTAAATAATTCTAACATAAACCTATGCATTCCAGTAATATAGTAATAAATTATAATAATTGTGTACAAAAACCATATAAGTATTACTTTGTGAACTTCTACCATTCTGACATAGGAAATGCGATGAGAGAAGTTAGAAAAAATATCTGCAATAATCCAAATTTAGAGGACATTGCTTAGCATGTCATAAGTTGGGTCCCTTATATTTACATATGACAAAATAAAATATATGAAATCATATTTCAATACTCTGTACAAATTGCAATGAATTACTATATCCATTGACATACGTTTTTTTCTCGCTGTATAGTTTAGACGTGGATACTGAATATATGGGAGAATTGGTTGTATGAAATGGATATGTGTACTGCTGGTATTGCTGTCCTTTCCTTTGGCCCTCTTTGCGGAGGAGCCTAGTCAGCCTGCGCGCGTTACGATCTCTCTTACTACAACAGTTCCCGAATTACTGACTCATGGATTTCTCTCCAGCAGTGAGAGCACCAACATCATTCCTGCGTTGACGGTTTCCGATGCATTCAATGAGGATGGTGCTACCTTCTATTATGCAATCCAGACCAATATTGCCAGACCGTTTGAAGTCTATGCAACAGTGACTCCCTTTGAGCTGAAGAATGCCAGCACCTCTGCCCAAGTTGCTATCCAGAAGATATTGGTTGGTGAACAGGAAATCACCCCTGTCGGTGGGGGAGAGTATGAACTCATTCAATTCACCCCAGGATCGCAAGGGATGGGGTTAACTTCCTATATCCTGACCATCATTGCAGACCAGAGTCAGATTGAAAGCGCTCCATCAGGCCAGTATGAGGCAACGGTCGCAATCGACATCAGATCAGATACGTAAATATCAGTCTTTTAAAGAGTATGGCTGCCCAATTGGGCAGTTTTGTATTTTCTGCAGTAGTTTCATAAAACAAAGATATGACAGATGTATAATATATATCTAATACATACAATGCTTCAAGTCACCTTGTTACTTGTGTATAGCTATAAAGAACAAGAATGTATACAACTTACGTTATAAGTTTAAAATCTTATAAAACAATATATAATAAGTAAATAAAATCCTTAATAGAAATAATTACTAAAATATTATAAATAAATATATTCTAATATTGACATAAGTCTTACTCAGTAGTAGGCTATTTGTACAAAGGATAGAGGAATAATCATCCGGAGGAGATTTAGATATGAATAAAAAGGCTATTGCACTTGCACTGGTGCTGGTTATTGCAATGAGTGGGGTTTTTGCCCTTGACTTGAATACAGTTGATGATGTTACTGCAACATTGAAGGCTATTGTTGGAGATTACCTTGATCATGGATTTATCGAATCCGGTTCACCTGGAGTGTATGCAGCGACCAAAACCATCGAGAACGCATTTACCACAGACCCTGTTTTCACTTATGGCTATAAGACGAACATGGATGTTGTTACTACTCCCATCAAATTCGAAATGAGTGTTGGAGACTTCATTCTTCAATCAAATACTGATATCCGAATAAAAATTGGAGATGTAATGGTAGGAACAAACTCACCAGATCCAACCAGTGGAGTTTACACGCTTCTCACCTCTGCACAATCCGGTTTGCAAGGCCAAGCAATTGTTACTATTAAACCGATGAAGGCAGATGGGGATGATCACTTAGGTTATGATATTTCTGATGATGATAGCATTACTGATACCCTTCAGTATGTAAATGATGATGCTGCTCCTGGTGAATATATTTCAACGGTTACCATTTCAGTTGCAACGGTGAGTTAATCAATTTATTTGCTTCACATGAACAAGGCTGTGCAGTAACCTGCACAGCTTTTTCTTTCCCCCTCTTTTCAGCGGGAATGGTAGCTGGTACTATACGTATAGTTCGATGGTATTGGGAGATGGATATGAAGAAAGTTCTCTTGGCATGTATACTCCTCTTCTTTGTGTTGCCCTTGGCAGCGGAAGATTCTCCGCGGTTTCCTTCTGCCACCGTATATATGCAGGGTGTCATCGAACCAAGGGATCTGAGAATTGCTATCTACAATGAGGCAGGTGAGGAGCTCTCAGGTGAGGATGCAATGCTCAGTTTTGAGTTCCCGAATCTTGAGGAGTGGGAATTGACTCAATCTCTCTATTTCAAATTCTCCTCCCACCTTGCAGAGGCTACCGTCGGAAAGTTGATTTTTTCGATTACAGATCTTGAGCTGGATACATTGAATAGACTCAGGACAACACTGGAGCTTGAAAGCGAAAGTTTCTTCACCAGTGTGGAGAACGGAAATACCTTTAATACCAGGTTCCCTGTAGGTGCCCAAGATGATGTACCTATCGGAAAACTTACCATCAGAATCAGGAAACGAGCAGCTGATGTGTTTAGCGCAGGCAACTATTCCGGTTCTTTCTCCATTAATTATACCGAAGGAAGCTGAGCCCCTTGTAACTCTCGATTGTTGTGAAGTTTGGCTGGTTAATCAACCAATTGGTAAAATAGTTACAAAATAGCAAAATTAATGTTTTACAGTGCGAGAAAACCATGCAATAATCATGAGTGTCGTTGCTCGAGTCTAGACCGATGTTTCCAGCGGATAGACACGTACCCTTAGGAGAGGAGTCCTAGGGTTCTCAAGGAGGTTGCCGCTACCCATCTGGGTAGCGGTTTTACTTGCTTAAAGCCCTTGCATCGTCTGCAACATTCTTCTCTGGAAAATCCATCGGTCCAATCCAACAGCCACGCTTCCCAGCACAGCGCTGCGGTCCTTGAGCTGGGAGCGTACCACAGGTATGTGGGCAAGACTGTGGTGGGTATGCTGGTGATAATACTTCTGGAGTACTGAAAGGTAGTGATCTGGGAGATTGGAGATTCCTCCACCCAGAATAATCTTATTACAGCCGGTCATAGCACTGGCAGCTGTGAGTGCCATTCCCATGGCTTCTGCAGCTTCTTGCAGAGCTTGAACTACTTCAGGATCTTCCCTTTGTGCCAGTTCCTTGACTGTCTTGCCTGCAAATCGTTCACTGAGTGCCCACCCTGCAGCTACGGTCTCGAGGCATCCAATCCCTCCACACCGGCACAAACCTGTCTGCCGAACCGGAAGGTGTCCGAATCTGCTCTTCTCGCCTACTATGGTATTGTCTTGCACCAATGCGCCGCTGATATGTTCTCCCCAATTGACATAAAGGAACGACTTTTCATCTTCATCGGCAAACCACTGTTCAGCCTCCACCATAGCCCTCACTGAATGCACCAGGATTGCAGGAGTCTGTGTGTATTCACTAATGGCTTTAGCAAGTGGGACGTTCTCCCACGACCAGTGGTCATGGCGGAGTATGGAAAGACCATCTTCACTGATTTGTGCACTTGTTGCCACCGTGATGCCTGCAATAGGGGCCTTGGTAATTCGTCTCATTTTCAGACACGCCTTGATGACGGTAAGGCCATGTTCCTTCGCATCAGGTTTGATCGGGGTTGGAATTCGCTCAAATCTCAGCACATTCCCCAGGAGATCTGTAAGGGTGAAACAGGTATTCTTGCTGCCCAGTTCCACTCCCAGGACCAGTCTGGAACCATGTTGCAAGGTAAGGGATGTGGGTCTCCTGCCATTGGCCGTCTTGGTCTTTCCTTTCTCTTCAACAAGCCCTTCCTGGAGCAACTGCTCTACAATCTCACTGGTGGATGGCTTGTTCAGGGTTAGGCGGCGTGCGATATCAGAGCGACTGAACTCACCCTCACGGGCAAGCAGATTGAGAACTCTCAGACGATTGATCGTCCTGGCTGAGCTTGGGGTGGAAAACTGCATGCCCAAGCATAGCCCACCTATGCGTTTTTGTTAAGGAACAATTGCCGTTGGTTTGAAAAATCAGTATGTTTGCCTATATCCCTTTGGAGGTATCATACGAAGATGGAACAAAAGAAGTTCAAAACTGAAGTATCAGAGCTATTGCATCTGATCATCCACTCGCTCTATTCCCACAAGGAAATCTTTCTCCGCGAGCTGGTATCCAACTCATCCGATGCACTGGACAAACTTAAGTATCTCACCCTTACCGATGACAAGCTCAAGGATCTAGCCTTTGAGCCACGCATCGACATCTCCTTTACTGAGGAAGGTGAAGACCGCACACTCACCATCAGTGACAACGGTCTTGGCATGGGTCATGACGACTTGGCAGACAACCTGGGTACCATTGCATCGAGTGGAACCAAGAAGTTCCTCGCATCCCTTACCGAGGAGCAGAAGAAGGACAGCAACCTCATCGGCCAGTTTGGTGTAGGTTTCTACAGTGCCTTCATGGTTGCAAAAAAGGTAGAGGTAGTCAGTCGAAAGGCTGGTGAGGAGCAGGCTTGGAAGTGGAGCAGCACCGGTAAGGGAAGTTATACCCTTGATGAAGCAGAGCGCGAAAGCCAAGGTACGACCATCATCCTTTACCTGAACGAGGAAGGCAGTGAATATGCCAACCGATGGCAGATTGAGCAGCTGGTGAAAAAATACAGCGACCATATTGCCTATCCCATTTTCCTCTCATACGACCAGACATCCTACGACGACAAGAAGAAGGATGATGAAGGCAATCCACTGAAGAAGGTCGAACACAAGGTTGAGCAGATCAACAGTTCATCAGCCCTGTGGAGACGCAGCAAGAGCGAGCTGACCGATGAAGAGTACAAGGAGTTCTACAAGCAGAGCAGCTATGATAGTGAAGACCCCTTGTTCTACCTGCATACCCGCGCCGAAGGTGCAACAGAGTACATCACACTCTTCTTCATCCCAAGCAAAGCGCCGTTTGACATGTATTATGCAGATTACAAGCCGGGTGTGAAGCTCTATGTGAAGCGAGTCTACATCACCGATGATGACAAAGAGTTGCTTCCATCCTATCTTCGCTTTGTACGTGGCGTTATCGACAGTGAGGATCTTCCTCTCAACGTCAGCCGCGAGATTCTACAACAGAATCGTGTAATGAATGCAATTAGAACCGCATCTGTGAAGAAGTTGCTTGGTGAGTTCCAGAAGATCAGCGAACAGAACCCTGACCTTTACACAAAGTTCATTGAGCAGTACAACCGCCCCCTTAAGGAAGGTTTGTATTCTGATTATGCCAACCGGGATGCATTGCTTGAACTGGTTCGTTTCAAGTCCTCCACGGAGGATGGCTATGTAAGCCTCGCCTCCTACAAGGAGAGGATGAAGAGTGACCAGAAATCAATCTACTATATCGCTGGTGGAAAGGAAGAGACCCTCAAGGCAAGCCCCTTGCTTGAAGCGTATAGGAAGAAGGGGTATGAAGTGCTCATCATGAGCGACGATATTGATGATATCGTGGTCGGCTCGATCGGTACCTACAAGGAACTGCCTCTGAAAGCAATCAACAAGAGTGGTGCTGTTGATGACCTGAAGGAAGAAGGCGAGGACAAGAAGAAAGACTCCAAGGAGGCTAAAGCCCTCATCAAGAAGGTCAAGAAAGCCCTTGGAGACAAGGTAAAGGATGTCGTTGCCTCTTCCCGTCTCGCAGACTCCCCTGCAGTCGTGGTGGTTGATGAGAATGACCCATCAGTACAGATGCAGCAGATTCTCAAGAGTATGGGACAGACAGACTTTGAAGAAGCAAAGCCGATCCTTGAGATCAATGTGGAAGATCCGATGGTCAAGAAGATTGAGAGCAGCGATAATGAAGAGTATATTGAGCAGCTGAGCTCAGTATTGCTGGATCAGGCTCTGCTTGCTGAAGGTGTCATGCCCAAGGATCCTGTAGGGTTTGCGAAACGTCTGCATGCTCTTTTGTCTACATAATAGCGAGTAATTAATTACTTATCATGCAAGGTGAAGAGATATTTTTCTTCACCTTGTTTTTTTTCTCTACCGATGGTAGTGTTTTATATAATATTTGTATAAGGAAGTAGAATTATGATTGCAAATTTCATGGCACTTAACAGTGAAGCCGTTGCTGAAAATTCCGCCTTTGGCCGCTTTGTTGAGAAGATTGATAGCTGGATTCAAATCGGTCCGGTTGAATTCTTGGTGAATGTCGCGATTGGATTACTCATTGTGCTCATCGGAAAGCTGGTGATCATAGGCATTTCCCGGATGCTTAAACGCGTGCTTGACCGTTCCAAGAAGATAAATGACCTGATGGCTCGGTTTATCTTGAAGCTGGTCAATGTCATAGGGTGGATCTTCCTCATCATAGCATTCCTTGGCCGACTTGGCCTTGATATGGGCCCCGTGCTTGCCGGCCTTGGCATTACTGGTGTTGTCCTTGGGTTTGCATTCCAGGATACCATTGGGAACCTGCTCAGTGGTGTGATGATAGTCATCAATGCCCCGTTTAGGATTGGTGATTATATTGAAACCGGATCGTTCAGTGGTACGGTGAGTGATATGGACATGATCTGTGTCATACTCTCCACACCTGACAACCGTAAGATTACCATCTCAAACAAGCTTGTCTGGAACAGCCCCATTGTGAACTACTCCAATGTCGACCGGAGGAGACTTGGCCTTACAGTCAGTGTCGCATATGGGACCAACATACAGTTGGCAAAGGATACCATTTGGAAGATCATTAATTCCTACAGTGAGATTCTTAGCGATCCAGCTCCCATGGTAGAGGTGAATACCCTTGCTGCTTCCTCCATAGACTTCGCGGTTCGCCCTTGGACGAAACCTGAAGACTATTGGAAGGTCTACTGGCGCTTCCAGGGCGAGATTGTTGACTGTCTCGATGAGGTTGGAATCTCAGTTCCTTTCAACCAGATAGATGTACATATCGTAGACCAGAGCGCAACATAGGCTATTGCTGTTCGTTCACAGAGCAGTGGCTTTCAAGGATGGTGCAGAACTCCTTGGAGTCCTGGAGCAGAAACTTTCCGAGATAGGATTTTCTCCTCCATGCTTTGGAGCCGAATACCAGGGTGATGATTGCATCATTTGTCTCAATTGCAACCGAGATGTTGGAGAGTTTGTTCTCCAGCGTCTCGTAGTTTTGTTTGCAGGAAACAAAGTCTGCATACGGGAAATGGTAGAACTCATCAGCCAAGGTGATTCCCACCACCTGCTTCTTGGTGTCGAAACAGAGCAGGATTCCATCCCCGATATCATTGATGTACCCATGTCTGTCATCAAAATCGTACCCGTACTCTTTCATCAGCTCATTGGTTCTCACGCCCAGCTTCTGTAGGGTAAGACGGTAGTTTGCTGCTGCTCGGTTTCGATTCTTCTTGCCGATGGTCAGTGCATAGAGGTTTGCTGCAGTAACGAGGACTAATAAGGCTAATAATAGGTATTGGAGTATGTTCATAGCCGGACAATACCAAGGGCGGGCCGGCTTTGTAAAGAGAACCGCTTATGATACACTCTCTTTGAGGTGTCACATTGATAAAGATTTTGATTGTTGTTCCCTACCAAGAATTGCAAGAAGCATTCGATCAAGTCATCCAGAGTTATGACCTGGATACGATTGAAGTGCGTACCACCCATATCTATGGAAGCGATCCACAGAAGATCGTACCTCTTGCTGCTGATATCATTGTAGCTCGTGGAATAACTGCACAGGCAATTGCTCACCAAAAACCGTCGGTGCATGTTGTGCCCATCGCACTCAGTAGCGCGGATTTACTCAGTGCGCTAGCCAAAGCCAAGAAAGTGAACAGTACAGCCCATATCGGGGTAGTCACGAATGAACAGCTTTGTGACCAGGAGTTGATCAGCACCTTGGTCGGGCAGCCTGTAACCATCTTCCAGGTAACCGATGAGAAAGACGTGAAAATCGGACTGGAGCACCTTGCAAGAAAGGGTTGCACCATCTTTGTGGGTGGACTCACGATGTGCCGTTTATGTGAGGAGCAACAGTTTGCCCATGTGCATGTAAAGAGTGGCTATCAGGCAGTTGTTCATGCAGTAGCGGAAGCCGTTGCAGCCGCTCGCTCTCTCGAGCGTGCGCAGACAAGGGGAAATCTGCTAGGGACACTGCTCAACAATGCTGCATATGCACTGCTTGCGATCAACAGCAGTGCAACCATCATTGCAGCCAACAGGCAAGCTGAGCAACTCTTTGGTACTACATCCCTGTTGGGAAAGCAGTTGATGGAAGTATATCAAGGAGGGAAGTGGGATCTTACCTTGAAGGCAGGGAAGAAAGAGATACTCGTGCCGATTGCAGGCAAGCAGTTCTTGGTGACCCAGCAACCGATCAGCATGGATGAAGAGACATCAGGCTTCCTCTTCACATTCCAGAATACAGAGGCAATCCAGCAGACAGAGCATATGATCAGGACGGAGTTGAGCAGAAAGGGCTTGGTCGCCAAGTACACCTTCTCCAATATTGTGACACAGAATGCCCAGATGATTGCTCTGGTGGAGAAAGCCAGAAGGTTCAGCCAGGTCCCAGGTGCCGTACTTCTGCTTGGTGAGACAGGAACTGGAAAGGAGTTGTTTGCCCAAAGCATACACAATGCATCACCCCGTGCCTCACAACCCTTTGTTGCGGTGAACTGTGCTGCACTTCCTGAACAACTGCTGGAGAGTGAGTTGTTCGGATACGCCGAGGGAGCCTTCACTGGTGCAAGCAAGGGAGGAAAACCGGGATTGTTTGAATTGGCTCACAAGGGCACCATCTTTCTCGATGAAATTGCAGAAATGCCGATAGTCGTGCAGGCGAAACTGCTTCGTGTCCTTCAGGAGCGTGAGGTTCGCCGAGTAGGGGCCGACATGGTTGTCCCTGTAGATGTGAGAGTCATCAGTGCCGCAAACAGCAATATCCTGCAGAAAGTACAGGATGGGTCGTTCCGTCTTGACCTCTTCTATCGTATCAGTCTGTTGAGCCTGATGTTGATTCCTTTACGTGATCGTCCTGAGGATATCGGGTTGTTGTTCTCCCATTTTGTCACGCAATACTGCGAGCGGCATGGACTGACCGGGATCAACATCAATACAGACGCACTTGAAGTGCTTGAACAGTTCTACTGGCCCGGGAACATCCGCGAGCTGCGCAATGCTGCAGAACGTCTTGCCATTCTTCATACCTCCGACCAGGTTGGTTTCCGCGAGATAGAGCAACTCGATATCGGGTCCACCGGCTTGTATCTAGATGCCAAGGAAACACAAAGACCAAAGTCTAAAAAGAAAAAATGCTCCGATCACGAGCTGTATGATCAGTTCCTCTCCAGTGGTTTGACTCGTGAGGAATTCGCCAAGGAGGTCGGTATAAGCAGGACGACGCTCTGGAGGAAGTTCTCCCGATTTGAAACAACGTAAATATGTTTCACTCGTGTTTCAAATGAAACATGAAACATTAGCCATGTAACATTGAAACATGTTAAAAAAGTCTTAAAAATTTTTAGGAAACTGTTTGAATTTTTCATATTTGGTTACTTCAGTAGAAAATATATGTATACAAACATCAATAATATAAAAGATTGTATACAATAGATTGTAAACTTGGCACGTTAGTTGCTACCTCTATTGCCGGAGTGACGAGCATCGTTGCTCACTGCAAGAATGAAGAGGAGTAATCCATGAACGATAAACCTGTATTGGGACTTTTAATCGGAGACGGAGCCGGAGTCGGACCTGAGATCATAGCCAAGCTGGCTGTTGGTAAATTTTTTGAACAGTATTGTAAACCAGTGGTTATTGGTGATGTACGTATACTCGAGCGTGCCTTCTCGGTAATTGGTTCCTCTGTCCCCTTGCAGGTGATTGACAATGTGGATGAAGCTGACTGGAGCAAGGGTCTTCCAATCCTTGACCAGAAAGATCAGGACCCTGAAGTCGTGAAGTTTGGTACCCTGACCACTGAGGCAGGCAAGGCAAACCTTCATGCCCTGGAGCTTGGTGTTTCCTTGTATAAAGAGAAGAAGATTGAAGGTTTCTGCTTCGCTCCTTTCCATAAAGCAGGGCTCAAGCAGGCAGGAAGCAAGGTGGAGAGTGAACACCACTTACTCGCCCAGTTATTCAGCCATACGGAACCTTTCGGGGAGATCAATGTGTTGGGTGACCTCTGGACTACCCGAACCACCAGTCATATTCCCATCAGCGAGGTAAGCAAGAACTTGACGGTAGAGAGCATCCTGCGTGCAGTACGCCTTGCCAACGCATCCTTGAAGAACAGTGGCATCACAAAGCCACGACTTGCTCTTGCTGCACTGAATCCCCACGCTGGAGAAAATGGCCTCTGTGGACGTGAAGAGATTGATGTAATCATCCCAGCTATTGAGAAAGCAAGAGAGATGGGAATAGATGCAACAGGGCCCTATCCAAGTGACATCACCTTTATCAAGGCCTTCCGCGGTGATTTTGACGGGGTAGTGACCATGTACCATGACCAGGGACAGATCGCCCTGAAACTCAGGGGATTTGATGAAGGCATCACCATTGCCGGAGGCCTCCCTGCCCCTATCGTTACCTGTGCTCATGGTACGGCCTATGATATTGCCGGAACCGGTGTTGTGAAAACCAGCGCTTTTGAGAATGCAGTGAAGATGGCCTCCCGTATGGCCAACCACCTGCGTCAGCAAGCGTAAGGAGAGAGGAATATATGCAATTGAAAAAGGTTACGAGTCAGATGGTGATTCCTGTAATCACAGCAGTGATAGCTGCTCTTTTCATCTATCTCGGGATCACCAAGTACGGCTTTTGGCATGAGCTCAGGGGACCGCTTCCAGGTTTTTTCCCCACTCTCATTGGATTTGCTTTGCTAGCTTTGAGCTTCATTGCATTCCTGGGCTCATTCAAGGAAGAGAAGACCACCTATCCGATTGAGAGCTGGTTTCCTGCTTTTGGCGTGATTGCCATCATGCTTGCCACTCTGGTTATTGGAATGATCCCCAGCCTTGCACTCTTTGTCATTCTTTGGCTCAAGTGGTACGAAAAGTATAGTTGGAAGACAACCCTTATCGGGTTGGCTGTCATCATGGCCATTGTAATCGGAGCCTTCGTCATGTGGCTCGGAGTTCCCTTCCCGAAGGGAATCATCTACAACTGGATCGCGTACTGAGGAGCATGCAATGGAAAATCTAGAAATGCTATTCATGGGCTTTTCAGTAGTCCTTACCTTTCAGAATGTTATGGTTACCATGCTTGGTGCTGTACTCGGCCTTGTGGTCGGTGCAATGCCTGGTATCGGTTCCCTCGCAGGGGTTGCCTTGCTGCTTCCCCTTACCTATAAGTTCAATCCAACCACCGCAATCATCATGCTTGGAGCACTCTATTATTCCAACATGTATGGTGGATCGTTCAGTGCAATCCTCCTGAATATCCCTGGAGACTCTCCTGCTGTCATGACCGCCCTTGATGGGTATCCGATGGCAACCAAGCGCAATAGGCCTGGTCAGGCTCTGTTCACTTCCAATCTTTCCTCCTTCATCGGTGGTTTTATTGGTATGATCATCCTTACCTTCATGGGACCTGCGCTTGCAGAGCTCGGCCTCAAGTTTGGTCCTGCTGAGATGACTTCTCTCTTGTTGGTTGCGATGACTTCCATCGGCTGGCTGGTAGGGGAGAGTCCGACCAAGGGCGTTGTTTTGACCTTGGTTGGTATCCTGCTGGCAACAATGGGTATGGATACGCTTACAGGAAGCCCCCGTTACGACTTCGGCAACATGTATCTGCTAGGGGGCATTCCTTTTACACCGTTCGTCATTGGAGCAGTCGGTTTCAGCCAGGTGCTTAAATTGATGGCGGAGCGAAACAAGAAGGTTGATATCAATCTTACACAGAAGCTGACGATCAAGGGATCGATGTTGACCCTCCATGATGTTCGTCGCCTTGTTCCTCCCGCTATCCGCAGCGGCTTCATGGGAACCTTTGTTGGTGTGCTTCCCGGAGCTGGTGCGACAACTGGAGCATTCCTTGGCTATGCAGCACAGAAAGCCTTCAAGAGCGAAGAGCCGCTTGGCAGCGGTGCAATTGAGGGAATCGCTAGCTGTGAGGCAGCAAACAACGCCGCCGCCGCTGGGTCCTTTGCTCCCTTGCTTGCCTTGGGTATCCCAGGTAGTGGTACCGGTGCAGTCTTGCTTGGTGGGTTGATGATGTGGGGTCTGAATCCTGGACCACTGCTTTTCTCCAGCAATCCTGACTTTGCATGGGGCTTGATCGCAAGCTTGTTCCTTGCAAACTTGCTCACCCTGTTCATTTCCCTTGGGGTTATTCCCTTCCTGATCAAGATCCTCACCGTCCCGGTACGGATCCTGATCCCGATCATCACCGTGGTCTGTGTGGTTGGTGGCTATAGTACCAGTAACTCCATGTATGGTGTGATCATCATGTTCCTCTCTGGGTTATTCGGGTACATCCTTGACCGCAATGGCTATGGAGTTGCTCCTATGTTGCTGTCATTCGTCCTGGCCCCGCTGCTTGAATCGAATATGCGTAAGGCCTTCATCATCAGCAATGGTGGTTTGGGAATCTTTGTTGACAAGCCGATTTCTGCCTTCTTGTTGTTGGCGCTCTTGGCAATCGTAATGACCCCTGTGGTGAAGTTTATTCTCCGCAAGGCTGGCATTCGAAAGAAATAAGGTTTTTATTTCCTCGTAAGAGGAATTGGATATTGGAAAATGTGGGAGTAATCCCACGAGAAACAAAGAGGAGATAGAGAGATGAGAAAAATTGCTCTAGTATTGGCCCTGGTTTTGTTGGTAAGCATGTCCGTTTTCGCAAACGGTACTGCTGAAGCTGCAGATGGTGCAGAGAAGTCCTTCGTTCCTACCCGTAATGTCGACTGGTATGTGACCAGCTCCCCCGGTGGTGGTTCAGACATCTTCACCCGCACGATTACCGACATTGCTACCGAAGAGGACCTGATCAACGGACAGAATTTTGTTATTCAGTACAAGACCGATGGTGCTGGTGAAGTTGGTAGACTGCTTGTTTCCAACATCAAGGCTGGCGTCCAGGCTGACCACACCTTGTTGACCTTCAACAGTGGTGACTTGATGCCGATGGTTAAGAACACCAGCAATCGTTTCCAGAATTTCCAGCCTGTTGCCCACATGGCTGTAGACAAGCACCTGATCTTCATCGGTGAGTCCTCCAAGTACACCAGTGCTGAAGAGATCATTGATGCTTTGAACAATGGAGAGAGATTGGTTCTTGGTGGTTCCAAGGGTGATGACATCGCTTGTCACGCTGCCCTCATCAAGGAACTTGGTGTTACCCAGGATCAGCTTTCCTACATTGCTCACGATGCAACCAGTGGTGCTATCACTGCAATTCTTGGTGGTCACTTCGACCTCTTGATCTCCAAGCCTGCAGCTGCTTCCCAGTATGTAGAAGCTGGCAAGCTCACCCCGGTTTTGGCACTTTCCACCAGCCGTTTCCCTGGAAACCTTGGTAGTGCTCCGACCCTCAGCGAGCTCGGTTACGAGAACGTAGAGGTTCCCAACTGGAGATCTGTTGTTGCTCCCAAGAGCATGAGTCAGGCTGCAGTCAACTACTGGAGCAATGTCATGAAGCAGGTCAACGACACCGACGCTTGGCAGAAAGGCTACATCGAGAAGCAGAAGCTGGTTCCCGATTTCATGGACACCGATACCTACAGAGCGTATGGTATGAAGTTCCAGGCTGACTACCTTGAGTCAATCGGTAAGTCTGAGTAAGGACTTGCGAGTCATGTGACTTTGATCTTGAGGGGTGGAAGAGATTCTCTTTCATCCCTCAACTTCGTGATAGACTTATTATTGCAAAATGAAATAAAAGAAAGAGGGGATACTACGATGAAACGTGTTGCACTTATCCATACAGTACGACCGGTATTGGGGAGTTTTCCAGAATTGCTGGAGAATGTAGTGGGTCAGAAGTTGAAAATTCATAACATTCTTGATGATTTTCTCGCTTCTGATCCTGCTGAGATTGGTTATTTCTCCTTGGAGAACCGAAAGCGGTTGTTCAATGATCTGCAATCCTGTGAACTGACCAAACCCGATGTCATTGTCGTTACTTGTTCAACACTCACCCCCGCTGTGCAGCTCATCAGGCCGTTTATCAATGTTCCTATTGTTGCCATTGATGATGCAATGACAGAGAAAGCTGTTCGTATTGGCAAGAAAATCAAGGTAGTTGCCACCGCCATGAGCACCCTTGAACCCACCATTAATAAACTCAAGCAGGAAGCTGCCATTGCAGGAACCGAGATAGAGGTGGATGCTGAGGACAATGAACCAGCCTATACCGCCATGCGTGCCGGGGACATGGAAACACATAACCGTCTGGTGCTTGAGATGATCAAGCAGGTGAAAGGGTATGACTGTATTGTCCTTGCCCAGGCTTCCATGGGGCATCTGCAAGAAGAGGCAGAGAAGTTAGCAGGTGTACCGGTACTCGCAAGCCCATTTCTTTGTTGCGAGAAGGTAAAGAAAATTCTGGAAGGGGAAGTATAATGCATACAGATATCCATGCATTTTGTCGTCTTGGTATAGTGGTCTCTATGGCCTATCCCTCTTGTTCAAATAGTGAACAAGACTATCATGAATCTCTCAAGAAGCTTCTTGTAGATCCCACATTTCAGGTTATGGAGATTGGAAGTCTGCCATTCTCATCGTTGTATGAATCTGTACCCCCCATGATCAAGAGTGCGCATTGTGATTGTACTTATAGTGGACACTCCCTGCTCTTTGCGAAGAAGTTGAATATCAATAGCTTGGATGAAGAGGAGAGAAGGCAGGCAGTCCAGACTTTGAAGAAAGGGATTGATGAGGCGTATGCCATGGGTGCAGAGGAGTTCCAGTTCCTCTCACGTGGGTATGAGAAAGGGAAAGAAGCTTTTTATCTTGATGCGTTGATTGCCTCCACAAATGAACTATGTGCCTACGCAAAAAGCAAAGGGTCCATGCCGGTCGTTCTTGAGGTATTTGACCATACCATTGATAAGAAGTCACTGCTTGGCCCGGCATCATTGGTCAGGCAATATGCCGAGGCAGTCTGCCCTGTATATGATAATTTTGGCATCATGATCGATTGCTCCCATATCCCCATGATCGGGGAGAGTATTGATGAGGCAGTTGAGCCAATAAAGCAGTACATCAAGCATGTGCATGTGGGAAATACCCTCATCAGTGATCCCAACCATCCTAGTTATGGTGACTACCATCCACGGTTTGGATATCCCGGTTCAGAGAACGACACAGAATACCTTGCAGCCTTCCTGCAGAAAATGAAGGATATTGGCTACCTTGCTGAAGGTGGTAAGAATATCCTTTCCTTTGAGGTAAAACCCCAAGCAGGAGAGGATGCAGACTTGGTGGTAGCAAATGCCAAGAGGACGCTTCAGGATGCGTGGAGGATGGTCAATTAATTGTATACAAAAATACTAAGATATTCATATTTTTAGTATATTAGTATTTTTGCAGGGTTATTATACTAATAAAACAATTATATATATTGAAGTTAATTAAAAAAATAAAATTGACAAGGGTATTTTGCTGTGTTATAGTATGTATACAGTATACAATAATTAGGAGAGAAAAATGAAAAAAGGACTAATGTTACTTCTTTCGGTCGTGCTAATCGGGTCTGTTCTTTTTGCTAATGGAAGCAGTGAGACTAAGGCTGTTGCCTATCCTTCCAAGACTATTCAAATGATTGTTCCGTATGGGGCAGGTGGTGGTGCAGATATTTCTGTTCGATTGCTTACAAAATATCTTGAAGAAGAACTGGGGCAAAAATTTATTGTCCAGAATGTAAGCGGTGGTAGTGGTACAATTGGATTCAACCAATTGGCAAATGCTAAAGCAGATGGCTATACTTTGGGGTATTTCTCCTCAACCCAATCCAACGATAACCTCTTGTTCGAGGGTATCAAGTATGATAATACCTCATTTACTCCGATTTCGATGTATGCCAGTGATCCCCACATTGTCATCGCTTCCAAATCTTCAGGTATCACCAATATGCAGGAATTGATTGCTGCAGCAAAAAAGAACCCCGGTGAAATTACCTTTGGGCTCGGTGGTGCATGGACTAGTCACGATTTCCTTCGTATGAATCTAGAGAATGAAGCGGGTATTGAATTTAAAAGAATGGTATTCCAGGGCGGTGCTGCTGCTGTCACTGCTGTAGCAGGAGAGAACTGTACGGTTGCTGTCCCGTTTGTCAGTGAAGCTCTTGCTCAGATTGAGGCAGGCAATGTGGTACCCCTCGCAATTTCCAGCAAAAACCGATATCAGCTTGCTGATCAGATTCCTACCATCATGGAATCCGGTCTTGATTTCACACACACCATGTGGAGAGCAATTGTTGGACCAGCAGGGTTGAGTGATGATGTCGTACAGACAATTGATGCTGCAATGGGAAAAGTCATGAGTAATCCTGATTTCCAGAAAGAAGCACTTGCTGCTGGTATTTTCGCTGATTACATGGATGCTGAAGCGTTTTCTGCTTTCTATGAAGAGAACCACGCTCTTTACAAAAAATTGATTGAAGACGCACAGCTGTAAAAATGCGTTTCTAAGGGTGTTCCGGATGGATTCATGTCTATTCGGGACACTTTTTTTGGAGGTCGAGATGAATAAGCTTACTGGGAATCGAGTGTTTCTCCTTGTTAGTGCCTTGGTACTCATAGCATTTGCTACACAGATTCCAAAAATTCCAGAAGGGGCCAAAGAATACCCACTTGTTCTTTTGGTAGCGAGTATTGTAACTACTCTTGTTCTGTTTTTCTTACCACAAGGGAAGGAAGAGCCCATTGGTAAAGATGCCTCTGTGAGGATTTTTGTTTTTGCTGCAATGATAGCTGTTTCACTTTTTTTATTATCGAAAATTGGATACATCTTATCTACAGTACTCTTTATTTACATCGGGTTATGGTACCTGAAACTAAAGAGGAATCTATTTTTCTTCCTTTTTCCCCTTGTTGTTACGCTGTCCATGTATTTCTTGTTTACTCGTGGACTATCTGTGATTCTCCCAATGGGAGAGTGGTTCACTCTTTCTTTATAGGAGATAGAAATAATGCTAGAAAATATAATGTTAGGAATCCAAGGCGTTTTTACTCTGGAAAATCTCCTTTTTGAATTCATTGGAGTGACTATAGGGATAATTTTTGGAGCACTTCCAGGTTTCAGTGCTACGATGGGTGTTGCTGTTTTTGTCCCTTTCTCATATGTCTTAGAACCTGGGGCAGCTATGTTGTTGCTTAGTGGTGTCTATTGTGGAGGGGTTTACGGAGGTTCTATACCAGCAGTCCTTCTAGGAATTCCGGGTACTCCTGCAAGTGTTCCCACAAGCTTCGAAGGTCGAGCGATGGTTGCTCAAGGCAGGAGTGGGGAAGCACTGGCTACGGTAACCTTTGCATCTGCCTTTGGAGGGTTTATCTCTTCTATTGCTCTTCTTCTGTTTGCTCCACTGCTTGCAATTGTTGCACTGAAGGTGGGTCCACCAGAACAAATGATGATAGCAATATTTGGGTTGAGCGTAGTATCGATGCTCAGTGAAGGAAATATGTTCAAAGGGTTGTTTGTTGCATTTGTGGCCCTTTTGATTTCAACGGTTGGGCAGGACCCCATGTTGGGGTTTCCGAGATTTACATTCGGCAATTTTATGCTTACTGGTGGTTTTGAAACAGTGTCTGTATTGATTGGCTTGTTCAGTCTTCCTGAGGTTTTTAAAATGCTTGAAAACACAAAGGAAGAAGGGAAGGCCTCAAAAGTCAGTAAACTGAGACTTGATATCAAAGAAATTCTATCCAATTGGATGAATCTAATTCGTTCTTCGTTGATCGGGATTGGTATTGGAATTATTCCAGCAGCGGGACCGGATATAGCATCCTTCCTCTCTTATAATGAGGCAAAGAAAGCAAGCAAGCATCCTGAAAAATTTGGTAATGGTAATCCAGAGGGAATAGTTGCAAGTGAAGCCGCCAATAATGGAGTTACTGGCGGATCCTTGATTCCATTACTTACGTTAAGTATTCCTGGCAGTGCTCCAGCAGCAATATTTTTAGGTGCGATGATTATACATGGCTTACGTCCGGGCCCTCTGTTGTTTACGCAACATGCTGGGACTGTCTATACCCTGCTAGTGGGATTTGCAATTATCAACATCATGCTGTTTTTTGTAGGGTGGGCTTTTTGTCGATTTGCAGGAAAGATACTTGTTATTCCGAAACAAGTTCTTGCTATCATCATTGTAGTACTTGCAACAGTAGGTTCCTTCTCAATTCAGCAGAATATGATGGATGTTGTGACCATGTACGTTGCAGGAATAATTGGGTATTTTATGCTGAAGTTCAATTACCCACTTTCTCCAGTCGCTTTGGCATTACTTTTGGGTCCGATGCTTGAAGAGGCTATTACACTTACCAATACGATGTATTCAAATTTCTTCACAATTTTTACAAGACCACTGACTGTTGTGTTCGGCTTGTTCATTGTCGTGTCTTTCTTCTGGCCGATGATTAAGAAAAGATTCCTGCGGAGGAAAGTACAATGAGAACTACGATATTTGCTTCTGCACTGCTTTGGGGCCCCGAGTTGGAACTTAGAAAGGATCAATTGGTCACGATTGATGATGGTACTATTGTATCCATTAAACAAGGGACGCAGGATGATGCTGAATTAGTTTTGGAAAAAGACCATGTTCTTATGCCTGGAATGATCGATGCACACACACATCTTGCATTGGATGCCAGACTTCCCGGTCATCTGGATTTGATGGAAGACGCTGAATCAAAGCAGACAATACGTGCTTTGAAAACAGTGCATGACAATCTGCATGCAGGTATTACTGGCTTGCGTTCAGTTGGTGATCGATATTATCTCGATGTACTCTTGCGTGACATGATTAACAAGGGGACGCTTGAAGGTCCTTGGATGCAGGTCGCTGGAATCGGTATGAAAGGGCTTCATGGCCATGGGTATGTAGGCAAGAGTTTTAGTGGTAAGGAAGAGTTTCGTCGCCAAGCTCGTGAGAATATGTTCAATCATACAGATTGGTTGAAAATCTTTATCACAGCCGGAGCTCCACCAAAAGGTGACCATGTTAATTGCTTCTTGACGAGGGAAGAGGTTCAGACAGTTGTGCAAGAAGCGTCTTCCTGTGGGATTAAAACAAGTGCTCATTGTATAGGTGGACAGGGATTACGATATTGTACTGAAGAAGGTATTGATGTTCTCGATCACTGCTATTGGGTGGACCAAACTGATATTGATCTTATCATGCAACATGATACCACTGTGTGCTTTACTCCGGGAGTTTTTATGGATGATTCTCGGTTGCCTCTTTGTCCTCAAGGCCATGTTGATAGTGTGTTAAGGACAAGAGAACAAGTGATAAAGCGATTATCCAATCTGGTAGAAGCAAAACCAAGATTTGTGCTTGGAAGTGATGCATATCATGGTAATCTGTACAAGGAAATTGAATACATGGTAGCACTGGGAATGAGCAGGACTGAAGCATTGAAGGGAATCACAGTCTATGCAGGATTCTTGATGGACCAATCTGTCGGCGTTTTGCAGGAAGGATACCGTGCTGATTTGATTGCCGTAAAGGAGAATCCTCTCGACACACCGAATGCTTTGGCTGAAGTATCTTTCGTAATGAGGCAGGGTGTTCAGATTCGCTAATCGCTTGAGGAGGGTACCGTGAAACTGGGAAATACAACCATGGAAGTTTCTTCCATTGCATTAGGAACATGGGCAATGGGTGGAGGCGATAGCTGGGGAGCCAGCGATGAAGCGGAGAGTATCAAGACAGTCCATCGTGCGCTGGAGAAGGGCATCAACTTCATCGATACTGCTCCTGCCTATGGGAATGGCTTCAGCGAAGAGCTTCTCGGAAGGGCTCTCAAGGGAAAACGCAATGAGTGTATCCTGGCGACCAAATGCGGATTGCTTTGGGGACCAGAGGACGAGGGTTCGGTACACAAGAGTCGTGATGGGGTGGTTATCCGCCGCAATCTCAATCCAAGCAGCATTATTGAACAGGTTGAGAAGAGCTTGAAACGACTTGAGACCGACCATATTGATCTGCTGTTAACCCACTGGCAGTCAATTCCCCCATATTTTACTCCCATCGAGGAAACTGTCCAGGCAATGGAGCGTCTGATTGAACAAGGAAAGATACGCAGCTATGGCGCATGCAACCTCACCTTGGAACAGTTGAGGGAGTACCAAGCCTATGGGAATCCTTCCTTGATCCAGGAACGGTTCAGCTTGCTTACACGTAGTAAACAGGCTCTTGCTTCCTACTGCGGAGAGCAGGGTATCACCTTCCAGGCATATAGTCCTCTTGAGCGGGGTTTACTCACCGGGAAAGTCGATCTCGATACCAAGGTGGTGGGCACAGCGAAAGCTTCTGTGGCTTGGTATGATGCAGAGCATCGCCCCCAGGTTCTCCATATGCTTGACTCCCTAAAAGAGATGGCAGGAAGCTATGGCTGTGCTGTAGGGAATCTCGTCATTGCTTGGACAAGACAGGCAGAAAACACAATGAATGTTCTCTGTGGAGCACGCAAACCTGAGCAGATCGAGGAGAACAGCCAGGCCTTGTCAGTAGTGCTCTCAAGGGATGACTGGAAAGCAATTGATGACTTGGTTAAGCCTCTTTTGACATAGTTCAGGAAGATACACCCAATAAAAGGCACCCAATCGGGTGCCTTTCACTGGTATGCATGAATCTGTGTACTATTCAGCATTCAGTTCCTTGATGAACTTGATCATATCAATTGCCTTGGGAGGACAGCCTGGTAGGCTTTTTCCTAGACCCTTGGTACAGATGCCAACACCGACCTTAGAAGGGTCATTCACCCCCTTGTACCCTTGTCCGATGCAGATGTTCTGTTTGATGTTTTTCAAACGATTCACCTCATCAAGACGCTTAAGGGCATGAATCAGATTTCCATAACAAGCAGAGCATGCACTATCTGGTTCAGTATAGCGACCAAGGTAGTTGGCCCTTCCTGTAGGGCGGGCAACCGGCTCATCGCTTGGTTCATTCAGCTGGGTGATGTTGGCTCTCTCGAGATCAGTAGTTCCGACCCCCAGATGTTCTGCCATCTCGATGTAGGGCACATCCTTGAGCTCAAAGCCCATAAGGGAGGCCCCGAAGCTGTCACAGAGAACACTGTCTCGGCAGGCAAACATCCGGTTGGTCTCAACAGGATTGCCCCCTTCCTCGAAATCAAGATCGCCGTTCAGACTATCAACAATGACCAGGTCTGCTGCTCGAACTGCGTTGAGCGCAGCAATGGGGCGGTGTAGTCCAAGAGAGTGGAACAACCGTTTGCTGCGATCGGATAGGCATCCTTTCATATTCTTCAGTGCACAAGTCATTGCTGTCTGGCAGTGTCCCTTCAAGACAGGTAGGCTGATCAGGAAATCAGTATCGAGGATTGTTCGACTGACCTCCATGGTGATCCCCTCTACGGTTTTCTTCTCATAGGTATCATCCTTCACATCAACCAAAGGAACAGAGTATTTCTTGCTGATCTGATGGTATCCATTGACCCTGAAGCCTTCCTTGGTGGAGTCACCCACCCAGGCACTCTCCACGATTGAAATATTGTGATACCCCTTCTCCTGGAGAAATTCGATGATGGAAATGAGGATCTCTGGGTGGGTGGTTGCTCCACTGTCAGCGGTTACAGCAACCACAAGATTGGGTTTAAGAGCGATGGATGCGTTTTTATCGGGAAGGAGCCCTTCGATATCGATGGATTGCAACAAGGCTCTCGTCATGCTGCTTGCATCCGAACCATAGGTGATGATGATGTCTTTTTTATTCATGCGTTGTCCTTTCCTAGGTGGCTGGTGAGGTCGTGGGTGATGTGCTCATAGAGCATATGCTTGCACGCTTCTTTCTCCCCGTTTTTCAACAAGCTCATCATCTGGGCGTGCTGGCCAAGGTAGTAGGAGAGCTCATCTTCTGGAAGGTTCTGCGCAATCCTGAGCTGCTGGATCTTTGCATCAAGACGCTCACAGATGCTGATCAGGGCACTATTCCTGCTTGCTTTGATCAATGCAAGATGGAACAGGCTATCCTGCTCAAAAACGGTAGCCCTGTCCCCGATTCCCATTGCATACTGGCAGTCGGCTGCATAACGGGAGAGTTCCTTTACATGTTCCGCGTATGAATCCTCATCGATTGAATCGATGGCTAGTTGCTCCAATGAGACCCGGACCTTGGCAATATCATCTGCTTCCTGGGGAGAGATGATCGAGACCACAGCGTGGCTTCTTGGCTTGATGGTTACAAGTCCGTACTCTGCCAAGCGCCTGATAGCTTCCCTGATTGGAGTTCTGGAAACTCCAAATTGTTCTGCAAGGGACTCTTCCGGGATTTTCATCCCACCCTTGAGTTGGCCAGAGAGGATCTGGTCCTTGAGCATGGTATAAACTTGGTCAGAAAGACTGTTTTGTATACATTTAGGCATACTTGGTACCCCCATTAACTAGTACTACTGTAAAAGGAATTTTCTGGTAAGTCAATGTTAATTGTGTACAAAAAACATTTTACATAATTGTTGCACTTTCTTACCAACCAAAAGTAGATAAAATACACAGTATTTATATATGTACGAATCAAATTATTAAAATTTTCTTAGGAAGTACAAGAATCCCTTTGACAAGGATTGCTGTCCATGGTATCAATATTGTATACAGTACACAATGCACTGCTTGTTAGATGAAATCAATATCAAGAAACAGTGAACAAGGAGTTTCCTAGATGAATACAACAGTCAAGGAGTTGCTCAGCCAGAAAGACAGAAAGTTTAATGCAAAGGAACTTGCACTGCTGGCAGCATATTTTAGGAGCGTGATGTTCGATACCCTCCACACAAGTGGAACTGGACACTGGGGCGGAGCCGCTTCAAGTGCCGAATTGACCACCTGCCTCTATTTCAATCGTCTCAATATCAAGAGTGACGATCCCCAGTGGGAAGATCGCGACCGTGTAGTTCTTTCGAAGGGACATGCTTCGATGAATCTCTACACCATGCTTGCCCATCGTGGGTATTTCCCGGTTGAGGAACTTCCAACCTTCCGTACCCTGAATACCCGTCTGCAGGGTCACCCCTGTATGAAGACTCTCCCTGGAGTTGATATGTCCACAGGAGCCCTGGGGCATGGGCTTTCCATTGGACTGGGAATGGCATTGGCTGCAAAACAGTCCGGGAAGCAGTTCTGGACCTATGTGATCAGCGGGGAAGGTTGTTTGAATGAAGGTCAGAGTTGGGAAGCTCTCATGAGTGCAGCAAAGTTCAAGCCTGAGCATTTCGTCCTTATGATCGATTACAACAAGGTTCAGCTTGATGGAACCGCTGATGAAATCATGCCGCTCGACCCGCTTGCTGACAAGCTCAAGTCATTCGGCTGGAATGTTGCTGAGAAAGCCTACGATGGAAACAATACCGAAGAGGTGATGGAGTCCTTTGCATGGATGGATAGTGACAACCAGTGGCCGAAAGCGGTTATCTACAATACCGTTAAGGGAAAGGGTGTCTCCTTCACTGAAGGAAAGAATACCTGGCATGGGGCTGTCATCGATGATGACTCATACGTCAAGGGTATGATCGAATTGAATGCTGACATTGAGAAGAAGGAGGCCTCCCTATGAGCGATGCCATGAGAGATGCTTTCGGCAAGAAGCTTGCCGAATTGGGTGCTACCCATCCTGAGTTGGTGGTGTTTGATGCTGATGTGTCTTCATCTACCAAGAGTGCATATTTTGGAAAGGCCTTTCCTGACCGCTTCTATAATGTAGGAGTGGCTGAGGCGAACATGGTCGATATTGCTGCAGGTATGGCAACAGCTGGATACCATCCTGTGGTTAACGCATTTGCCATCTTCCTCGCCTTGAAAGCTACCGACCAGATTCGCAATACCCTCTGCTACAACAACCTTCCTGTCATTATCGCAGGAGCATATGGTGGACTCTCCGACTCCTTTGATGGGGCAAGTCACCAAGCAATAACTGACATTGCCATCATGAGAGCACTGCCGAATATGCAGGTTATCGTTCCTGGTGATGCCAAACAAGCTGAGCAGGCATTGGAATATGCACTGAAGCAGAAGGGTCCTGTGTATATCAGGCTTAACCGCAATGCAATGCCTGATCTTCCTGCCTCCGATGCGATTGGAACAGTCTGTACTGCAAGCGGAAGTGATGTAACCATCGCAGCAAACGGTATTACCGCAAGCTTCGCAAATGAGGCAGCCGCCCTGCTCCAGAAAGAGGGGATCAAGGCTGAGGTGCTGAGTGTGCCTGTAGTCAAGCCTCTTGATGTCCAGACACTCAAGGAGAGCGTAGCCAAGACCGGTAAGCTGCTTTGCGTAGAAGAGCATGTGCTCGCTGGTGGATTCTCCAGTGCTGTCAGTGAGGCCTTTATGAAAGAAGGAATTTCCTGTAGATTTGATGCTATAGGAATCGAGGATGTATTTACCGAGACTGGTCCTTATGAACCTCTCTTGGCAAAATATGGAATTAGCGCAGAGAATATTGCAGAACGCGCAAAAAAACTTTGCAAATAAGGAGATACTGTTATGGATCAAATGAAACGTGCCTATACACTCTTGAATGATTGGAAAGGGGACTCATATGTCCACGGCCTGGGAGTGCTTGACCAGGTAGGACCACTGGCCGCAGGGTTCGGCAAGCGTGCCCTCGTGGTAAGCAACACTACCTATATGAAGCCGGTTGCAGACCGGGTTGTTTCCTACCTCAATGCCGCAGGTGTTGAACTTGCCGGTAATATGATCGCTCCCGATGCAAAGCCCAATGCCCCCCGTGAGGATGTCTATCGTCTGGAGTCATATATCCTACACACCAAGCCCGATTGCATCGTCGTTATCGGCGGTGGTTCGGCCATCGATGCAGTGAAGGCAGCCAATGCATTGGCTACCCTTGGCGCAAAGGTGACCCCCGAGATCGACCACTACTTTGGAACCAATGTGGTAAGCAAGGCCCTTGATGAGACCGGCTCTTCCCTGATCCCTGTCATTGCAGTGCAGACCAGTGCATCCAGTGGTGCCCACCTGACCAAGTATTCCAACGTTACCGACCCGGTAGCCGGACAGAAGAAACTTATCGTGGACAACGCAGTCGTCCCTACTGTTGGACTGTTTGACTATGAGACAACGGTCAGCATGCCGATCAGCGTAACCATCGACGGAGCCCTTGATGCCATTGCACACACCTTCGAGGTGTTCTGTGGAGCAAAGGAAGAGACCTACGAGAAGACCCGTGAGATTGCCGAGTGCGCCATCAGCCTGGTGGCAGAGTATGCAAAGGTACTGGTTGATGATCCCAAGAATGTGAAGGCACGTGAGGCTATCGGCCTTGCCACCGACCTTGGTGGATATGCCATCATGATCGGGGGAACCAGTGGTGCTCACCTTACCAGTTTCTCCCTGGTCGACATTGTCAGCCATGGAACTGCCTGTGGAATCATGAACCCCTACTATGCGGTGCTCTACTCCAAGGCAATCCAGAAGCAGCTGAAGGTTGTTGGTTCAATCTTCGCCGAGTTCGGATTTGGTTCTTCAGTGGACAACCTGGAAGGGGAAGAACTTGCCGTTGCCGTGGCTGAGGCCATGATTGCATTCAGCAAGTCCATCAAGGCTCCCAGCAAGCTTAACGACCTGAAGGGATTCAGTGAGGCTCATATCGAGCGTGCATTGAATGCTGCGAAGGACCCACAGCTTGCAATGAAACTGCAGAACATGCCAGTTCCAATGAGTTCAAGTGATGTCGACACCTACATGGAGCCATTGCTTCGTGCAGCAGCCAGTGGTGACCTCTCCCTGATCAAGGCGATGTAACCTGGATAGGTTGAATAGCAGGGCACCATATGGTGTCCTGTTTCTCAACCAACGGAGTATTCTATGAAATTATCTGTAGCTATTGCCGGTAAAGAGGCAATGCCCAATGCATTTGTAGTGTTTCGTGGGGTAAAAGAGTCGATCATCAAGGCCCATGAACTTGGCTATGATGGTGTTGAACTCGCCCTCAAGCGTCCTGATGAAGTGTCAAAGGACGAATTGAACCAGTGGTTGCGAGAGAACAGTCTGGAGGTTAGTGCAATTTCCAGTGGACAGGTCTTTGCGGCAAGGAATCTCTACTTCACCGATGAGAACCAGGAAAACCGAGCAGAACTGTACAAGAGTTTCTGCGGCTTCATCGACCTTGCCTCTGATTTTGGTGGGTTGGTCAATATTGGAAGGACCCGTGGTCCTATCGATGGCCGTGACCCTGCCTTTGCTGAGGAACTCTTCCTCGATATGGCTTACAAGGTTGCTGACCATGCAGAAAAGCGTGGCGTTGAGTTGATTCTTGAGCCGGTGAACCGTTATGAGATCGACTTCATCAACAACCTCGATGAGTGTTCAACCCTGCTCAAGAAGATTGACCGGAAGAACTTTGTCATGATGCCTGATGTATTCCATATGAATATCGAAGATGACCACATTGGGGACAGCTTCATCCGGAACAAGGAGTATGTACGGTATGTGCACTTTGCAGATACCAATCGGCATGCACCTGGGGATGGTCACATGGATTGGGACGAGATTTTCTCTTCCCTTACCTCCATCGGGTATGATGGATGGACAACAGCGGAGATCCTTCCGTACCCCGATCCTGAGACGGCGGCAAAACGAACCGTCAGTTTCCTGAGGGGAAAATACGGCAAGTATTACTCCTGATATGCAAGAAGAGCCACCGAATGGTGGCTCTCTTCACGTTATCGATCCTGCTGTTACTGGAGTAGAGCTTCAATATTTGCCTGTACCATCGACTCCAGACTCCCTCTTCCCCCGCTTTCTGGGAAATTTCTCCAGACAACGAGCTTGGTATCTGGGGATACTTCCATCAAGGGTCCTGCGATGGGGTTGTGGATATTGTCGATGATAATATGATAACCACCTTTAGAGACCTCGCTGATCTGTTGGGCAGTAACCGGCCCAGGCCCGAATGTACCTGCAACCTGGAGTCCCAGATCTTCTGCAAGATAGACTTGCATTGCATGACAGTAGACCTTCGCCTCTGTCAGTCCTCTCTCTTCAGCCTGTCTTGCTCCCTCCTCGATGGTAGCGATATAGCTGGCAAGACGTCCCTTGCTCTTTTCTTCCGTTCCCGTAATACTGGCTATTGTTGCTGCTTGCTTTTTCACATTCTCGATATCATTGGTGGTGGTTATCTGAAGCATGGTTCCTTCTTCTTTCTTGATGGAATCTCCCATGCTCTGCATCATCCTCTCATAGCCAGCGAAGATGAAATAGTCTGCATGGTTGATCTTCACCACATCACTGACGGTAATCTCATACTCAGGGGGATGGGTGAGGTTTGCAGGGGCGATGAAGGCAACATCATCAAGTCCTCCAAGGTCTGCAAAAGCAGCAGTCCAGCTTGTGCTTGCCACGATGGAAGCGGGGTGGGAAGCGCTGGATGCAGCTACTTCTTCCGGGACACCTTGGGCAGAGATGCTAAGCACTGCCAAGAGCATGAAGGTAAGGGAGAAAAGGTATTTTCTCATGATGGTAATCCTCTCTTATGTGTTGTAGGTATGATAAAAAGCAAAGCCGAGAGCAATGCAATTGTTCCACTCGGTGGTAAGTCAGTTGCAATGGCAGCCAGAAATCCAAAGGTAGAGACGAATAGTCCTGTAAGGCAGGAGTAGAGCAGCAGTTGTTTGAGGCTCTCAGCACGCTTTCCTGCAACGAGGACGGGAAGGATGAGCAGTGCATCAATGAGCAAGGCACCAAGTAGTTTCATGGCAAATGCAATCACCAAGGCAATGACCAGTACCATGGCAGTGTAGTGTGCCTTTACCGGCATTCCCAGGGACTGGGCAATTTCCTGGTCGAAGAAGATGGCACTTACCGTCCTGAAGTTTGCAAGCAGGTAGATGGCCAAAATGAGGGCGATGCCGATCAGTACCATGATATCTGCCCAAGCAAGCGCAAACGGACTTCCCCAGAGCAGTTGTAATGTATCTTTTGCAGGAACGTCCCACAAATGCATCACTATGGAAGCTGCTGCCATGGTAAAGACCATACCAGCAGCACTGGCAAGTCCGAACCCATGACGGGTATCCTTAGCCAGTCGCATCATAGCCAGAACCAAGAAAATATTCAGGGCAATGCTGAGCGGTAGTATCGGCAGGGAGAGCGCCAGGGAGATGGCTCCTCCAAGAATAACCCCGTGCATCAGCATATACCGCATGGGTACCAGGTCAAGGCGAAGAACCATGACCCCGCTGGCGGGAAAACAGAGCCCGGCAATAGCCATGGCAAGCAATCCTTTCATTACCGGAGGTAGGGTGAGAGCATAGAGAAATTCACTCATAGGTACCCCCCCAAGTGGAGAGTCGGCCATCCCAAATCCTTTTCCAGTGCCTTGTCATGGGTGACAATGATAATGGTCGGCATCTCACCCACTGTAAGGCTTTGGAGTACTTCAACAAGCGTAGATCGGCTTTTTGCATCCAGGAAAGAGGTGGGTTCATCAAGGAGGAGCAGTCTTGCTTTCTGGCAGAGCGTCCTTGAGAGAGAAACCTTTTGCCTCTCTCCTCCGCTGAGTGTGAAGAAATTCCTCTCAGCAAGATGCTCTATCTTTGTTCTTCTTAGGGCAGTGTCGATCTCCCATTGCCTCTCTTCCCTTGTGAGAGTGGGATTGCATGCCATAGCTACCACTTCACGGGCTGAGACTGGGAACTGCTGCTCTTGTTGTTGTTGCCTTATGTACCCGATTGTTCTTTTTCCCAGATGGGTTACCTCGTCTTCCCCTATAAGAATCGTTCCCTTGGTAGGTTTGAGTTTTCCCATCAAAAGGGAGAGCAGTGTAGTTTTCCCCATGCCGTTGTCTCCTAGGATGAGTAGTCTCTCCCCTTCCTCAAGATGGAAGGAGAGGTCTTTTAGGATTGGCGGACGCTCTGGGTAGGAAAAAGAGAGGTTTTCTATACGTACAGAGACCCCTCGCACCAGTTTTGCACGCTTTCTCAGAAGTCTGTACATCTGCTCCTGATCATGCATCTCGCCGAGCAACTCCTCGGTCTTGCATTGCAGTCGTTCTATACGTTTTTCATAGGAGACGGTTATTCCATGTTGTTGATAATATTCGATGGCAAGTTCACTGATCAGATTGATATGGGCACGCTGTATACCAAAGCGGGCCATAAGCAAGGCAGCGGCTTTTCCTGCAGCCGTGTCATGTGCACTGAGACAATCCTTATCCCCGGTATAGGTTTCAAGAAATCGTTCGAAGGCAAAGAGTGGGGTAAGCCAGTGCCCGTTTTCTGAGAAAATGAGTTGATCATGATTATACACTTCCAGGGTATGGTTGTCTGAAAGTGGCTGTGTATATCGTTCCAAGGTATGCTCCTAAAAAAAGAGGGCCATGCAAGCAAAAAAGTAGTACTCTTCTTTGCCTTCATGGCTCTCTTGTGTACATAGGTAATGAATCAGGAATATGCCCCTTCATGAGGCATGTTGTGACGTATTTTACCGACTAGGCAGAGTGCTGTCAAGGAAACGCCTGATCTCCTCCAATGTGAAGTCAATCATCATGGACAGGGGGGCCTCCTGTATTCCTACAATTGTCACATTGCATTTACTGATGGGAACAAGGATCTTGTGAGCCTTGCTCTGGGCGATTGCCACCGCCATTGCTGGAGTGATCTCTCCATGGAGTGCATCAGAGGTAAGGATTCCCAGGGGACCTACAATGAGGTCAGCATTTCTGCATGCCACAATGACAGGATTCTCTCCGGTTGCAATTGCATCAGCACCGCTTTTTAGCATGGCACTGGCTGCCAGGCTGTTGGTCCCAATTCCCAGTACTTCCACCTCTCTGAATGTTTTCTTGATTGCCGCAACAAGCGCTTTTCCCAAGCTTCCACCTTGACCGTCGATGACAACGAGCTGTACGTTCTGTTTCATGCACACAGTATAGAAGATAGGAGTTTTCTATGCCAGAGGTGGATTGTCTTGCAGATTTATTCGCTTCACGATACGATAGCCCCATGCAGTCCCTGAAAAAAGAACGTGTATCGATCATGGTTACCGATGCAATTAAAGAGATTATCAAAGAGGAGCACCTCAAACCTGGGGATAAGCTCTACAGTGAAAAAGAGCTCGTAAAAAAGCTTGAGGTAAGTCGGTCTTCAATTCGTGAAGCACTAAGGATGCTTGAAGTATCCGGAGTGGTGAAGGTATATCAGGGAAAAGGGGTGTTTGTCAGTGATCCTTCCGAGCAATCCCACCCGGTGAAGAACTGGGTAGTGGAAAATGCAGAGGCACTGCGGGAACACTTTGAGGTAAGGCTTTTGATTGAGCCTCATGCTGCATCCCTTGCATGTCGATTTGCTGAACAAAAAGATTTGGAAGCACTTCAATCCTGTTATGATACGTTTGTTGAAAAAGTAAAAACCGGGGATGTTATTGAATCCATAAGCAGTGACAGTGCCTTTCACCTTGCTATTGCAAAGGCAACCAAGAATCGTACCTTGGCTGTCTTGATGAGGACGATGGATCAGACGCTTAATGAAGGTTGGTATGCCAGTCTTCATGCACCTGGACGACTGGAATCATCCATTGAAGAACACGGGCGTCTGCTTCAGGCCATCCTCAATCATGACCAGAAAGAAGCATCCCAGGCAATGGAAGACCACCTGAGAAATGCCTTGAAGGACATCCAACACTATTTCGGAACTTTCTAAATATTTTATTTGACAAAACCTGAGATGTGGGTTTATGTTGTATTCAACTTGTCAGACCTCTGACCTGTTAATACACATTTGAAGGTTTTGTAATGCCTATAGAAATAACTACCTTGATCGAAAACACACAGGGTGAACACACCGGCCTGATCACCGAGCATGGGCTCTCGTTCCTGATTGAGACTGGAAAGTCTAGTATTCTATTTGATACAGGACGCAGTAATGCCTTTCTCAAAAATGCCAAACTGTTAAGAAAACAATTGGATAGCGTAGATCATGTGGTGCTCAGTCATGGTCACTATGACCATAGTGGTGGGTTCCAATCATTTGTCCAATCACGGGCAGATAGAGCCTTTACCCTCCATATAGGACAGGGGTTCTTTGTAGAAAAGTATGCACGGTTCAACGCTTCATACCAGTATCTTGGCAATGATTTTAGCCAGGAATACATCAAGGAACAGGGAATCACCCACAATACCATTACCGGAAAAACAGAAATTGCTCTTGGAGTATGGGCGCTTACCCATTTCAAACGAAGTCATGCAGAGGAGACCATTCATCCAAGATTTGTTCTCAGGGAACAAGCTGGTTGGGTTGAAGACCGCTTTGATGACGAGGTGCTGTTGGTAGTTGAGACAGGAAAGGGTCTTGTCATGCTGGTGGGCTGTTCCCATCCAGGGATCCTGAACATGTTGGACTCCGTGCAACAAGCCTTCAACAAGCCGGTATATGCACTGCTGGGAGGGACTCACTTGGTCGAGGCAGATAGTTCAAGGACTGCTCGAAGCATCCAGGTATTCCAGGAGAAGGGAATTGAGGTACTGGGTATCAACCATTGTTCTGGGGCAGAAGCCATCAATCTAGCTACCGAACATTCTTCAATTCACTTCCATAACGGAACGGGTTCTAGCCTTATCCTTGAAGGATAGGGAAAACGATAGAGAGAGTAGGAGGAACGATATGGCAGGATGGTATCTATTTCTGGTCATTATTGTCGCAGTTGTAGGAATGGTGCTTCTGATTTCACGATTCAAGTGGCATCCATTCATTGTTCTGTTGCTTGCGGGATACTTTGTTGGAATACTGGGAGGAATGTCTGTTGATGACTTGATCAACACACTCACCAGTGGTTTTGGCTCAATCCTGGGCAGCATCGGTATTGTCATTATTGCTGGTACAATTATTGGTACAATCCTGGAAAAGACCGGTGCAGCATTGACGATGGCAAATTCGATTCTGGGACTGGTAGGAAAGAAACGAGCTCCCCTGACCATGAGCCTGACCGGCTACATTGTCAGTATCCCGGTCTTCTGTGACTCGGGCTTTGTAATCCTTTCCCCCATTAACCGCGCCCTTGCGGCAAAAAGTGGAGTCTCCCTGGCCGTTATGGCAACCTGTCTGAGTTCTGGCCTCTATGCAACACACTGCCTTGTACCACCAACCCCGGGACCGATTATCATGGCTGGTACATTGAATGCAGATTTGGGCTTGGTCATTCTGGTAGGATTGCTAGTTTCCATTCCTGTCATGTTGGTTGGGTACCTCTATGCACTGAAGATTTCCAGCAAGTTCGATATCCCTGCAAACCCGGAGGTTTCTCTGGAAGAGTTGGTTGAAAAGTACGGAAAGCTCCCCAATGCAATGCGTTCATTTGCTCCCATTCTCCTTCCCATCATCCTCATCGCTCTCAAGTCTGTTGCAGATTTTCCCTCTGCACCGTTTGGAGAGGGAGGGGCAAAGGCTTTCTTTGACTTCATTGGTAACCCGGTAACTGCACTTATTCTTGGTGTAGGCCTAGCAGTCACCTTGATACCCAAGAATGAGGGGAAGGGAACTGCTTTCTCCTGGATCAGTGATGGTATCCACAGTTCAGCCAGTATTCTGGCAATAACAGGTGCAGGTGGTGCTTTCGGTGCAGTCCTTAAGACACTCCCGATTGCAGAAGTGCTCTCAGGTAGCTTGATGCAGTTGAATGCAGGTCTTCTTATTCCGTTCATCATTGCAGCACTTCTCAAGAGTGCCATGGGTGCTTCCACTGTTGCCATGATTGTTACCAGTGCCATGCTCGCTCCCTTGATGGGGCAGCTTGGATGGACCAGTGAGATTGCAAAGGTTTTGGCTCTGCTGTCGATCGGAGCAGGTTCCATGACTGTTTCCCATGCGAACGACAGTTACTTCTGGGTTGTATCGCAGTTCTCCGATATGGACACGGCAACGGCATACAAGACCCAAACCGGTGTGACCTTGGTACAGGGTGTGACGACCATCACTATATTGATGATCATCGGACTCTTTGTCCTTTAATGACTGAGAAAAGTGGTGTTGGGCTGATGCCCAGCATCACTATCTGGGGGAATTATGGATCCGATAAAATGGTATTATCAGCGAAGGATGCTTAATGCAATGGTGCAGAACAAATGGGAGGAGGCTGAAAGCTTCACCCACAAGCTCATAAACCATGAGGGACCCTCCATGGGGTTGCATTATAATCTTGCCCTGATAGCGCTTGGTTCGGGGGACAAGGAAAAGGCCTATGATGTTTTGGTAAAGGCCGTCCTACGCTACGGAGAGAGCTTGCGTCTGTGCCGTTTGCTTGGAGATATCGCCTACCTTTCCGGAAAAGGGGAGGAGGCAATACACTGGTATACATCCGCCTTGGATGATGATCCATCTGAAAAAGAGGAGTACCTGATGAGGCTCCGCTTGGATTTGCTCTCCTCTGAAAAAAACTATACCAAGGCTTTAGATGTATGTGCCCTTCTTCCTGAGGCTGAAAAACGCATGGTCTCTAATCCTGAAGATGCGCGTTCATTATATGAACGTATCGTACAAGATGATCCTTCACAGGCAGAGGCTTGGAACAATCTTGGATGCCTGGCACTCGATCACTTCAATGACAAAAGGTCAGCAATTGAGTTCTTCACCAGAACTTTGGAGTTGGTTGATCATCAAGGAGCAGCCAAGAACCTGGCACGTGCCCGGAAAGCCTGATCAGGAATCCTTCCTGTCCAACCCCACCAGATAAATCTCAAATGAGTCATCCCTGCAGGCCTTTGGCTTGTAGGGTTTTACTTTATTGAAGAGAGTTCTCATCAATTGCAGGAGTTCAACCTGTCCTCCACCCTGAAAGATCTTCACCACAAGATTTCCATGGGGCTTCAGATGGTCCTTGGCAAGATAGATGACCTGTTCTGCGAGGTTCTCACTCCTCGCTGTATCGACACTTCTGTTTCCCATCGTCATAGGAGCTGCATCGCTGATGATTGCATTATACGGACCATGTTGCACCAAAATTTCCCTGATATCCTTCGAGAATGCATCACCCACATACGCGGTGACCGTTGGAGGTACTGGGTTCAGGTTCAAGGGATTCAGGTCAACAGCTATGATGCTTCCTTTTCCCTTGATAAGGTTTCTGTGTGTATATAATGTCCACGATCCGGGAGCTGCTCCGACATCCAATACGGAGTCCCCACTCTTAACCAGGTTGAAATGTTGTTGTAGCTCTTCCAGTTTATAGACGGAGCGAGCTGGATAGCCTTCCTTGTGTGCTCGTTTTGTATAGGAGTCTGCACGGTCCCTTCTGCTTGTTGCCATAATCCAACTATAGCAAACATTTGAAGGAGTCGGAAGAGCATAAAGATGGTGCCAGCGGTATTGTGGGGTGGGGAGAGAGAACCGCTGGCACCAAAGAAATCACACTTTAAGGAGGTTTGAAAAAAACTGTTGCTCTGTTCTGCCTATAGTATTGCAACTAGTGTGCCAATTATCCAAAAACAGCACACTAAGCAATAAATAATCACTAAAAGTCAGTAATTCAACGTGAGCTAAGTAGAAGAGTGGTGTGAAAAATTGTTACACTATTTAAAAATTTCACAGAGAAGGGCAAAAAGGAGGGTGCCAAAAGAGGTTTGGGGAAAATCTCTTGGCACCCTGTCGGTATAAAAGGAGGAGTATGAAAAAAATGTTGCTCTGTTCTATCTATAACAGTGCAATAAGCGTGCCAAGAGCAAAACTGGGAATAGAGCCTTCAAATAGGGATTAGGGTGGAAAAAGAGTGTGCATTGCTTTCACACTCTTGGAAAGGTGTGCAAATTTTGCTCAATTGACGTTGTCTCCTTCCCTATATACTGTATGTCTATGAAAAAGAGCACTGTTTTGAACCGGAGATTCCGGGATACTACCTATAAAAATGTTACGCTCAAGTTGGTTATCATCAACGTCTTGGTGTATCTCGTCACCTCGATGGTCTATCCGAGGCTTACCTACTATCTTGCAATGATTCCCTCCTTGGTGTTGGGAGGATATCTCTGGCAACCCTTTACCTACATGTTTGTGCATGGAGGGTTCAGTCATCTGCTATTCAACATGCTGAGTCTCTTCATCTTTGGCTCGATGGTTGAGCGTAGGATAGGAAGCAAGGAATTCCTCCTGTTCTATCTCCTGACTGGTCTGTTCAGTGGAATTGTCAGTTTCTTCAGTTACTATCTAGCCGGGACGAATGTCATTCTTGTGGGTGCCTCGGGAGCTATCTATGGAGTGCTCTTGATGTTCGCAGTCTTCTATCCTTACTCGGTAATCTTCGTCTTTGGTCTCATTCCCATCAGAGCCCCGATCCTGGTCATCTTGTATGCTCTCATTGAACTTTCCAGCCATGTATTTGGAGCTGGGGGAAATGTGGCGCACCTTACCCACCTCAGTGGTTTGATATTCGGGTACCTGTACTGCAGGATCCGAATGAGGATCAATCCTTTGGAGGTATTCAGGCGAACACTCTAGTCCTGAAGATCGTACTTCTGGCGAATCTCTGCATATTGTTGCTTGATGACATCATAGATAATTGAGAGTTTCTGGTCATGATGTATGAAGGCTGACTTCATCGCATTGATCGTGATCTTCTCAAGGTCACGGATGGTCAGGTTGTAGTATTGGACTGCAAGTTCCATCTCCTTGGTTACCGTGGTGTCACTCATCAAGCGGTTATCGCTGCAAAGGAATACCCTGAACTTGTTTCTGAAGAGGATGGGGAAGGGGTGACTGTCATAATCCTTCACAGCCCCTGTGCCGACATTGCTGGTAAGACACATCTCCATCGGTATTCTCCGGTCAAGGATGAAGGCTGCAAGAGAACCCATTTTCTCGATTCTTGTTCCTTCGATCCCCATGTCCTCCACCAAGCGCACGCCATGGCCGATACGATGAGCGCCACACAGTTGGACAGCTTGCCAGATGGACTCCACCCCGAAGGCTTCCCCTGCATGGATGGTTATATTGAAGTTCTTGCTTCTGATGAATTGGAATGCATCAAGATGTTTCTTGGCAGGGTACCCGATCTCATCGCCGGCAAGGTCGAATCCAACAACACCACGATCGGCGAAGGCAACAGCGAGTTCTGCAATGCTCTTGCTGACACTCGGTGATTGGTTGCGCATGGCGCAAAGGATCAGTCCGGTGGGCATTCCCGTTTTTCGTGTTCCCTGTTGCAGGCCGTCAAGCACAGCTTGTACCGCTTCTTCCAAGGACAGTCCGCCCTCTGTGTGAAGGATTGGAGCAAACCGGATTTCTGCATAGCACACATTCTCAGCAGCAAGATCTTCTACAGCCTCAAAGGCGACACGATGCAATGCTGCACTGCTCTGCATGACCTTGGTGGTCAGGGCAAATGACTCAAGATACAGGGAGAGGCTTTTTTGTTTGCCTCCCCTGACAAACCACTGGTGGAGTTCTTCAGGGTCCTCAGTGGGAAGGGTGATGCCTTGTGCTTTGGCTAGGCTGAGAATGGTCTGGATTCTCAACCCTCCATCAAGGTGGTCGTGGAGTTCTACTTTTGGGACTTGTTTGATGATTTCCTTTGTTACCATGGGTTTATCATACTGCATATATGTGTGATGAAGCAAATCCAAATGAATGCAAAAGGATTACGGAGCGATGAAATTGGGTGAAAACTAGGTGCAAGACTGTACAATTTTAAGAAAAATTGGGATACTGCTTATAGTAAGTATAATTCAAATAATGAGTAAGGAGATATTCTGCATATGTCAAAACGAGAAGAGACTCTGAACAAGAAATTGCTGGCGGCATCAGTTTCTGCTACCAAAGTGAAAGAAGTGAAAAGTCTACTTGAGCAGGGTGCAGACATTCATACCCAGAATGAGTGGGGTCTTACTCCCATTATGCTGGCTTCTCAATACAATTCATCAGTAAATGTACTGAAGGCATTGTTGGAAGCAGGGGCAGATATTCAGGAGGCTGAGCCCAAGTATCGCTCAAATGCTCTTCACCTTGCAGCCAACAAGAGTACCAGCCCCAAGATCATCGAAGAATTGCTGAAAGCCGGTGCTGACTTGAATGCGCGAAACTACCTTGGGGAGACTGCCTTGATCATGGCAGTAAACACCAACCCTGAGACACGTGTGGTAACAGCCTTGCTGAAAGCCGGTGCTGATATCAATGCCCGTGATTACCAGGGGCACTCTGTGCTTGAATATGCCAAGGCAGCAAAACGCACCTATATAATCAATCAGTTGAAGAAGATGGGTGCCAACTAACACATTTTCATCCCAGGAATACAACAATCCCCTGATCAATGCTTATTGACCAGGGGATATTTTTCTGTTCTTTGTTTGAGATTAGTTTTTCTGCCACTCAGTTTCTACAATCTGGGAGGCCAATTCATCCTTGAGTTTCGCGATCAGGCTGAGGGTTTCCTCTACTACGGTATCAACACCGAAGGAGAAAGACTCTTCAAGATTGCTTCTGAGTTTCACCTCCACCTTTCCTTCCTTCAGGGATCGGTTTCCCAAGGTGATGCGAATCGGGAGGCCGATAAGATCGGCATCAGCAAACTTTACACCAGCAGACTCCTTTCGGTCATCATAGAGAACCTCAACACCTGCCTGGGTGAGTGACTGATAGATGGTTTCGGCTACTTGGGCGTCCTTTACCAGGCTCACCAAGTGGACCTGCATTGGAGCAACGCTGATTGGTAAGCTGAGTCCCTTCTCATCACTGTAGTTCTCTGCAAGACAGGCAAGCAGACGTCCAACTCCGATACCATAGGACCCCATGATCACAGGTCGGCGGACACCGTTCTCATCTTGGTAAGTACAGTTCATGCTCTCACTGTATCGGGTGTTCAACTGGAAGATGTTACCTACTTCCACGCCCTTCGAGGCAACCAGGGGTTCTCCGCATTCAGGACAGGCATGGCCGCCGCTTGCACTTGCAATATCAGCAACTTCTCCCTGGTAGTCCCTGCCATAGTTGGTATTAAGCAGGTGATATCCCTCTTCATTTGCACCAGCGACCAGGTTGTTGCTTTTTGCCACTGAATCATCAACCACCACAAGAACATCATCCGCGCAACCAATGGCTGAACCATAGCCGGGAACCATCTTCTTTGCAGTAATTTCCTCTGGGTGGGCTGGCCTGAGGGAGTTTGCCTTGACTGCATTCTGAAGTTTGTTCTCTTCTACCTCCAGGTCCCCTCTGATGATGCCAACAATGAGTTTTTCCTCTTCCTCCCCGTTGGTATCATTGATGAAGGTCCCTACCAGGAATACTGCCTTAGCCGTCTGGTGTTTCTCTATCTTGAGGAATGCAGCAAGCTCTTCGATGGTCTTGCAATCAGGGGTAAGCACCTTTTCTGTTTCTTTCATTTCCTCGCTGTAGTAGGTTTTCCTGAAGGTAGCCACCTGGCGGTTTGCTGTATAATGGCACGCAGGACAGGTAATGATGGTGTCCTCGCCAATGGGTGAGAGGTACATATATTCGTGGCTGATTTTGCCACCCATCATGCCGCTGTCTGCACCTACGACGATAACGGGTAAGCCACAACGACTGAAAATCCTGAAGTAGGCTTTATAATGTTCAGCATACTGTTTATCCAGCCCTTCCTGGTCAATATCGAAGGAGTAGCTGTCCTTCATGGTGAACTCTCTTACCCTGATAAGACCTGCACGAGGACGGGGATCATCCCTCCACTTGGTCTGGATCTGATACACAAGCAGGGGAAGCCGCTTATAGCTGTCAATCTCTCCACGGGCGAGATCGGTTACAGCTTCCTCATGGGTCATGGCAAGGACCATATCCCTTCCCCCGCGGTCATTGAACCTACTCATCTCTCGGTCGATGCTGTAGAATCGGCCGGTTTCCTTCCAGATATCCGCAGGATTGACCAGCGGCATCAGGATCTCTTGTCCCCCGATTGCATTCATCTCTTCACGAATGACTTGTTCTATCTTCTTGGTCGCACTGAACCCAAAGGGGAGCAAGGTGAAGATGCCAGCTCCCAACTGGCGGATAAAGCCTGCTCGCAGCAGATATTCATACCCCTTGCTGTCAGCACCGTTTGGGGCTTCTCTCAGGGTTTTGGAAAAGAGTTTGGACATCCTCATCTTGATACATCTCCTTAGTATTCGAACAGGGGCCATTGTAGCAAAAGCATCTTGCCTTCTCAAGGTACCAGCAATGAGGTTTTGCGTTCCCTAACCTTGGCCTCTCATGGTATACTCGCTGTATGGAAACCAAAAAATATGAAAAATACCGCAGGCAGGTAGCTTCTTTCATGACCCGCCTGTACGATCGACAACTCACCACCGCCAGTGGTGGCAATATTAGCATGCGGATCAGTAAGGATCTTTTTTGCATCACCCCCAGTGCGCTCGACAAAGGATTGCTCACTCCTGATGACATTGCTGTAGTGACCTTGGACGGGAAGAATCTGACACCGAAGCTACCCCTCAGTATCGAAACTGAGATGCATCGCCTGATACTTGTAGCACGTCCAGACATCCAGGCAATTGTACACGCCCATCCAACGTATGTCTCAGCGTTCACTGCCATCACCAAGGATGGAAAGAGTGCCATCAATACACATCTGATCGCAGAGTCATACTATATCCTCGAGGATCCAGCATATGTTGAGTATCGACTGATGGGAACAGTGGACCTTGCCGAGCAGGTTGCTGCCAGCTCATTTGACCATGATGTACTCCTTCTGGAAAACCATGGAGCAGTAGCTCTCGGACGAACGATGCTGGAGGCTTTTGACAAGATGGAGTTGCTTGAGCGTGCAGCGCAGATGACCGTCATCACCAAGCAGATGGGCGGCGGGGAGTATGAGGTGAGGGAATTGCCGGAACCAAGACTGAAACAGCTGATGCACATGAAGTACGGGTCAAAATAACATGAAGATTGAGTTGGAGACAATTCCTGTTTGGGATGGCGTGCAGGAAAACTGTGAATGTTTCATCTGCAGCCTTATGGCAGAGGCACAGAAGGATGCAATCAATTTTTATCTGGGCAACTCTGTCATGAACCCAGAGACCAGGGTACGGGTGAATGAGCATGGTTTCTGTCCCAAACACTGGCGTATGCTTGCCGCAGCCAACAAGCCCCAGGGAGTTGCCTTGATGGGGGATACCTACCTTGAAACAACAAGAGTCAAGGCTGAGGCTGCGATCAATGGGCTTCTGTCAGCAAGCAATCCAAGGCAGGCGAAGAAAGCGGTAGGATCTTTTCAGGCGGTAATTGCTTCACGAGAGAAAGGGTGCCTTGTCTGTTCAGCTATGGAAGAGCGACTCCAGCGGTACCTGTACACGACCTGTTATCTTTGGGGCGAGGACCCATCCTTCCGTGAGGCCCTCTCACAAGGGAAAGGGTTCTGTCTTCATCACTTTACCCTCCTGCTGGAGATTGGACAAAAAGCGCTTTCCTCCAAAATGTATCCAGAGTTTGTACGAGCAATGGCTCAACTCGAGGTTGCCAACCTCGATAGGATGGCAAAAGATGTGCATTGGATGACACAGAAGTACAAGTCAGAGAATGCTGATAAGCCTTGGCATGGCTGTGAGGATGCTCATAAACGGACAGTGGATAAAATGACAGGACGCAGCAGGGTTATAGATCCCGTTCTCTGACCTGTTTCTTTCGTTTTCTTTTCCGTTCCTTGATACCCAACAATAGTTGCAAGGTATCTCCCTCTCCGTCCACATCTTTCTGTTTGAGATGTGTCGTGGTACCGTCAGCCTTGTTGAAATGATAATACTCCAAGCTATCTTGCTTTGGACTATAGAGCAGAATGTACTCCCTCTGGGGGAGGAAAGATACTCCCAGTATAAGTTGGCATCCCTCCTCCTGGACCTGGAGAAGATGGTTCTGCTGACCCTTGGAAAGATAATCATTACCAAGAATGATTCCCAGGAGCTTGGTTCCTTTCCTGTTATGGACAAGCACATCAAGCCCATCCCGCTGGATATCCACCTTGATGTTTCCAGGAAGGGAGAAAAAATTGGGATTTGCTGCATCCTCTGAAAGGCTGAGTACTTTTCTTAGGCTCAGTTGCAACTGGGAAGCCAAGCAGTGGGCAAGACTTGTCTTTGCCTTCGGCCAGGACAGCACTATCTCATCCTCTGCCAAGAGTTGCCGTAGGGCACTCTCGAATGCCTCAAAGAGAAGAATATTGGTATATCGGGCGTTGCTTGCCATGGTGCTATTGGAAGTCCACTGAGTAATCCATCTCACTAACCTGTGAGATGGTCTGGTAGATTGAACAGTACCGGGAAGCTGTCTCGAAGGCTTTTAGGAATTTCTTCTGGTTGTCCACTCCAGTGGCCTGTACCGTGATATGTAGTGATTTAAGCGTGGTAGGGGGATCGTCTCGCTTCTCTCCATCAACATCAAAGCTGATGTGTTCCCAGCTGATTCGCATTTTTGTAGCAAGTTCCACAAATGTAACAAATAGACAACCACTCAATGCACCTAACAGGTAATCATAGGGCGCGCTGGAAGGGCCAATTTCAAAGCTGGAACCCTTGTCTGTAACGAACTGGTAGTGTCCAGGTACAAAGTCGGCACGAACATGTTTCTTCTCACCCATGAGTTATCTCCTATGCCCATAGCATAGCCCATGCAGAATGATTTTTCTAGGATGAGAATCATTGTGTTACTGCTTTTTATGCTTGTAGGGATTTACATGCACCATGCAATGTTTGACTTGAGGGAAACTGGTTTCGATGGCGTGGTGGACCCTTTCGGCTATACAGTGAGCTTCAACAAGACTTTGTGACCCCTCTGCTGAAATCTCAACATCCACGTAGGCACGCGAACCAAATCTGCGGGTTCTCAATAAATCGATTCCCTTGACCCCTTCCTGATCGAGAATGATGAGACGAATCTCTTCCACCGTCTTTTCCGGACAAGCGTGGTCAACCATCTTGTAGATGCCATCGCGGAATATTTCGATTCCTACCCGAATGATAAAGAGGGAGATGATGATTGCCGCGATGGAATCAGCGATGGGGTAGCCTAACCTCGAGGCAACGATTCCGATCAGACCTCCTGTGGTTGCCAATACATCACTCTGGGAGTCCCATGCGGAGGCCATCAAGGCAGAGGAGTCAGTCTTCTTTCCTGCCCAACGAGTATAGAGAAACATGCACTGCTTGATAACAATGGAAACAATTGCCGCAATCACAGCGAGGACTCCAGGCAGTGGGCTGTCATGGTAACTACCGGTAATGATGGTTGAGATACCGTCGACCAAGAGACCTAATCCCACAACCATGATTATTCCCGAAAGAAGAATTGCAGCAACTGATTCTAATCGTTCATGTCCATACTGATGATCCTCGTCAGACTCCTTTGAGGCAGCTGAGATACCGATCATGGCAATGATTGAACTCACTACATCCCCCGCGTTGTTGATTCCATCATTAAGCAAAGCTGAGGAGTGCGCGATAAAGCCAATCGTGGTCTTGCTGATGGCAAGAACAATATTGCTGAATATATTAAGATAAGAAACTCTCAAGGCAAGATTTTTCTTCATGTCCAAAATTCACACCTACGCTCGGTGTGCCTCCTTGGTAAGAAAAGGCCCCGGTTTCCCGGGGCTCTCTGTCAGCTCTTTGGCTCAGGATACTTGACGATCAAGTGTAGGTCTTCAAGTTGCTTCTCGTCAACTAGTGATGGAGAATCATCCATTGGTGATATCCCAGCAGTATTCTTCGGGAAAGCAATGACTTCATGGATTGAGGTTTCTTCTGCCATGATCATGATCATTCTATCGACCCCTGGTGCAATACCTCCATGGGGAGGAGCTCCGTATCTAAAGGCATTGAGCAGGAAGCCGAAACGCTCCTCTGCAGTCTCGTCATCAAAATTACAGATGCGGAAAATTCGCTTCTGGAGTTCAACGTCATGAATACGGATTGAGCCACTGGCCACCTCATATCCATTGAGGACCAAGTCATACAGGTCACCCTTTACGCTACCGGGGTCAGACTCAAGGGTATCGAGATACTCCGCCTGAGGCATACTGAACATATGGTGTGCAGCTTCCCAGTGTCCTTCATCCTCATTGTACTCAAAGAGGGGGAAGTCAACGATCCAGCAGAACTCAAAACTCTTCCTGATCAGGTTCAGGTCCTTGCCCAACTTTGTGCGAACCGCACTGAGGCTGGCACAACATTTCTTCCAGTCCTGATGGGCGACAAAGAGGATCATATCCCCTTCCTTTGCATCAACCGTTGATACGAGTTCCTCTTCGAGTCCAGCGAAGAATTTGCTCACGCCACCGGTGAATGTGTTGTTCTCCCCCACCTTGATCCAAGCCAATCCCTGGGCACCGTAAATCTTTGCAGCATCCTCGAGGCTGGTAATATACTTGCGTGAGAAGTCGACTGTTTCACTCTTTGGAGCACAGATTGCCTTTACATATCCTCCCTGGGAAACAATGTCCTTGAAGGTGGCAAAGCTGCTCTTCAGGGCCAATTCGTTGACATCTGAGAGGGGAAGATCAAAACGAAGATCTGGTTTGTCACAACCATAGGTATTCAGTGCATCATGGTAACTGAGTCTTCTGAATCGAGCAGGGAGGTCATAATCCATGACTTCCTTGAATACGGAACCAAAGAGGTCCTCCATAAGGGAGAGGACATCGTCACGTTTGACAAAACTCATCTCCAGGTCAAGCTGGGTGAATTCCAGCTGTCTGTCACCCCTGGCATCCTCATCACGATAACAGCGAGCGATCTGGAAGTACTTATCCATACCGCCGACCATCAGAATCTGCTTAAAGAGCTGTGGGCTTTGGGGAAGAGCATAGAACTTACCAGGGTAAATCCTACTGGGTACCAGGAAGTCTCGAGCCCCTTCCGGGGTGCTCTTGATCATGGTAGGGGTTTCAATCTCATAGAAGTCACGGCTGGTAAGAAACTTGCGACAGGCGAAAATGAAGTCATGCCGAAGCTTCATCCTCTTCTGCATTCCCTGGGTACGGAGATCGAGATAGCGATACTTAAGCCTCAGGTCTTCCCTTGGTTCATTGCCATCATCAATCTGGAATGGAAGTGGTGCACACTTACTGAGTATTTCAATCTTCTCAGCTTTAACTTCAACTTCACCGGTAACCATTTCTGGATTGACCATTGAATCAGGCCTGAGACGCACCACCCCTGTCACTGCAATGCAGTACTCCAAGTGCAGCTCATTTGCAACTGCCTGAAGTTCGTTGCTGGCATCATCATCCACTACCACCTGGGTAATACCGTAGCGGTCACGGAGGTTGATAAAATGCAGGGCCCCATGATTGCGGTCACGGTGTACCCATCCGTTGAGAACCACCTTAGCTCCATTGTCAGCTTTGGTCAGTGATCCACAGGTAGTTGTTCGTTGGGAAAATACTTCTTCTGCCATAGTCGGTCCCTTTGGTCTCCTTAAGAAAGTATTCCCATACTATACGATAGAAGACCAAAAGGCAATTGCCCCTAAGAGGTCAGCTCACGAACAACAACCTGTTTTTTCTGCAGGTATTCAATTGCTTCAACAGCTGCTACAGCAGCACTTGTGGTGGTGGTGTAGGGGATTTTCATACGCATGGCAATGCTTCGTATCTCATCATCACTCTGGTGGGCATGGAACCCCATTGGTGTGTTTATCACCAAAGAAACCTGTTTTTTCTGTAGATAGTCAGTAATGTTTGGGTGTCCTTCATGGACCTTCTGCATTACCTCAGCAAGGATTCCTTGCTCAAAGAGGAAGGCTGCAGTCCCTTGTGTTGCTGCAATTGAGAAACCGAGAGATACCAGCTTTCTTACTACAGGAAGAATGGTCTTACGATCCTTCTTATTGACACTGATAAACACCTTTCCCGAGACAGGAAGACGGTTTCCGCTGCTGATCTGGCTCTTTGCGAATGCTTCCCCGAAGGTCTTTCCCAATCCGATCGACTCCCCGGTCGACCTCATTTCAGGTCCAAGTGCTGGATCTACATTGCTGAATCGATCGAAGCTGAATACCGCCTCTTTCACTGCCCATCCCACCTTACAGGTACCCAAGGCTCTCTCTCCAGGTTTTTTTACCAGCCCTTGTTTTACCAAGGTTTCTCCTTCCCAGACCCGAACCGCAGCATCAACGAGGTCTACCGCACTGGTCTTGCAGATAAAGGGTACCGTACGAGATGCCCGTGGGTTAACCTCGATGAGATAGAGCTTCCCATCCTTGGCTGCAAACTGGATGTTCATCAACCCTTTAACATGCAGTGCAAGTGCAAGCTTGTGTGCCCACTCCTGCATCTCCTCAAGGAGTTCTGGGGTACTCTTGTACGGAGGGAACACTGCAGCAGAGTCCCCGCTGTGGATTCCCGCTGCCTCAATGTGCTGAAGAATGCCTCCTACATAGAGACTCTCGCCGTCAGATACTGCATCAAGGTCGTATTCAAAGGCATCTTCCAGAAACTGGTCTATCAATACAGGTGCTTCAACTGAGGCCTCAATCCCCTCAATGGAGGTAAGCCCCGCCTCATCGTACACGATGTACATTCCCCGTCCACCCAATACATGGCTGGGCCGGATGAGAACAGGAAAACCAATCCCGCGAGCGGTGATGAGAATATCTTCATTCTTTGTGACAGCTTTGTTTTTTGGTTGCCTGAGTCCAAGATGAGAGACCAAGGCTGAGAACTTTCCACGGTCCCCTGCATCCAGGAGCCCTTCCAGGCTAGTTCCTTCCAGTCTTGCCCCTGATCGTGTGAGGGAAGGGGCAAGGTTCAGTGGAGTCTGGCCTCCCAGTTGCACCACGACCCGCTGGGTCTGTTCATGGCGTAGAATTTCCTTCACTTCCTCAGCAGTGAGCCCTTGTAGGTACAGTCTGTCACTGATGTTGAAATCCGTGGAGACTGTCTCTGGATTGCTGTTAACCATAATGGTCTTTCGACCCAGCCCGCGATAGGCCATGGAGGCAAGGGTACAACAGGTATCGAACTCAAGTCCCTGCCCGATCCTGTTTGGACCACTTGCAAGAATCACCACCGCATCCTCTCCCATGGGTTCTGCTTCCTCCGTTTCACCGTAGGTGGTATAGAGATAGGGAGTAAGCGCATCAAACTCCCCACTGCAGGTGTCAACATGATGGGTTACAGGGTGCATCTCATAGGCGTACCGTAGCCGTTCGATGTCCTCAGCCTTCCTTCCACTCAGCATTGCGATATACACATCACTCATTCCAGCCTGTTTTGCCTTGAGCAGGGTCTCCTCATCCAAGTGAAATGCAACTTTCTTCTCGATATCCAACTGCTGTACCAGAAGATTGAGAAACCAGGGATCAAAGCGTGTAATCTCCTGAATTCGAGGTAATGCTCCCATGCCTTCCCTGCAAAGCGTGGTGTAGGCAGCGACCAATCGTAAGGGGTGTGCACTATTGAGGAATCCTGCAACCTCATCTTCATCATACAATCCAAAGCGAATAAGGTCGCATAATCCTTCGAGTTTTCTCTCTGAGCTTCTGATCCCCTTGTTCAATGCCTCCAGTGCAGTTCTTCCCAGCGCCAATGCCTCACCGATGCTGCGCATCTGTGTTCCCAAGGCAGAGATGGGAAGTGGAAATTTCTCCAGCTCAAAACGTGGGACCTTTACCGCACAGTAATCGAGTACCGGCTCAAAGCAGGATACTGATTGGCCGGTTATTTCGTTGACCACCTCATCAAGGGTATAGCCGACCGCCAACTTGGCAGAGCAGCGGGCTATAGGGAAGCCTGTTGCCTTGCTTGCAAGGGCTGAGGAACGGGAGACACGGGGGTTCATCTCTATGACCACCATCCTTCCTGTTTCGGGGTGTACTGCGAACTGGACATTGCTTCCACCACAGTCGACCCCGATTGCACGCAGAATGGCAATTGAAGCGTCCCTCATCTTCTGGTAGCTTCTCTCGTCGAGGGTCTGGATGGGGGCGATGGTGATGCTGTCTCCGGTATGGACTCCCATTGGGTCAACATTCTCGATGGAACAGACGATAATTGCATTATCCTTCTTGTCACGCATCACCTCCATTTCGAACTCTTTCCAACCGATGAGCGATTCCTCAATGAGGACTTCGTGGGTTGGGCTGGTTTCCATGGCGTGCTCAAGTAATGAGGGGTACTCTTCCCTGTTGTAGGCGATGGATCCTCCCATACCTCCCAGCGTGTAGGAGGGCCGGATGATCAGGGGGAAGGGGAAATCCTCAAGGAGTCCCATTCCCTCCTCCAGGTTGTGGACGATTGAGCTCTTTGCACTTTCCAAGCCCAAACCTTCGATAACTTTTTTGAAAGCTCCACGATCCTCCGCGAGCTTGATGGATGCGATGGAAGAGCCAATGACCTGAACCCCATACTGTTCGAGCAACCCTGACTCATCAAGCTCGAGTGCCAGATTGAGACCACTTTGCCCTCCCATGGTAGTGAGGATGGCATCTGGGCGTTCCCTTTGGAAAATCTGTTCTACATACTCAACTCTCAATGGATCTAGGTAAATGTGGTCTGCCATGCCGGGAGTCGTCATGACGGTTGCCGGATTGGGGTTGAGAAGAATGACCTCATATCCTTCCTCTTTCAAAGCCTTCACCGCTTGTGTGCCACTATAGTCGAACTCGCAGGCTTGCCCGATGACAATAGGGCCGCTGCCGATAACCAGGATTCTTTTAATATCACGTCTTGCACTCATACGTTTGCCTCCTTGGCTTCCAGGATGAACCGGTCAAAAATCCAGGTTGCGTCATGAGGGCCTGGAGATGCTTCTGGGTGAAACTGGACACAGCTGACTCGCTTGTCTGTGCAGAACAGTCCTTCAATGGAGTTGTCATTTGCATTCCTGAACCATACTGTTGCAGAAGGGGGCAGTGTCTTCGTCTCACTGGCGTAACTGTGGTTCTGGCTCGTGACAAAGCAGGCTCCGGTTTGGGTATCCACCACAGGGTGGTTACCCCCATGGTGACCATATTTCATTTTCTTCGTGCTTCCTCCCAATGCCCAGGTGATCAACTGATGTCCGAGGCAGATACCAAAGACGGGAAAGCCTGTTTCTATGACCTGTTTGGTCATGGAGACAACGTCCTGTAATCGTTCGGGGTCTCCTGGTCCGTTTGAGAGCAGCATTGCACTACATCCTGAGCGGAGAATATCCTCAGAGAGTACAGTAGGCGGAAAGAGGGTGACTGCCACACCGCGACGATACAGCTCGGTGACAATTGACCGCTTGATCCCAAAATCCACTACTGCAAATCGTAGTGAAGCATCCTTTGGTGCCCCAGAGAGAGGGTCCTTGACCACATGTTTGGTACTTACCCCTTCGATAAGATCGAGCTCACTGACTGATGGATAAGCTCTCACCAAGGAGAGGGCATGTTCATGTTCTGAACGTGAAAGTATCTTGCCTTCAGTACTGAATATGATTGCCCTCTGGGCTCCCTTGTTTCGTATATGGATGGTTAATGCACGAGTATCCACCCCACATAGGCCGACAATTCGGTGTGTGAGCAGATAATCATGTAAAGAGACCCTCTTTGGTGGAAGAGGGCCTGTATACACAGAATGAACAATCAATGCTGTACAGCTGATGGGCTTGGGTAACCCCAGATGCTCCTCAAAAGGAGCTTCGCACCCATAGTTTCCAATATGGGGGTAGGTCATTACGACCATTTGTCCGTGGTAGGAAGGATCAGTGAGGATTTCTTGGTAGCCACACATGCTGGTGTTGAAGACCACCTCTGCCATGGGAGCCTGTTTGCCAAGCAAGGGCGCCGGTGATCCAAATCCAGTTGCGGTGAATACGGTTCCGTCCTCGAGAAGAAGAAAGCTTGTGTTCATAGGTTCTCCATCAGTTCAAATTGTAGGGATAATACCGGATACTGGAAATTTATGCAACAGTATCTGTATGTTTATGCAACAAAATCCTGATTGATTATAAAATATGCAACACAATAAGGACAATATGTCGTAATATTGTTGTTATTTCTTCCCGATACTAAATTTTTCTGGATTGAATGCATCACTTCCAAGCCAGAGATCAATCCTCAGCCCACTATCGGAATTATCAACATCTGCATGTTTGATCTGCCATCCGATGAGCTTCAGCCGGGAGTCCCAGGTCACATCATGTCCTGCCATCAACCCATAGTACTCGGCAAGTTCAGGCCGCTCTTGTTTTGGATGCAGGGCCTTGTTGATGTTTTTGAGTTCCTCGTCGCTTCTTTTCTTATCATCAAAGAAGGTCAAATGAGCTCCATCCTCTTCCTGATGGAGAGAGACCACTAAGCGAAGCGGATTACCGTCCAGAAGGAAGTTTGTAACCTCCCCAATCAATCGTCCTAGTAGTTCCTTGCGTTTCATTGTATGAAATCCTCCTCGGGGCGGTTGGTTTTGTACCACTGTAAGATTGCAACAAATAAGCTTGCCGTCAGCCCTCCGGCAAAGCCATTGTTATACAGATCAAGTCCTCCATGCCAGGAGGCTGTTACTTCTACCATCACCAGATGCAGGAATCCAGCAAGCAAACCTGCTATGAATCCAAACTGGCCAGCTATTGGAGCCAGGGTGGTGGCGAAGAGTGTTGCCAAGAGGGGGCCTGGAGCAACGAGAGACTTACCGAACAGAAGTGTGGAGAGGATAACTCCCAACACAACAGGAAAGGTGTTTTTCAAGGTTTTTCCAAACCCTCCGAAGGCGATGATGGTAAACAAGGCACCAATGGTTGGCCCATTGATAGGCGCCCCAATGAGAATCAGATACGCCCAGAAGACCAATCCAAGCAACCCAATGTTCAAGAGTGTACCAGAGGTGTATCCGGTATCAAAAAAATCATAGGGGAGACGTCCAGAAAGCTTTTGCACTTCCAGCAACCCTTGGAAACCCTGCTTTGGTTTTTCAATGAAGAAGGCGGTCACTATTAATAATAGGGAGAACATGGGTATTACCAGGAAGAGTGGGAGAGAGAACTCCTCACTCCAGGTAATGGCCAATGGTTCCATTTGCCCCGCTGCAATGAGTAGGTTGGATGCAAACAGACCGATGAACCCACAACTGAAACCTACGTTGTACAGATTATAGCCTTGATGGAGTTGCAACATGGATCCTGCTACAGCAGGAAGGATAAAGCCGGCAGCAAGGCCTGCTACAATTCCCAATGGAATGGAGAGAGGCAAGGGCAAGTCGGTTGAGAACATCAGAAAGGTTACCAGAGGGCCAAGAGCTGTGCCAAAGAGGGCAATCAGGCTGTAGGAGCCGAAGGTCTTACGCGCAAGCTTGCTTGCAAGCCAGACTCCCGCTATGAGGGGGATGCTGTTGAGCAATGTATTGCCGAAGAAGGAGAAACCCATCATGGTCAATATTGCTGAAATGGTTGGCCCAGAAAGACTGACTGATGCATTGAAGATAAGCACCATTGCCAGCAGTCCTACCGTGGCTGCATTGAACATGGCAGTTCCTACTCCATGCAACGTGAAGTCGCTGATCAGGCGAGCTGCTTGGGTCTGTAGTCGCAGGGTATTCTGTAAGACAGTGAGCGGACCCTCAAGTATCATGGCTATGAGCATGAGGGAGCAGATAAGTACAATGAGTAGAGCATAGAGGATGCGTTCACTTCGTTCCACGGTGCCTCCTTGATAGCAGTATGCTACCTATAGATTCGGGAGAATAGCAAGTAAGCAATCCAAGAAAGTAAGAGGAAACAAGAGGGGCTGCCACCTTCATGGCAGCAGCCCGATGAAATAGACCTGATTTAACGGTTGATGTCAGCTCCAGCAATATCGCTGAAGCGAAGGTTTCCAAGGCTTGGCGATGATTGATCCAAGATCGAGATTCCGTCTCCGGCGCTATAGCGTATCTCCCCATCCTTGAAGAGTGGAGCCGCATTGCCTAGTGTTATGATTGCCGCACTTTTCCAGACGCCACCAACAACAGATTGCTGACCTGCATACTTGATGCTACCAGAGTCAATGGTACCGCTGGATCCAGAATTGTAGACAATACCAACCCAATCTCCTGCTGCAGGTTTTGTTGCCTCCCCGTCAGCATTCGTATCACCTCCAAGGTCATCCTTGTAACTGGTGATAATGGATGGGGTGCCACCAGTTCCTTCGATGTTTAACGTGCCATCGTTGGATATGAGGCTTGCCCCTTCCATCTTCAGGATGCCAAGAATATTGACTTTCGCACCGCGTCTGATTGTCATGTTGCCCGAAACCACAGGGAGGAAGTCCTCAGAGATGATATTCACGGTCAAACCGGAAGGTACCTCCTTTGCATCGATTTTGATCCCCTCATGGACAATATCCTTGTAGATGTTGCTGCTCAGCGAGTTGTCCATTGCTGAGTAATCAGCAATGCGCAATACCCAATCGGTATCGCTCAGGGTACTCAATGAAACTGATAATGAACCATTCCCAAAGGTCTGGAGAGCGGTGTTGCTGCTGTTTGCTATGCTACTCTTGGTCAGAGTCATACTTGCATTCTCACCCACAACAATTGATCCTTCTCTCCAGCCTCCTCCTGCAACTCTCTGTGATCCTGCATAGAAGATACGAGCATATGCAAGCTCTCCTTCTCCCTCTCCAACGAAGGTTAATCCAACCCAGGATCCCTTATCTGGTTTGGTTGTCTCTCCATCTCCATTGCTGTCCCCAACAATATCGTGATGATAACTGGTGAAGGTAATAGGAGCCTCTTCAGTTCCTTTGCCGATAAGTGTTCCCTCGACGATTAACTGGTTACCGTTTCTAAATTTGAGCGTGGATCCTGCCTCAATTGTGAGTTCTGCTCCCTGTTTGATACTCAAGGAATCAAGAATATAGGGAAGGTTGTCCCAGTTCTGCAAGGTTACAGAAGTATTACTCTTCAGTTCACGGATGGATAGCTCTGCGGCAGTCCTTTCCATATCGATATAGGAGTTATCCCCTAATCTTGTGGCAAGAGCACCGGCACTTTGCACTATTACAGGAACCGAGGATCCTTTGAAGGTGTTTTGGGTAATACTTGCCTTGGCGTTATCAAAAAGGGTGACGGCGCACTTCGCGCTCTGGAGGATTTCACTATTCCTGATTACAGGATTCGCAGTTCCTCCGATCAAGAGAGCTCCCTCACGCCAACCTCCAGAGGCAACACGCTGACTTCCAGCATAGCGAATACTCACATAATCCAGTGTTCCTCCTGCTTTCCCTTCATAGAGGATTCCTCCCCAGATACCTGCAGAGGGTACACTGTTATTTCCGTCATTGTTGGTATCAAAACCTACATCATCATAGTAGCTGGTGAAGATGACTGGGTGAGCATCTTGTCCACTCGCATTCAGTGTGCCTCGCACAATCATCTGGCTATCTCGTGCGAACTTCAGCGAGGTAAACTGTTCTATATCCAACGTTGCTCCAGCTTCAATCGTGAAGCTTCCTGAAAAGATATAGGGGAGATTGTTCACGTACCTGAGTGTGGCATATGAGTCTTTTGCAAGGACCTTTTCTTGTACCCGTATCCCATATTCACTCAGATTCAAGAATCTGTTCCCTGTCATGCTTTGTGGTATGGCAGTGAGGTTGTAGAGGTTCAAGGGAAGGGAAAGGTTGGTGAATGTGGTACTGGTGATGTTTGCCTTAGCTTGTTTTCCCAGACCTATACCACCTCCATTTCCATGAGCAATTTCACTGTCGCTGATAGTTACCTGAGCGTTGTCGGATGCAATGATGGACTCAGTTCTCCATGCACCCTGTACTACATTTTGTTGTCCTGCGCCAATGATGCGGGTACTCTGGAGTGTTGCAACACTATCCCCTAGTAAGTATAGGCCTCCCCATGATCCAGGCTCAGAGGAGTTCTCTCCAACAAAAACGACCTCAGAACCAGGCTTACCTTGAGTCTCCAGGTTTCCATTTATTTGCAGGAAACTTCCCGGTGCCACTCGGATTACTACTCCCTCTTCAATAACCAAGGAAGCACCACTTGATACAGTTACTCCACCTTTTAGAAGGTATGGGCTGTTTTCTTTCGTAAGTACTCCGCTGATTGAGCCAGAGAGGAGATTCTTTGCTTCTTCGGATGTGTCCTTGAAAGGAGACATCTCCCGTGCAGTAACCTCAGGATTCTCAGGATCTGCAAAGGAAACAGTAGCTGTGCTGGAGGCTTCCTCTATCTCTCCAAATTGTACAGGTGTTGGCATAGGTACCGGTTCTGTTGCAGGGGGAGGTGTGATATCTTCCTGAACTCTCTGGAGTAGGAAGTCGGCCTTTGTGCCGATATGTTTCTCATCAAAGGCTCCGATGCCAACCAAGTATGACTCTCCTCCCACCAGTGTTGTGCTGAGACGATCCAACACCTCATCACCGACAATATTGAGAGCGAGTGGTTCCTCTTCATCCATACTGAACAAAGCCATATAGAGAGAGATATCCGCATGGTCAAGATTGATGAATTCGTAGGTACCTGTGGTTTCTACTGGAATCTCGAATACGAAGGTCTCTGCAATGGTTCCTGAGAACGGCTTTTCTGGGTTCTCAATATAGATTGCACTGGGTTTTTCTTCAGTGGGGAGAGGATCCTCTAGGACCCGTCTGAGTTGGAATTGGGCCTTGCTGCCTTCACTTCCGCCCAAGCCTCCTATTCCCACCAGATAGGTCTTCCCTCCTTCAAGAAAATAGGTAAATCTGTCTTGCGGATTATCCCCGATTACATTCTCTATGAGGGCCTCATCTTGGCCGACTTCCATGCTGAAGAGAGCCATATAGAGCAGGACCTCTGGGTGACTGAGATTGATGAAATCGTAGATTCCCGATTGAGCAACGGGAATTTCAAAGACCAAGTCATCAGTCACAGTGGCAGAGAACTGCTGCTCTGGGTTCGGAATATACATTGCAGGACTTTCCATCGGTTCTGGTGCAGGGATGTCTACTGTTGGTTTTTCTTCAGGTTGCGGGACAATTTTCTTGGTAGCAGGTTCTTCTGCCGGTTTCGTCAAGACAGGTTCAACACTCGTTGGGCCTGAGACCTGTTTGAGCTGGAAATAGCCATAACGACCGAGTAGGTTGTCCGCCAAGGTTCCGATACCTACCAGGTAGGATTCACCGGCTTCAAGATAAGCGGAAACTCTATCCAGGGGTTTGTCCCCAATAATATTCTCAGCGATGATATCTTTCTTGTCGAGATTTTTACTGTAGAGACCCATGTAGAGGAGAATATCTGGGTGTTCCATGTTGATGAATTCATAGTGCCCGGATCTAGAGATGGGTATTTCCAGTATTAATGGGTCGGAGATCTTAACCGTGAAAACTTGTTCTGGGTTAGATACAAGCGCAACCCCTTGTTCATTGGTGTAGTATTGCGGAAAAAGCGGTGTTTCCAGAATAGCAAGTACTGTCTCACATCCAGTTAGGCTTACGATAAGCATGATGAACAGTGCAAGCAACAAAATTGGTTTCTGTTTTGTTCCCATGAGTTCTCCTCCAATTGTGATGATGGTTCCATGGTACCTTAGGAAGAGTCTCGATAAAAGGAAAATACGTTATATTGCCAAAAGAAATAGGCAGAGCTTTCTACACTCTGCCTATGTGTATTTATAATGGAGAGATTAATATAACAAATCGATTTCCCCGCTTACCGATGAAAGTCTTACTAGGTTGCTTGCCTCTCCTGTCTGGAGGCTGGCTTCCTTTCCAGTTTGTCGTTCATCGTTGAACTCTATTGAACCACTGACCGTTGACGCTGTCACCTTGAGGTTCTCACTTGACCGTAGATTCAATTCAATTGCTCCGCTGGTAGTCTTGGCCTCAACAGAGCTCCCTTCAGGAAGGCGAACTTCTCCCTCTATCCTGGAACTCACTGTCTTGAGGGTGGTCTTGGCTCCTGAAATCTGTTGGACTTCCACTGTACCGCTCGTTGATGAGAGCGTTACATCTCCGTCAGAGGAGGCTTCTTTTCCAGAGATGTCCCCACTGACGGTACGCAACTCCAGATTGTCAGATGCCCTGAGAGTGAGAAAGTCAACCTCGCCACTTACCCCAGAAACCTTCGTCGAATTGGTTTTCATGGGGTGCATCAAGGTGATGTCCCCACTGGTGGAAGTGACTTCCAAGCGTCCCAAGTCCTCACTGGGGAGTGTGATCATCAAGGGAGAAGGATTGTAGGAGAAGAAACGGATGAACCAACGTTTGATCGGGCTGACTGAAACAGTTACCAAGGAACCTTGTTTTGAAACCTTGAGCTCTTCATTGTCATGCTTTCCAAGAGAAATACTGGCTTGTCTCACTCCTTCATCAACCTCAATAATAATGTCATTGCTGATGGTTGATACCTCGAGGGAGTCTCCTTCCTGGAAGTCTATCTGCTGGTCCCTGCGCTGCTCGATACCCCGCTTCTCCCATCCCTTGTAGAGGGAGAAGGAGAGAGCGAGTATGAGCACCAGGATGATCAGGAAGATTTTATTTGCGTTGGTGTCCTTCAGCATATCAGTTCCCTTGGTGGAATCGGTCGTCCCAGTCACGTTCCTTGTTGAACATCTCACTTTCCATTTTTTCCACTTTGCGCTTGAGACGTTCATACTCAGCCTTCAGTTCCTCTTCACTCGAATCTGGTGCATTGTTTGTATAGATGGTCGAGTCATAAGAGCCTTCAGGATTCATCGGTATTATGAGCGCAGCAAGCAGGTAGATGAGTGCTCCTGGAAAGATGCCCGTTGCCAATACCACAAGAAATACAATCAGGCGGACCGGGTCAGCGGGAAGGTCCCTCCACTCGGCAAGGCCGGTGCAAACCCCGAAAATTTTTCCCCGAGGGGATCTGTACAATCGTTTGGTAGCCATAGTAGTCATTCCTTTCATTCCTTATCTTCAAAGCCTTCAGATGAGTTTTTCCGGCTCTTTGTAATCGTCTCAAGGTTGGCAAGCCGCTCCTGCAGCTCATCAATTCCTTTTCTTAGTTCCGCCCTATTGGTTCCCTGTCGCCATTCGGTGAAGCTGGCTTCAGAGGCAGTCCCCTTCTTTCGCTTTTTGTACTTTGTGTCGCTATAGGTCCCTGGTGGGTACCCCATCTCCATTTCTCGCATCCGAAGGGCTGCATCTATCTTTTTCTTTCTCAGACTGTAGCGATGATCAAGGGTAGATACGACGATAATGAAGGTAAAAATAACTGTTAAGATCCAAATTGCTTCCATGCCTTACCCCTTTGCTCACAGGCCGGCGCGTTTGCGCAATTCCTCGATCTCAGCATCGATGTCATCCATCTCCTCGAGGTCTCGGAATTTCTCGTCCAAGGTAGAGCCACTGCGGTTCAGGTCATTGTCAGCCTGCATACGGTCTATCTTCTCTTCCATATCATTGAAGCGGTGAAGAGTGTTTCCCTCGCTTGCACGTCTCAGGGTTTCTTGGGCAGCCTGTTCTTCTCTGGCCCGTTTTGCCCTCTCAACCATCATCTGGTACTTCTGCTTCACGGTGGATAGCTTGTCCTCAATCTGGTTGATCTCACTCTTTGCAGTTTTGATTACCTCGTCATAGGTGGTAAGTTCCTCTTTGAGGCGATCAAGTGTTGCTTTGGCCTGTTTCTTCTCAAGTAGTGCTTCCCGTGCCAAATCTTCGCGTCCCTTGCTTATTGCCAGTTCTGCTCGGCTCTGCCAGCGTTCTACTGCATTGAGCGCTTCTTTATAGGTACGGTCGGTCTTTGCCCTGCTGGCCATTTTTGCGGCGCAGGAACTCTTGAGTTCAATCAGGGTATCTTCCATCTCCTGCATCATCAACTTGATCATCTTTTCGGGATCTTCTGCCTTATCGAGCAGTGAGTTGATGTTTGCATTTACAATATCCAAGAATCTTGAAAAAACTCCCATAATTTCTCTCCTTAGGTAGTAGTACCACCTCTGTTTCTATAAGTCTAGTTGCACGATTCGTGCCAACTCCAATATATCTATGAAAAATTTGATAAATCACCATTTTAGCAAGGATTGGAGCTATACGGCTTTTCTTGTCTGCTGAGCTGTGCTACCCTGTTTCTGGCAAATCATACCAAGGATGGCAAAATTTACCAACAGAGGAGCACCGAATGGAATCCCCACAAGGCGGAGGATACAACCAGCAACCATTAGGAGAAAGCGAAGTTTTCCTGGATTTCCAGAGCAAGCTTAGCCGAGCAGCTACCGTAAACCGTTCTGTCCTCCTGGTAGGGGAGCGTGGCAGCGGCAAGGAGATTGCAGCAAGAAGATTGCACTTTCTCTCTCCTCGATGGCAGCAGAGCTTGGTAACTGTCAACTGTGCTGCGCTTCCTCCTTCCTTGATCGAGACCGAACTTTTCGGTTATGAGCAGGGAGCGTTCACCGGGGCCCAGAAGACCCGCAAGGGGCGTTTTGAAGAGGCTGAGGGAGGTACGCTTTTCTTGGATGAGATCGGTCTCATTCCGCTGGAGGTACAAGAGAAAATCCTTCGTGTAGTGGAATATGGGACCTATGAACGGGTCGGCTCCTCTGTCACCCATGAGGTGAATGTGAAGATCATCGGTGCTACCAATGCAGACCTCCCCACGCTCTGCAAGGAAGGTAAGTTCAAGGAAGACCTCCTGGACCGACTCTCTTTTGAAGTGTTGTTTCTTCCTCCGCTTCGCGAGCGTGGAGAGGATATCCTGTTGCTTGCCTCATATTTTGCCTCAAAAATGGCTCTTGAGTGTGGCAGGAGTGAGATGCCGGTTTTCTCAGAGGAAGTGCAAGCTTCCCTGCAATCCTATCCCTGGCCTGGGAATGTGCGTGAATTGAAGAATGTGGTTGAGCGGGCTGTCTACCGCAGCGATACCCCAGAAATTGAACACCTCGATTTCAATCCATTTGAAAATCCTTTCACCCAAAGAGAGATGGAGAGAGAGGAAGGCGTTGTCACACAAAAGCAAACACAATTGGACTTGTCGCAGTTTGGACAAGCTCGTATTGATCTCGATGTCTCTTACCTTGCAGAGGCCTTGAAGCAGGCGGGGGGCAACCAGAGAGAGGCAGCCAAGCTCCTGGGTCTTACCTATGACCAACTCAGGGGATTGTACAGGAAATATCAGGATCTGATGTAGTACATCATTTGATGGTTTGTTCATGCATCCTGTATATGCAAAGAGGGCTGCTTCTCTGTCTGATTTTCAGTCAGACTTGTAAAGCAGCCCTGAGGAAGAAATACAATCTATGTCATGAAAAAACTATCGTGAGGGGAGGATGAGGGCTGTGCCCAGGTAGGCGATTACCATCGGGATGAACCCCACAGAGAAAAGTAGGATGATTCCAACGATTCTCAGCAGGAGTACGGGAAGCCCTGACCACGTTGCCAGTCCCTGGAAAACTCCAAGAATCATACCTCTTCGCTCACGGTAGAGCGTCCTGTGGTAGTAGTCCATTACTTCTGCTCCTTCTCTTTCTTCTTGCTCATTGATGCCTTCAGCTGTTCCATTTCTGCATCAATCTCTTGGTCACTTTCCATTTTGCTGAACTCGTCGGCAGCACTGGTGGTACCATGGTAGCCGGCCATCTCTGCGTCTGCTTCCATGCGCTCAATCTTGCTCTCCAGTTCACTGAACTTGCGAGCCAAGTCAGTACTGTCACTGCTCTTCAGGGTTTCAGCAACTTGCTTCTTTTCCTTTGCGCTTCTTGCTCTCTGGACAAGAATCTGTTGCTTGTCTTTCACTTCCTTGAGCTTGTCAGCGATCTGGGTGAGCTGGCTGCTCTGACTGGCAAGAATGGTCTGCAGGTTTGTTTCAAGCTCTTCGATTCGCTTGATTCTTGCTTTTGCATTATTCTTTTCGATCAAGGCTTCACGGGCGAGGTCTTCCCTCCCATTGGTGATGGCTAGTTTGGCACGGTCATCCCAACGAAGTAGCGACTTCTCCAGTTCAGCTTTCTCGCGCTCCAGGCTTACCTGTTCAGCCTTTCTTGCTGCCATTGAAGAACGAGCCTTGCTCTGAGTTTCCTCAAGTTCTGTGATCATCAAATTGATCATCTTTGCCGGATCTTCGAGTTTATCCAAAGCACTGTTTACGTGGGAATTGAAGATATCGGCGATTCTCTTGAACATCTGCATCATTGTCTCCTTTCGCCACTAGGTGGCTGTTGTTTGCGTTTGTTTGTACGAAGACTACTATGCATAAGGCGTGCCAACTTTGAAAATATAGGAATTATCCATAGAAAATCATCACATATTTGGTGTGTTGCCACCATGTTTGGTAAATTATGCCAACTGTTATGGCCAATACTACCATCCTCATTGGCTTGTAAGGGGTACTAAGAGCGTGTAGACTGCATCCATGAGTACCTTGTATATGGTGGCGACACCCATTGGAAACCTGGATGATATTACCTACAGGGCAGTTGAGACGCTTAAAGGCGTTGAGGTGATCGCCTGTGAGGACACCCGGCATACACAGCAACTGTTGACCCATTGGGGGATCAGCAAGCGCCTGATCGCCTGTCATGCCCACAATGAGACCAACTCTGCAAAAGGTATCGTAGGCTTGTTGGCGGAAGGCAAGGATGTTGCCTTTGTCAGTGATGCGGGCACCCCGGGGATCAGTGACCCGGGAGCACGTGTGGTCAGTGCTGTTCGCCAGGCTGGATTCCCTGTTGTCCCTATCCCTGGGGTCTCTGCACAATCGGCTCTTGTCAGTGTAGCTGGATATGTAGGTAAAACATTCACCTTTGAAGGATTTCTCAGTCCGAAGAAGGGACGAAGAAAGAAACGTCTGGAGGAGTTACTCAGCCGTGATGAGGCGTTCATCATCTATGAGTCGCCCTTCAGAATTCTCAAGACACTTGCCGAGCTGGCTGAGCTTGATGGGGAGCGTCAGATTGTATTGGGAAGGGAAATGACCAAGAAGTTTGAGGAGTTCTTGCAAGGAACTGCCTCCCAGGTGATGGAAATACTTAGTGCAAAGCCTTCGATCAAGGGAGAGTTTGCCATGTTGGTTGCTCCCACCCAGGCACAGGAACGCGATGATCACACTGAAGAAGCTTAGAAGCCTGAAAAGTCGGACTTGTGTAAGAAAGAGCGCAAGCCTGTTTCATCAATTGTCCCAAGAGCAAAATATGGACATCTCATACCTTTATGGACTGCTCACACTCACTGAAGAGCGACAGTTTGCAGAGGTGTTGGATGAAGAACAAATGGATCAGTTGCGTTCGCTGATAAGAAAAGTCCCCTTGGTCCAAGGAAGAGATCTGGCAATCCTTCTCGAGGATATCCACTATTTTCTCCTTGGAGTTTTGGGAAGTGACCCCTCCGATTGGGACCTTACCGATGATCAGGGGGAGCTTGATGCATCAGCTCGCCTCATCCTCCCCCATATACTGGTGCTCGACCGCATTCGCTCTCCTTATAATATAGGATCCATATTCCGTAGTGCAGACTCCTTTGGAGTGCAGAAGATCTATTTGGTCGAAGGGTGTGCGAGGCTCGACCACCCGCGTACCAGAAAGACCAGCAGGGGATGTATCGATACAGTGGACCATGAGGTCCTGCCTGAGGACGTAGTATTGCAGAGGATAGAATCACTTCCCCTCTTTGCTTTGGAGACAGGCGGTAAGGAACTCTCCCAGTTTCCCTTTCCCAAGGAAGGTGTAGGGATCATCGGTGGGGAGGAGCTGGGTGTCAGCCCCTCCTTGCTGAAGGCAAGCGAAGCCTCCCTTGGCCGTTTGACCCTCCCTATGGGAGGTACCAAGGGTTCCCTGAATGTAGCGGTAGCCACAGGGATTATGCTCTGCAGTTGGTACCAGAGAGCTAGCCCCGGTTGGAAGTAACCGCTACATACATTCGTTTCAGCTTATCTTCAATATCGAAGTTGAAATTCCCTGCACTCCAGTTGCCCTTCGCATTGCGAACGCCGACACTCCTTCCGGTGAGTATCTGCATCGCTTCATCTATGGTACTGACCGGATAGATGAAGAATTGCTTCTCCTTGATGGCGTTCAGTACCTCATAGGGAAGGATAAGATTGCGGACATTCTGCTTTGGAATGATGACTCCCTGTTTTCCGGTGAGCCCTGTTGCCAAACAAGTACGGAAGAATCCCTCAATCTTTTCGTTGATACCTCCAACCGGTTGGATAAGTCCCATCTGATTGACCGATCCTGTCACTGCGATGTCCTGACGGACAGGTAGTTCCCCGATTGCAGAGAGCAAGGCAAGCAGTTCACTGGAGGATGCACTGTCTCCATCAACCTCTGCATAGGATTGCTCGAAGGCGATACCGGCGTAAATGGAGAGTGGGAAGGTACGGGCATAATGCTTGCGTAGGTATCCCTCCAGGATCAGGAGACCCTTGTCATGAATTTCTCCGCTGAGTCCGGCTTCATGTTCAATATTAACAATGCCTTCATTTCCTGGGCTGGCTGTACAGGATATGACCGTAGGGGTTCCAAAGGAAGCACTGCCACGGTCCATGACGGCCAAGCCGTTGACTACCCCGACTTTTGTTCCGGAGAGGCTGATGATCATATCACCGCTGAGAATTTCTTCATTGATCTTGCTTTCGCTGATACCGTTGATGTATCCTCGCTCCTCATTTACACGAAGAATGAGTTCCCCGTCAATGGATGCCTGGTTATGGTGCTTCGCCCACCAGTGAGCTTCCTCAATGACATCATACAGTGACGAGAAGTGTGTTGTCAGATGAGTGCGGGACTCCACATACCAGCAAGAGTACCGGAGCAACTGGCTAAAGGCACTATCCTCAAGAGGGAGCATGTGATGATTCTTTGCATAGGCATCCAAGGCCCAGATGCTTTGAGCAATTGCCTCCTTGGAGAGTTCCATCGAATAATCGAACTGTGCGCAGATCTTGAAGAGCGTCAGGAATCGCTCGTCCTCATCACAGAGCATGTCATAAACCTCTTCGCTACCAATGAGGATGACCTTGATTGGAAGGGGAACCACCTGGGGTCTGATCATCTTGCTTTTCAGTTCCCCCTTGGTGACAAGCCCTGCCTCATAAGCCAAGGCATTTGCATCGAGATACCGTTTGAGTGCTTCCCACAAGCTACTCTCACCAAGGAGCTTTTCAGCCTCTATGACAATGAATCCTCCTGCTGCCTCAAGCAGAGAGCCTGCATGCAGACTGAGATGGGGTATTTTCTCATCTGTGTCCACTGAACCAAAAAGGTTGTCGAAGGTAGGGTAGGACTCGATGATCAGGGGCCGTTGTCTCGTCTGTGCGTGATTGACCAGCAGATTGGCTTGGTACTTCCGTGCTATCGGGTCACTCTTGAGCATCTCTTGATCAAGGTGCTGGATATGGAGAGCTTCTCGGGCAAGATCTGCCTTGAGATGGGCAAAGTAGGAGGAAAGTTGCCGATTCTCAGGGAACTGTTGCTCCAGCTGGTCTACAAGAAGCTCTGCTTTCTCGAGAAAGTGGTCGCTGTCTTGGGTAAGGGAGAGCAGTTCCTGATTGAATGCACTGCATGCATCACAGAAGCGTTCTCCTTCTCCTGGGCGGAATGTGAGGGCAGAGGGGCTGTCTGGCTGTTTGAAATTACACACATAGACAATGTCCCTGAGAGCGTCGATTTTGGTCCTCTGGTGCTCGGCACAGTAACGTACCGCCTCATGTCTCCCGCTCGTGGCTTCTCCGCTTACAAAAATGTTGTATCCACATTTCTGTAGACTGAGCCCAATCTCCAGGCTACGAAGAGCCCTTGGCTGGCCAACGATATGTTCCCTGCTGCCCAAGGCTCGGCATTCACTGATAAGCAATGGATCAAAATCGAAGGAAGCTTCTTCATAGGTGAGCGGATGAACCCGCTTTTTGGTATCGGTCATGAAGGAACTATAGGTGGTGGAACAAAAGGTGTCAACTCTATATACTAGGCTCATGAAACGAAGCAAACTTGTTACCTATCTTGATACATTTCTGGGACTTGGATCTTTTGAGGGTTTGGACCGATCCCTCAACGGTTTGGTTGTGGGAGGAGTGGATAAAGAGGTCCGTAAGGTGGCCTTCGCCGTTGATGCCTGCCAAGCTACTTTTGAGAAAGCCATAGCAGAGGGCGCCGATCTGCTTATCGTTCACCATGGACTCTACTGGGGAACCCCTCTGCCAATTACCGGGGCACACCATACTCGTATCATTACGTTGCTGGAAGGGAATCTGGACCTGTATGTGGCTCATCTTCCCCTCGATGCACACAGCGAGGTGGGAAACAATGTTGTTATGGCCGGAAGGTTGGGTTTGCAGGATATTGAGCCCTTTGCCCCCTATAAAGGTACCCTGTTGGGGTACAAAGGTGTTCTCAAGGAAGGGAGAGATCCCAGGTGGATTGCTGAACAGCTTGGTTTTGAGAATCCAGTGGTGCTTCCATTCGGTAAGGATTCCATTACCAAAGTAGGTATTGTCAGTGGAGGGGCCAGCAGTGATGTATATGCAGCGCTCGCTGATGGACTGGACTGTTTTGTCACAGGGGAAGTTGAACATCAGATCTACCATGATGCACAGGAATCGGGTATCACGGTCATTGGCGGCGGACACTACCAAACGGAAATCTTCGGGGTGCAGGCGCTCTCAGAACATATGAGGGATACGTTCGACCTTGATGTTTGTTTTATTGCCAACCCCACTGGCTTATAGTATAGTCAACACCATGGCACAGAAAGATACCAGCAGATTCATCCCGCTCATCTTGACCCTTGCGATCATTGCTTCTGACCAACTCAGCAAGGCGTGGGTGGTCGCCACCATCCCAGAGAACACAATAGGGTTTCGCTATCTTGGTGATTTCCTTGCGATTGTACATGTACGCAATACTGCTATTGCTTTCAGTATGGGGGATGGGCTTCCGATTGCTGTAAAGTTGCTGTTCTTCATCATCGTGCCAGTGATTTTGGTTATTGCGGTATGTGTTGTATACTTTTCACGGAAGATTCATCTTTCCGTTTTTCAGAGGTGGGTGCTTGCGCTCTTCCTGGGTGGCGGAACGGGGAATTTGATCGACCGAATTTTTAGGGGTTTTCGGGTAGTGGATTTTATCAGTGTAAAGGTCTATGGATTCCTTGGGTTTGAGCGATGGCCAACCTGGAACATTGCTGACGCTTCACTAGTTGTCAGTGGAATCCTCCTTGCCGCTAGTCTGCTCCTTGAAAACACCGAAACGAAGGAAGATAACAATGTCTAAGAAAATGAACACCGTTTGGTTTATGTTGGCGGCAACCGTACTGAACATCGTACTGATGATGGTCCTCTTCATCATCTGCTTTGTGCTCATCACTCGCTTTGTCGACCCAGACAGTTCCTTGATTCCCCTATGGTTGGGCCTTACCTTTCTGGTAAGTATCGGAGGGAGTTTCTGGGTATACTCACGAATCATCAAGTGGATGAACAACAAGTTCAATCTGGAGGATAACCTCAGCCCACTTTTCAATAGAAAGAGAAAGCCAAAGCGCAGAGAGGACTGAGACCATGAACCAGTCCCTCTCCACGTTCTCAAAAATATCTTGGTACCCATTCAGTGATGAACCGGTCATCAGGAGCCGATGGTATATGCCGAGGCTCTGTGACCCCTTTTTCTTGTTCCCAGAAGAAAGCCCTGATGGGAAATGGCATCTTTTTGGTCATACCTGGGTGGGGATTGAGCACTTCATCAGTGAAAATGGGATCAGCTGGGAACCAAGGAAGATGGTTGCCTTACGGGGGCACTCACCCTCAATATACCAAGAGAATGGGGTGTATTATCTTATCTACGAAAAACATAATGCTTCCTTGCCGAACCTGAAGAAGGGAAGGCTGAAACGTAGAGAGCAAGAGAAAGTAAGATATAGTCGATTTGAAATGTGCTCATCCACTGACTTGATTCTTTTCAGCGAGCCAAAGATCATCCTGGATAGCCGGGATGTCCCTTTTTCCTCAGAAGGATTAAAGAAGCCGAGGGTCTCACGCCCACAGATTATAAAGAATGGTGCGGGGTATCTGCTGTACTTTGGAGCTTCCCATCTTTTGCTTCCTGATACCAAACAGAAGACCAGCCGACATTTTGCCCTTGCAATCTCCTCAACCATTGAGGGGCCGTATGCACTTGCGAACGAGGGAGAACCACTGCTCTCCCCGGAAGCGGATGATCCCCATCGGAGCATGGCGGTTGGAAGCATCAAGGTATTTCGTGCAGAGGACGGATATATCGGCTTTGAGTGTGCAATGTATTGGGATAAGAAGCAGGCAAAGACTGCCTCAGTGCTGATGCAACTGGAAAGCAGCGATGGGGTGTCTTTCAGACCGTCCTATCGCTCACCTCTTCTGGTCCCTCCCCAGATGGGTTGGGCCAGCCGGTACATTGTCAGCTGTGATGTACACTATAAGAAGGAAGAGGCATGCTGGTATTGCTACTACAGTGCCAATTCCAAGCATGGCTATTTTCCTGTCAGGGAGTCCATCGGTTTGCTCTTGGGCAAGGATCCTTCCTTGCGGAAGGTCTTTATCTAAGATCTTCCCGCTTCTTCCACCTTGTGGAACCAGCCCAAACCACTGTCTCACTCCCATCTTCCTCTATTCTGACAATCCTATGGTGCAATAGTGGTTCATCCTTCTGCAATGCATCAGGATCCTTGCTCTCGGTGTATACAACAACAGCATCCTCTAGAAAGGTCTGCCGAAGATACGAAACATCCACTTCCTTGGCCTTGCAACGGTTTCGGAAGGAGGAGGGAAGGCTCTCCAAGGCCCAAGTGAGATAGGATATGTTGTTCACATGCAGATTTCGGTCAGTATCAAGATAGGTGATCTTGGGGGTATGGACAGCCAATCGATGAAGAGACTCATCTTCCCCATGACGACTATTCTCAAGATGCATATCCACCGAGTGTTCTGTATCCTCAGATGGGGGAAGGCCGATGCGTAGGGACATGTCCTTAGGTCTGCATGGCCTGCCACGTTCCAGATCAAGAATTGCCCAAAAGGTCTTGGCAATGAACAGCAGCTTTCCATCTGCATCGAATGCTCTGACAACACGGGGCAGATGCAGCCTGATCGGATCCTGTGCCCATGTTTCCACCCTCAGCACTTCGGGCCAACGAGTATAGCGGAACACTTCCATCTGGCTGCGGGTAATCACCCAGGTCTTACCCTCTTTATGCATTTCAGGAATCGAGCACCCCCTGCTTGCTGCATGGGTCCCGGCTGCTTCCTGTACTACCTGGAAATAGAAGGCAAGACGAGCATCAGTGAAACAATCGGTCTCATAGCTGTACGTGGCGAAGGAGCTGTGTGCCACATTTCGTTCATCAATCGTAATCAGTTCATCATACATCTGCTAGGTCCTTGTCTTTGGTGTTTCTATAGAAGCGTAGGGTACTTCTTCCATATTTACGCTCATCATAACAAACCAAGGAACCTACCGTCTCTGGCCACTGTTTCTTCTCTTCGGATGGATAGTGAATGATGAACAAGCCTCCTGGGGTTAGGAGCTTCTGCTTATCAACAGCCTTTGCCAGGTCAACCTTGCCCTGCATGGGGAAGGGAGGATCTGCATACACAATGTCATACTGCATTTTCGCGGTAGGAATGAAACGTCGTACGTCGGCCATGAAGAGCTTGATCTCGCTCTCAACCATACTGATGTTATCCATGATGGTGGCCTTTTTTTGTCGGTCTTTTTCGACCAAGTGTACCAGTCTTGCCCCCCGGCTTGCTGCCTCGATTCCGACGCAACCACTTCCGGTGAATAAATCCAGCCAGGTTTTACCTTCCAGACTTCCCAAGATGGAGAAGAGAGACTCTCTCATCATATCCATGGCTGGTCTGATGATTCCTGGTGGACATGCGACCGTCCTTCCCCGATATATTCCTCCGGTAATTCTCATATTCTGTGCCTCATGGAACTGATGATAGGTAATTGTGGTGAAATGTGCAAGTTACGCCTCACTACCGTCAGCGCTGAAGGGAGGCGCATGGATAAGCACTTCCCTGATTACTGTGAGAGAGGGGGCCAAGAACCCTGGGTCGGAGGCAAGGATCTGGTCAGCTTCTTCTCGTGCAATCTCAATAAGGGGGAGGTCTTCCGTCAATGATGCGTAGGAGAGCCTGAGGTACCCGGACTGCTTGGTTCCTGTCAGTTCCCCGGGGCCCCTGATCAAGAGGTCCTGCTCTGCTATATAGAAGCCGTCATTCGATTCCTTCATTACCTTGAGCCGTTGTTTTGCTTCATCGGTCAACTCATTCGAGAAAACAAGAAAACAGTAGGATTGCAACTGGGAACGTCCAACCCTACCCCTGAGCTGGTGAAGGGCAGAGAGCCCGAATCGCTCGGCATGTTCAATGATCATGCAGGTTGCATTGGGTATGTCGATTCCGACCTCAACAACACTGGTGGAGACCAGGTATCCAAGCTTACCGGATTGGTAGTCCTTGAGGATGGAGACTTTCTCTTCTTCGTCCAGTTTGCTGTGGATCAGGGCTGATGGAACATCGGGGTACGCTTGCTTGAGGAAATCATACATGGAAATGACATCTCTTAGTTCACTCTGCCCACTGTCATCAATTCTCGGGTAAACGAAGTATGCCTGATGGCCACGTTTGAACTCGACACCTACCGATGCATACATCCTTCTCCTGCTCTGTTCGTTTACCAGATGGGTGATCACCGGCTTCCTTCCTGGTGGCATGGTTCTCAAGGTGGAAACATTGAGATTACCAAACACGGTAAGGGAAAGGGTACGGGGAATCGGGGTGGCTGTCATCAGCAACACATCAGGAACTGTGCCTTTCTGGGTTAATGCAAGTCGCTGTTCCACCCCGAATCTGTGCTGCTCATCGATGATTACATACGCCAGATTCTTGAAACTGACCTCAGCAGAGAAGAGTGCATGGGTTCCGATGATGATATCTACCTCTCCTTCTGCAATTGCCTTGAGCAGTAGTCGCCTTTCCTTGCTCTTTACTGAACCGGTGAGAAAGGCCAGGCGAATACCCAGCTCTCCAAGCAGGCTTGCCGCTGACTCTGCATGTTGGCGTGCCAACAACTCTGTGGGAGCCATAAACGCTACCTGCGCTCCATGAGAGAGTACATGCAGGGCACTGATCCAGGCTATGAGGGTTTTTCCACTGCCCACATCGCCTTGGAGCAGCCGGTTCATTGGCAGCTCACCATCAAGATCTTCCCGTATCTCCTTCAAGCTGGTCATCTGGTCTTTGGTGAGACTGAAGGGAAGTCTCTCCATGAAGTGCAGTTCAAGTTTGGTAGGGATGCCCCGGCCTTGGTTGACGAGTCGTTGTTGCAGACCTTTGTGCCTTCGTGCAATCAACTGGAGGTAGAAGAGTTCAGTTAATGCGAGGGTTCTTCGTGCCTGCTTCAGGCGTTCAATTGTTGGTGGGAAGTGATAGCTACGAATAGCCTCGTCAGTAAAGAGCAGTTGGTATTTCTCTATCAATGTTTCGGGCAATTCCTCTTGGAAGTGGTGTATGCTTCTCAGAATCTCCTGTACATTCTTTCTGATAAGACGTTGGCTCAATGATCCTCTCAGTGGATAAATGGGAAGAATCTTGCCGAACTGCGCTGGAAAGTCACCATCCTCGGTGGCCGGGTAGAGTTCGAACTGGGAGCACTGCAGCTCTCCATGATGCCAGCTTACATTCCCATAGAGGTAGTAGATTCTTCCGATCCTGATGGTTTTTTCCAGGAAGTTACGACCAAAACAGAGTAAGCTCAAGCGCCCATCACCCTGACCGGAGACATCACGTACAATGATTTTAAGGGTTCGCTTCTTGCCGCTTCTCATCCCAAAGTACGAGTGAGAGAGTACTTCCACCAGGGTGTTTGCCATCTGGTTGTCCTGGATGCCTCCCAAAGGTTGGATACGGCTTCTATCTTCCCAGGTCCTTGGCGAGAGCAACAAGAGATCACTGAAGGTGGTAATTCCCAGTTCGGCATAGGAGGTCTTTGCAGCAGGGCCCACCCCACTCAAGGTGGTGATGGGCTGATGCAGGTTCCTCAAATACTCCATGGCTTAGAAGGAGAGATTCCCAAAGAAGTTCACAAGGAACCTGATTACAAAGGATGCAGCAATATAAAGGACAATGAAGAATACCAGGGCTGTGGTGACAAGCTGACGGTCGTTGATTGTGCGTTTTGGGTAGAACAGTCTTTGGACCCAGTTCAGGACACCGCCGACTAGAGAGTCCAGCATCGTGATGTAACTGATGGTTTTTGCGCTGCGTTTGTAGCAGAAATAGAGCCGGAACCCTAAAAGGATGATCAAGAACCAGAAAACAGGACTGAGTAGGTATGACCATAGTGTCTGGATGATCAACGCAACCACCATGCCGATGGTAATGGTTCCATATACCCCATAGAAGCGGAGCATTGACTGCACAACAGATAGGACTGCCAAGGCAACCAGTGGGGTAAGGTCGATATGACTGCGCCTAAGGCTGGATATCCCCCTAAACCATGAGAGATAGGGATCAACTACCTTTCCTATGTAGTAGGCAAGTGGGTTTTCCTGTGTCTGTCCAGGCACCCTGATCCAGGTAAGGATGATCCTGAGCCAGATCAGCAAGGAGTAGAATGAGAGTAGGGTTGCAACAATCGAGGCAATGCTCATCAAGACATTTCCCCCGCCTGCTGCAGCCATGCCGCTTTCATAATAGGTTTGGTTCATCGCATTCCTCCACCTTAGTAAGATACCGAACTTTTTAGCGTTAGTCGAACCAAATATGCAAGATAGCAGGATTTTCCTTTGTTGCTTCTACCAATTCATCACAATAGCGCACACTGAACTCCCTGCCACAGGCAACACTGAGAGGAGACTCCTGTCCTTCTTCCTTGAAGTGGAGCAGGAGAGAACAGGACCCGCCATAGGAGAGGCAGAGGTCCCTGAGCTGTGTGATATGTTCATTGTTGCAGAAGGATTTCTCCAGTTCAATATGGCATCTGCTTACCGCCACTGGAGCAAGCTGATTAGGGTCAACGAGAATCTGCTCGATAAGATAGGATATCTTGTCATTGCCTCGGGAGTTGTCGAACTTCCCTACAAACCCATAGATTCCATCCACCTTGAGAATGTCCCGATATTGTTCATAGGTCTTTGGGAAGAGTGTTGCATCAAAGGTTGCATTCTTGTCGGTAAGCTGCAAGAATCCCATGACACTGCCCTTTTGGGTGGTGAATGGCCTGATTCCTGTGACCATGGCTATGATGTTTACCGGACGGCCAAAGGGAACCTGCTCCAGTTTTGCGGTATTGACAGTCACCCGCTGTGCAATTGCCTGGTTGAATGCATCCAGCGGGTGACCCGAGATATAGAACCCGAGCAATCCTTTTTCCATCTCCAATTTTTCAGGTAGGTTCCAGTCAGGTACCTCCCGCATGGAAAATGTCTCCATGGCAGCCTCAGTCTCTTCATCGAAGAGCGAGATCTGCCCGAATGCGGTTGCTTCTTTTCGTTTCTGTACATAGGTGATGGCGTCACTGAGATTCTCAAGCAGGGTGGGGCGATTGGTTCCCAGTGTATCGAATGCCCCTGCCTTGATCAGTGATTCCAGGAGTTTTGTATTCATCGCCTTGGTTTCCAGGCGGGTAAGGAAGTCAAGCAAGTCCTTGTAGGGTCCGCTCTCTTCCCTCTCCTTTACGATCAGTTCAACGATTCCTTCCCCAACATTCTTGATACCTGCGAGTCCATACACAATCTTTCCATCAACGACAGAGAAATGCTTGTCCGAATAGTTGATCGAAGGAGGTAGGATATCCAGCCCATTGTCTTTTGCAACTTGCAAGTACTCACTGAACTTATCTGGACTCCCCATCTCATTGGTGAGGTTGGCAGCCCAGAATTCAGCAGGGTAGTTTGCTTTCAGATATGCTGTCTGGTAGGCCACCACAGAGTAGGCAACCGCATGGCTCTTGTTGAATCCATAACCTGCAAAAGGTTCCAGCATCTCAAAGATCTCAATGGCATGTTGCTCAGTTCTACCAAGTGCCTTTGCCCCTTCAATGAACTTCACCTTCTCCTTTTCCAAGGCTGCAACTTTCTTCTTACCCATGATACGCCTGAGAATGTCAGCGTTACCGAGCGAGTACCCAGCGATAATCTGGGCCACCTTCATTACCTGTTCCTGGTAGACAATGACACCGTAGGTGGTTTTCAGCTCATCTTCCAGTTCAGGGTTTGCATAGGTAATGGGTTGTTTGCCGAGTTTGCAGTTGATGAACTGCGGGATATAGGCCATTGGGCCAGGTCGGTAGAGTGCATTCAAGGCAACCAGATCCTCTATGTCATTGGGTTTTGCTTCCTTGAGGATGTTCTGCATTCCTTGGCTTTCAAACTGGAATACCGCGTTGCTCTCACCTCTGCCTAGCATGGCAAAGGTTCTCTCGTCTTGTTCGTCGATCTCACTTGCATTGAAAGTGGGATCCTTTTTCTTGATCAACTCTTCGGTATGTTTGACCAGGGTGAGTGTCTTGAGTCCAAGGAAGTCCATCTTTACCAACCCACACTCCTCGATGAGGTCCATTGAGTACTGGGTGGAGATGGCTCCAGTCTTCGCGTCACGGTAGAGGGGGACATAGTTGAGCAGGTTCTCCTTGCCTATGACCACCCCTGCCGCATGGGTGGATGTGTGCCGGTTCAGACCCTCAAGACGGCGTGCCGCATCGAAGAGTTCTGCATAGACCCCGCCCTTCTTCTCCAGCTCTACCAGATCGTTGTTCTGTTCGAAGGCCTTCGTCAAATTCATCTTTGGGTCATCGGGGATGAGTTTACAGATATTGTTCGATTCCTCGAAAGGAATATCCAGTACCCTGGCAACATCCTTCACTACAGCCTTTGCTTTCAGGGTACCGAAAGTGGCAATCTGGGCAACTCGTTCGGTTCCGTAGTGCTCAGTGACATAATTGATGACTTCCTGCCTCCTCTCGTAGCAGAAGTCAATATCGAAGTCAGGCATGCTTACCCGTTCAGGGTTGAGGAATCGTTCAAACAGCAGGTTGTATTTGATCGGATCGACATCGGTTATCCCCAGTGAGTAAGCCACAAGGGAACCTGCACCGGAGCCTCGTCCTGGGCCTACAGGGATGTCGTGGTTCTTTGCCCACTGGATGTAGTCCATGACGATAAGGAAATACCCTTCGAACTGCATCTTGGTGATGATATCAAGTTCGTAATCAAGACGTTTCTGGAGTTCTTCGGTGATGGTGTCATAGTGTGATCTCAAACCCTCATTGGAGAGGTGGCGAAGATAGTCGGCTGTATCACTGAACTCGGGAGGAACTTCGAAGTTTGGCAGCAGGGGGCCGGGGAAGTGAATCTCAAGATTGCACCGTTCTGCAATCTTGACGGTATTCTCAATAGCCTCAGGACACCAATTGAAGAGTTCTCTCATCTCCTGCTCGCTCTTCATGTAGAATTCCTGGTTGGGGAAACGCATCCTGTTCGGGTCATTCTTCTTGGAGTTCGTGCCGACACAGAGCAGGAGATCCTGGGCGTTTGCATCACTCTTTTCGATGTAGTGGATGTCATTGGTGCAAACCAGAGGGATACCGGTCTCATCACTGATCTGTTTCAGCAATGGGTTGGTTTTCTTCTGTTCAGGCAGTCCGTGGTCCTGCATTTCGAGGTAGTATCGTCCATCATCGAAAACTGAGGCAAACCACTGTGCCCTCTCCTTAGCCAAGTCATACTGGTCGTTGAGCAGATGTTGCAGAATCTCACCGCCAAGGCAGGCTGAGAGGCAGATCAAGCCTTCATTGTGCTTGATGAGCAACTCGTCATCGATTCGGGGTTTGAAGTAAAACCCTTCAGTATAGGAAATCGAGTTGAGTTCCATCAGGTTATGGTAACCCTTCTCATTCATTGCAAGCAGGATGAGATGATACTGGTTGGGCTTTTTTCCTCCTGGAAGAGGTCTTTCTGTATGATCCTTCGGATTACTGTAGAACTCACACCCTATGATGGGGTTGATCCCTGCATCCTTTGCAGCGTAATAGAATCGCAGTGCACCGAACATGTTCCCATGATCAGTGATGGCAAGGCTCTTCATCCCCAATTCCTTGGCTTTTGCCATATAGCGGGGGATCGGGGCTGCTCCATCGAGCAGGGAAAAATCAGTATGGTTGTGCAGGTGGATGAAGGTACTCTGCATCTCGGTGGATACTATTTCAGACTCAGCCATGTACATATGCTCCAAGCATCAGGAGGAGAGCGTCTGGGCGTTGAGTTCGTGCAGGAAGGATTCGAAGATTCTCCTGGCACGCTCAAGCTGTAATTCGCTTATCGCTCCATGCATTTTTCTTAATTCAGATACCAGCTCATAGGAGAGCGTATTGACCCGTTCTGGATGAATCGGGAGGGTCTGCCCCGACAATTTCGAAACAAGGTCCTTGCTGATATGATAGGCCTTGTTTGGGAACGTCGTGCAAAACTGTACCTTGGAAATGGTATTTTGTGCACGGGTTGCTTGAAACGCAACTATAACACATTCATCAGTATTCCGGATAGGGTCTTCAACGATAATGAACCGTTGGAAATCGCCATATTCGAGCCCGATGCGAATTCTTGTCAACAGGGCTTTCTGTGGGCCGAGCAACAGTTTCCCATCTTTGTCATAGAGCTTTGCAATCGGGATCCAGTGGGTTGTTGCCTTTCCCCCCTGGTAGTATTTTACCTCGGCGTTTGCGTCGAGAATGGCTAGTGTCGTTGACAACCCAAAACGAATATCAGGGACACAGAGGCTTCCCCCTATGGTGGTCTGTCTTCTTACAATCTGGGAGGCTTGGCTTTGCAGGGTTTTCTGGAGAATCTCAGGGAGGACCAATTTCCCTGCATACAGCAATTGACTTGCGGTTACCATTGCCCCTATTTCAACAAACCGATCATTTCTGGTAATTCGTTTCAGCTCCTCAAGCTCGCCAAGATTGATGATGCCATCCTTTACCTCACTTGGATAGTAGTCACTCTGGCTCATCAGATATGTACCACCTCCCCAGATGACAGCTTGGGGATAGCGATGGGCAATGGTTGCAAATTCGCTCAGTGTCTTGGGAGTATGGATGACAGGAGACCTAATGCCTTCGTACACGTTTACGCCTCCTATAAGTGAGGGCTATCTCAACAATCTGTAGTAGCTCAGCCATATCCATACACTGGCATGTATTCAGACTGAGTTCTTGGATAATTGCTTCCTTGTCCAAAGGAGCCTCATCATTTTGGCCTCCTGCAAGTGGCACGTTGTTTCTTCCAAATGTACGGTTGCGTGTACTATTGGTCATTTCTTGGAGTATGGATTCAATGATCAGTGTCTTGGATGCATAACAATTGGGACACGGGGTGTTTCCTGTGGCCTTGTAGGCACGCTCAATGTCTCGATAGAGGCGTGTTTTCTGGTAGCTGTCAAAGGTTTTGACTGTCGCCTCCCTGAGACGGAATGCGGGAATGACGCAGGAGAGTGTTGCCTCGTCATTGAGAAGGACAATGCAGTTTCCGCAGGCCTTTCCCCTGCAGTGGCTATTGATGCTGGTTATCCCCACATCCTCCATAAGAATGAGTGAGAGTGGCTTGTTTGAGTTGACTGAGAGGGAAAGTGCCTTCCCGTCTATAGTGCATTCTATCTTCATACATTACCTCTGAGTGCCTCAAGCAATGTCTCTCCGTCTACTGGGATTTTCCCGACCGGATAACCAAGGGCTTGTTCAAGGGCTGAGATAAACGCGCTGGTGATTACCCCTTTCAAAGCACTGGTGATTGAAGAAGAGATCTGCTGGCCTTCATCTTTTATGGTGATCTCAATATTGAATGTATCGCTATGGCTCAAAAGTGCTCCTGCCTCCCTGAGTGTAGTGACGATTGTGTGGCGGATCTTGCTTCTTAGGCTCTGTTCATCGAACACCCTGGAGAGGGACACAGCACACCACACCCTTCTTACCAGAGGCTGCAATGTGACTGAGTCAATCTCCAACTCCAAGGCAGTTGCCACCCAGCTATTGCTGAGAAACATCGATCCTTTCATACCTGGTTGTTTCGGGGAGAGCACACTTTCACAGATAGGGAGAGGCTGGACAAATCGTTTCTCCTTGATCTGATTACAAGCCTTCTGAATCTGTTGAGGCATTCTTCCACTATTTGCGGTCAGTACCGAAGGACCACTGTCTAGCATCTCTTTTTGTTCCTCGACAAAGGAGATGTCGCTTTTTGAAACCTGCAGTTCCTCACTGATGATCTGCTTCCAGATCTCGGCGCTTGATCCGATGGTATAAAAAGAGGTATTCACCTCGACCTTGTTGTTTGGGTTGAGGGTAATCTGTACAGGTTGTTGTGGTAGGGAACGGCATTCACTGCTGAATCCGCTTATTCCAGCTCCACAGGCGAGTGCTACCCCCCTGCTGTAGTTGAAGAATGTCGAGAGTTTGACACGCATCTGGGCCTGCATCTCATAGGCGGCGTTTTTTCTCTGGAAGTCGCTGGAGTCGCTGACTGTGGTTATGAGTTCCTTGAGCTTTGCATATTTGTCTGAACGGATGACCTGGCTGTGCGAAGTACTCTCTGAAGCAAATTTCAACCGCCAGGTGAGGGGATTGTACCCACTGAGTTTTGCCAGGGCACTATAGTGAGATTCTGTTGAGCAGAGTGCATCACTGTAACCCAGATCCCCAAAGAAATGGGCTGGTCTTTTTCGAGATGTGTTGAATGTAATGGAGATGCTTAGCGACATCAAGCTATACAGCGGTACCAAGCCAGCGATCAGTTGATTGGCCATCTCATCACTGAACAGTGAAACACTTCCTTGGTCGACTACTGCCTCGATTGATTCAGCTTGGGCTCGACCGTCGCTGAAGAACCAGGTCTTTCGTTTGATGGTAAGGTCTGGGCGTATGCTCTCTGCATTGATAAGCATCTCGACCGGGCAGTTGCCTTTCAGGCAGGCAATGGATGCAATGGCACACATGGTGCTCGGTGTGATGAGCATCTCATCATGTGGGGCAAAGAACGGTTCTCGATGGATTACAATGCGGCGTTTGGGAATGCCTGTAACATCACTGACGGTCTCCCTGACATGGCTTGGCCACTGGGTAGGCGTGGTGATATGCAGGATGTCATCCTCGACCACTACACTGATACGCGAGAGAGTATTGCTCTCATAATTGCTCCCACTATAGCGATAGGTGCGCTCAAGGACTTCCAGACCTTCTTCCTTGATGGCTTCTTCCAGGTTGCCGAATTGGAAGGAGAATGGTTTTGCTTCCACAGGAGGAGACTCCTCCTCTCCACTGGGAAGCTGGTAAGAGATATTGATCTCCTTGCTTTTAAGCTGGACAGATTCAGTGTCATACCCAAAGAGAGCGAGAATGGGTTGGTGATGGTAGGAGATGACCGAGGAAGTGAGCAGGGGGGTGGAGGCATCCAGTACGCGCACACGGTTTGTTCCCGGGATATCTCTGGTGGTGACCAGTACAAAATTGTTGTCCAACGTCGGTAGTGAGATTTCCTCTATTCGGCCGGCATCGACCGATGAGGTGACGATGTAGCCGTGAAGGGTGGTCACCTTGCCTGTCGATGATCGTTTGTCTGCCATGCGATGTTCCTCTCTCGAGTATGAAAGATACCATGTCCAGCCCTCGAGGGCAATGAGAGAAACCACCTACTCCGCTTGCAAGGCAAGGGTGCAAGCCGTACAATTGGGACTATGAATACCCATGAATCATCACACCTCGATGAGGTTCGTTCCCTGATAGACCAGCTTTCTCGATACCAGAGGGCTTATTATGTTGATAACCAGCCCTTGGTAAGCGACACAGAGTATGACCGTCTCTTCGACCGGTTACAGGATTTGGAGAGCCGATATCCCTCCCTGCGTTTTCCAGATTCCCCCACCCAGAGGGTTGGAAGTGATCTGGATGCAACCTTCCCCGAAGTGCAACACACCATCCCGGTGCTGAGCCTAGACAAGGTGTATGCCGATAGTGAACTACTCTCCTGGATTGAGCGAACGGAAACAAAGGTTTCCCGTGATCTTGGGATTGTCATAGAGGAAAAGATTGATGGCATTTCAATCGTGCTCTATTACGAGGAAGGGTATCTGGTGCGAGCTGTAACTCGAGGAAATGGGACCATTGGTAATGACGTAACGGCCAATGTGAAGACCATTGCTTCCATTCCATTGCGGCTGAGTGAACCAGTAACAGTGGCCGTTAGGGGTGAGGTCTACCTTCCGAAAGACAAGTTTGAAACGCTCAACTCCCAGATGGAGGTTCCCTATGCAAATCCAAGAAACCTTGCTGCTGGAACCATTAGAAGGATCAAGAGCAGTGAGGTTGCAAAGGTTCCTCTCCAGATATTTGCCTATGAAGGATTCTGGGATGGGGAGACTGAGATCAAGGACCACCTTTCCATCCTCAGCAAGCTGGTTCACTATGGTTTTCGGGTGAATCCAAGCTTCGGTTACTTTACCAGATCTGCAGAGAGAGCAAAGGCTCAACTGAAAGAAGCCAACCTGGAGGGGTTTGGCGGCAGCTACGATGATATCGCCACCTATATTCAGCACCATACCAATAGACGTGCTTCACTCGGGTATGAGATAGATGGCCTGGTGGCCAAGGTAAATGAGCTTGCGGTCCGTTCTCAGCTCGGGTATACGGCCCATCATCCACGATGGGCGATGGCCTACAAGTTCGAATCTCCACAGGCTCAGACAATCTTGCTCTCCATTGATCTGCAGGTTGGGAGAACAGGACGGGTCACCCCGGTTGCGCGGGTCAAGCCTGTGCAGGTCGCTGGTTCCACCATCAGCAACATCACACTCCACAACCAGGATTACATCAATATGTTGGAATTGGCTCTTGGGGATGTGGTTGAGATTTCCCGTAGAGGGGATGTAATCCCAGCAGTGGAACGGGTGATTGAGAAGAATGAAAACTCTGAGGGGGTCTATATGATGGAGCCCTTCTGCCCTGTATGCGGTACGGGTTTGGTGGAGAAGGGAGCGCACACCTTTTGTCCCAACCCCCAGTGTCCTGCGCAGGTACGGGGTCGTATAGAGTTTTTTATTTCCAAGGGCGGAATGGATATCGACAACTTTGGTCCTGAGACGGCAGCTGTCCTTATTGAGCAAGGAGTCTTGCAGGATATACCGGATATCTACAGGATTGATTATAGAAAGGTCCTTGGTGAGTTGAGTGGGTTTGGGGAGAAGAAGATTCTCCTGCTTGAAAAGGGCGTTGAAGAATCCAAGAAAAGGAGCTTCACCCAGGTGCTTATCTCCTTGGGCATCCCTGAGCTTGGGAAGAAAGGTGCCCAGATCTTGATTGAGTCTGGTCTGGACAGCATGGAAAAGCTCCTTGATGTTGCCAGACGCCAGGATGTGGAGAGACTTACCAGCATCAAGCAGATCGGGGAGAAGAGTGCAAAGCTCTATATTGATGCATTGAATGATCCCACGATGCAGGAGCGTATTGCTGCGTTGGCGAGTTTCGGCTTGGCAATGGAGGAGAAGGAAGAGGCACATGCCTTGGTGAATGAAAGCTTTTCTGGCCAGGTGTGGTGCGTTACCGGCTCCTTCGAGCACTTCAATCCTCGCTCCAAGGCAATGGATGAGGTACTCAAGCGGGGTGGGAGAACGGTAAGTGCTGTTACAAGCAAGACAACCCACCTGCTTGCCGGTAGCGGCGGAGGAAGCAAGCTCAAGAAAGCGCAGGAAATCGGGATAACCATTGTGGATGAGCCAAGCTTCCTGGCCATGTTGGGTGAAGGGGAGAAGAAGAGGGAGGAAATGCAAGGCGAATTCTCTTTTTAGGGTCGTTTTAGTGACATTTCTCCAGAAAACGTATATACATACCCATGACTGGAGGACAGAATATGCATGTACTAGCAAAAGAACTGAATGAGACGTTGCAGGGAACCATCGTGGACGCAATGCTCTCCGACGTAGGACGAAGGATGTTTTTCCCCAAGGGGATCGTCGCCCAAAGCGCCGAAGCCGGCAAAAAAGCCACTCGGTTCAATGCCACCATCGGGATGGCTACATCCGGTGGGCAACCGATGTATTTGTCGGACATTTATCATCAGTTTACTGATAACGCCTTCAAGCCCTCCGAATTGTTTTCCTATGCACCAGGTGGCGGAGATCCCGCACTTAGGGCCTTGTGGAAAGAACAAATGATCGTCAAAAACCCAACTCTGAAGGGAAAGACCTTCAGCCTTCCGGCTGTCACCGCTGGGTTGACACATGGGCTGCAGATGATGGCTCAGCTTTTTGTCCAGGAAGGAGACACCTTGGTGATTCCCAACCTTGCCTGGGACAACTATGAGCTGATCTTTACTCATCAAACGGGAGCTTCCATCAAGACATTCGACCTTTATACAGCTGAAGGTGGGTTCAATGTGGATGGTATGCGTGAAGTATTGGCTGGAATCCCCGATAAAAAGGCACGCATTCTACTCAACTTCCCCAATAACCCGACCGGATATACCCCAACCAAGCGGGAGATGCAGGCTATCGCCGATACCCTTGTTTCGCTTGCTGAAGAGGGAATGCAGTTGATGGTACTCAGTGACGATGCCTACTTTGGCCTTTTCTTTGAGGATGACTCGGCTACTGAGAGCTTGTTCTCTCTGCTTTGTGATGCCCATCCAAATATTCTTGCTGTCAAGTGTGATGCTGCCACCAAGGAAGATATGGTCTGGGGTTTCCGTATTGGATTCATTACCTATGGAAGCAAGAACCTGAGTGAAGCACACTATGATGCCTTGAATAAGAAGACGTTGGGTATTATCAGGAGTACCGTTTCCAACTGTGACCGACCAGGTCAGAGTTTACTGCTCAAGGCGATGCGTTCTGGAGCGCAGTATGAATCTGATAAGTTGGCAGCCAAGGTGGAGATGGAGAGACGCTACAGGACGCTCAAGGAAGCCTTGAAGAAGCATGAAGGTAACGATTTACTCAAACCTCATCCGTTCAACAGTGGATACTTCATGGCTTTTGATTGCAAAGGAAGTGCAGAGCAACTGCGCAGACATTTGCTTGATACCTATCAGGTTGGATGCATCAATATTGCCGATGTTACCCTAAGACTCGCCTATTGTTCGGTAGAATGTGATAGAATAGCTGAACTGGTTGATGTTGTGTACCAGGCGGCAGGAGAGGTATGGAACTAAAAGCGAAGCTCTACCTCGTTGACGAGGAAGGGAATAAATTCATGGGAATCGGGGTGCTGTGGTTGCTCGAGCAAGTTGAGCAGCAGAACTCATTGCGCAAGGCAGCCTCTGCTTTGGGTATCTCCTACTCCAAGGCCTTTGCCATGGTCCAAAACCTGGAAAAGGGTCTTGGTGTTCCCGTCCTCAATCGGCGAAAAGGTGGAGCCAACCGTGAAGGTGCGACACTGACGGAGTTTGCTTTACAGTTTCTTGCACTATACCGAGAATTCAACAAGCGGGCCAAAGGGAGTCTTTCCACTCCTTTTTCCAGGTTCAAGGAAGAATTGGGTTCGCTGCTTGAAGAGTATGATGAACATGGAGGCGAGGTCTAATGAATAAGAAGATGGATTTTTCCATACCTAGTCTGGGAGTAGCAAAGATTTCCTCCCCGATTATCATGAGTACATCCCAGAATGATGGGCAGGCTGATTATGTGGATGATAGTGACCATATTCTCTATGGCATCGATACTGATATTGATAAGGATGGCCATCCAGTCCCTCGCCATGAGGAGACTGTAGAGCTTGCCGGTCCACGCTCCAAAATTTACTTCAACCCTGCCCATGTACATGCGGCAATTGCCACCTGTGGTGGTATCTGCCCAGGTTTGAATAATGTTATCAGGGCTGTGGTTCGCTGTTTTTGGTATCGCTATGGGGTCAGGAGGATCAGTGGTATCCAGTTTGGTTATCAGGGCTTGCTCGAGAACAGCCCCTGGCCCTTGATCCCGCTTGATCCGGATGTTGTTGATGATATACAGGAGAAAGGGGGGACCATTCTTGGCTCTGCTCGTGGTGGAGGCAAGCAGGTTGAAGAGATTGTCGACTCCCTGGAGCGACTGAATATCAATATTCTGGTCACTGTAGGAGGAGATGGCACCCTCAGAGGTGCATGGGAAATTTATGAAGAGGTCAAGAAACGAGGATTGAAGATTTCAATCATTGGAATCCCGAAGACCATTGACAATGATCTCTCATTCATTCAGAGCTCCTTTGGAGTGGACACTGCTGTCCAGATGGCTGTTCCTGTAGTGCGTAGTGCCCACGTGGAAGCGAAAAACTCCATTCACGGTATTGGCTTGGTTAAGGTGATGGGACGTGAGTCTGGTTTTATCGCCGCCCAGACAGCCCTTGCTCAGAGTGATGTAAACTTCTGTCTGATCCCTGAGAACCCGTTTGACCTATATGGACCCAATGGATTGCTCGAGCATCTCAGGAGAAGAGTCCTTGACCGCGGACATGCGGTTATCCTGGTCAGTGAAGGGGCAGGGCAGGACTTGGTTCCTGAAACGGGTGAGAAAGATGCCTCTGGGAATGTGAAGTATCATGATATCGGGGTGTTCTTAAAGGATAAGATTATCGAGTACTTCAAGAAAGAGGGCATTGAGACCAATGTGAAGTACATTGATCCTTCCTACATCATTCGTAGTGCTTCTGCTGATTCCTATGATTCCATTTACTGTGCTCGTCTCGGTGCACATGCTGTACACGCAGCAATGGCAGGGAAGACCCAGGCCTTGATTGGCTTGCTTCATAATCGATTCGTTCACCTACCGATCAGCTTGGCGGTTTCCAGCCGCAACCATGTGGATCTGGAAGGTTCCTTGTGGAGGGATGTACTGGAAAATACTCGCCAGCCGATGTCGATGAAGAATTTTAACTTCGACTAGGCAGGTAACTTGTACCAAGAGGGGGAGGTCTTCAAAGGCTTCCCTTTTTTATGCTCCAACGCAAGATGTTTTCCATACAACAGATTTTCAAGACAATATGTAAAGATTTTTTACAAACCTTGGATAATTTTTAGAAATTGTGCTGGTTTGTGACATAACTTTCTATCCAGTAATTAAAAAGAAAGTTAAAAAAATGTAAAAACTTCAAAAACCCTCTTGATTAAAATATTAGTTATGTACTATTGTCTGACTCAGAAAGAGAACGACATGCTTCTGCACCCGTTGGGTCGGTTAGCAACGAAATCGGATTTTTTCTAACCTCCTTTTGTTCCCCCTAGGGTTTAACCTCCTTTTCCCTGGGGGGTTTTTTTATTCATTGACGCCTTCTGGTAAAGAGCGTATCATCTGCGAACAATGACAAGACAACCTATCAATACAATACTCTTTGATCTTGATGGAACCTTGCTGCCACTTGATCAAGATCAATTCATCCAGGATTACTTCTCTCGTTTTGTAATAAAAGGACAGGAACTCGGGTATTCCCCTGAGTTGCTCTTGACTGCATTGCAGCGTGGTATTACCACCATGGTCTTGAATGATGGATCCCTGTCCAACAAGGAACGGTTCGACCGAGTGTTTGAAGAGTCAAGTGGTATTAATGCAGCAGAATTCAACGAACGGTTCGCCCCATTCTATCATCATGAGTTTGATCTTCTGCGCCGACATGCATCACCCTCCCCATTTGCAAGGGAAATCGTGCAGGAGGTCAAGAGAAAGGGGTATACCGTGGTGCTTGCAACCAATCCTCTCTTCCCCTGGCAGGGAACAGAAGCTCGCCTTGGTTGGGCTTATCTTGCATCCTCGCAATTCTCGCTCGTGACTACCTATGAAGACTTTCACTATGCAAAGCCAAATCTCGACTACTATCGTCAGATACTGCAACTGCTGGGCAAGGAGGCTTCCTCGTGTCTCATGGTCGGTAACGATGTTGAAGAGGATATGGTTGCCCGAGAGTTGGGCATGGAGGTATATCTGGTTACTGATTACTTGATAAACAACAAGAACAAGGATATTAGCGGTTACCGTACCGGTTCCCTTCAGGAACTGGCCACCTTCATTAAGGAGCTTCCCCCATGCAACAGTTGAAACTATCCGCATTGAGCCGCCCCCTAATCGCCTCACTGCTTGCAAGTCTCTGTGCAATGCTTTGGGGGAGCGCCTATCCTTCCATAAAGTTGGGATATGAGTTGTTTCTGGTTGGTCCTGATGACACTGCTGCAAAAATGGCTTTTGCAGGACTACGATTTACCTTTGCAGGACTTCTGGTCCTTCTCTTCAGGTGCTTTCAGCAGGGGGAGAAACAGCGTTTTAAAACCTTGGATGGCAAGGCCTGGATCCAGATACTTATGCTTGGCTTGCTACAGACCACCATCCATTATGCTTTCTTCTATATCGGGGTATCATATACCACTGGTGCCAAGAGTTCGATCCTGAACTCCTCATCAGTCTTCTTCAGTGCACTGCTTGCCCACTGGGTATATGCAAATGACCATATCAGTGTGCGAAAGGGACTGGGTATCCTATTGGGATTTATCTCGGTGGTCATGGTCAATCTTGAGCCCAATATAGGAATCTCGTTTTCTTTGAAAGGAGAGGGATTTGTAATAATTGCTGCTTTCCTCACCAGTGCAAGTGCGTTGTACAGCAAACGGGTAAGCAGGAAAATTGATCCAGTGCTGCTTACCAGCATGCAGCTCTTCCTTGGTGGACTTATCTTGCTTGCGCTCGCGTTGTCACAGGGAGCATCCTTTCCCACCAGCAGTCTTGGTGGATATGTTCTGCTACTCTATATGGCATCCCTAAGTGCTGTTGCCTTCTCTATCTGGACAACCTTACTCAAGCACAACAAGGTCAGTTCCATCACGGTCTTCAACTTTCTTATACCTGTGGTAGGAACCTTCCTTTCTGCACTGCTATTAGGGGAGTCCATTTTTCGTTTGCAGTATCTTCTGGCGCTCCCCTTGGTGGTATCAGGTATTGTACTGGTAACTTATTCCAGTTCAAAAACACCGGTATAGAGACGGTAGTACTGCCCCTTAAGTGCCATAAGTTCTGCGTGGGTTCCCTTCTCGATGATCTCTCCCATTTGCAACACCATGATAAGATCGGCGTTGTGTATGGTTGAAAGCCGATGGGCTATGACAAAGACAGTCCTGCCTTCCATCAAGGCATCCATTCCTTTCTGGACTACCTCCTCTGTATGGGTATCGATGCTGCTTGTTGCCTCATCAAGCACCAATACTGGGGGGTCTGCTACAATGGCACGTGCAATGGAGATCAGCTGTCGCTGTCCTTGGGAGAGCGTGGATCCATCTCCACTGAGCTGGGTTTGATACCCTTGTGGCAGGTGTGCAATGAAGGAGTCTGCATTGGCCAGTTTTGCTGCCTTGATCACCTCGTCATCACTTGCTTCCAGGTTGCCGTAGCGAATATTGTCCATGACCGTTCCACTGAACAGATGTACATCCTGCAGTACAACTCCCAAGGAACGACGTAAGTCAGCCTTGCATATCTTGTTTATGTTGATGCCATCATAACGGATTTTCCCATCCGCAAGATCGTAGAAGCGATTGATCAGGTTGGTGATGGTCGTTTTTCCTGCTCCGGTGGCCCCGACCAAGGCAATCTTCTGCCCTGGTTCTGCGTGTATGGTGATGTCCTTGAGTACCAAGGTCTCCTCTGTGTATCCAAAGTCTACACCAGAGAGCGAGACCCGTCCTTGTAACTCAGTAAGATTTCCTGTTCTAGTATCTTTCCATGCCCAACGTTCAGTTCTCTTTTCAGTCTCTTCTCCTGTATCGGAAAGATTGACCAGGGTGATATATCCCTCATCACCTTCTACTTCCTCATCGAGCAGCGCAAAGATACGCTTGGTACCTGCAAGTGCCATTACAACGGCATTCAGCTGGTTGGCCATCTGGTTGATCGGCATATTGATCGTTCTGCTCAGTTGGAGGAAGGCAGCGATGATGCCAAGGGTCAATGCCCCAATACCGTGAATCGCCAACATGCCTCCGGCAATTGCGACCAATACGTACTGGATGTAACTGATATTACCCATGATCGGCATAAGGATGTTTGCAAAACGGTTGGCATTGAATGCATGGTTGTTAAGCTCCTCATTCAAAACATCAAATCGATTCTTTGCCTTCTCTTCATAGGTGAAAACCTTGATGATCTTCTGTCCGTTGATCATCTCTTCTATATACCCATTTGTTTTCCCGATAGCCTTCTGCTGCTCAACAAAGTATGCACCGCTTTTGCCTGCAACAAAGGAGGAGATGCGTAGCATGATTGCAAGTGAGAACAAAACAACCAAGGTCAGCTGCCAGCTGGTAAACAGCATGGCAAAGAAAATTGCCAGTACTGTGATGATCGAGTTTACAAAGTTCGGGATTGATTGGCTCACCATCTGCCTGAGGGTATCGGTGTCGTTAGTATAGAGACTCATCTGGTCTCCATGGGATTGTGTGTCAAAGAACCTGATAGAAAGCTTCTGCATATGGGTGAACATCCCATCGCGTAGCGTTTTCAGTGTTCCCTGGGAAATGGTAATCATCAAGCGATTATACATAAAAGTAGCAATGACACCTGCAGCGTATATTGCTGCCATCACCAGAAGCGCCTGTATCAGCGGGATGAAAGAAGCTGTTTCGGGGTTTTGTGCCATTGGTACGATATACGTGTCGATCAGGAGGCGCAGGAACAGTGAGCCTGCAACAGAGGCAAGTGCACTTACAACGATACAACAGAGGACAACAAGGAAGCGCAGTTTATACGGTACAAATATGTAGGTGAAGAGACGTTTCAGGGTTGGCCAGTCGAACTTGGGCATCTTGGAGTGGGGTTTGTTCATGCTCGCTCCTCCTTGTGCATCTGGCTGCAATACATCTCTTTATACCGTGAACAACGATCCATCAGCTCTTTATGGGTACCTGTATCATGTATTCTTCCGTCGTCGAGCATGATGATCCTGTCAGCATCCATTACCGAGGTTACACGTTGTGCAATGATGATCTTCGTGGTTTCTGGAAGTTCGCTGAGCAATCCTTCCCTGATAGCAGCATCTGTCTTGGTATCGACCGCGCTGGTTGAGTCGTCAAAAATGAGAATCTTTGGATGCTTGAGCAAGGCACGTGCGATACACAATCTCTGTTTCTGCCCTCCGGAGACATTGGAACCATCCTGTTCGATATAGGTTTCATACCCCTTGGGGAACTGCTGGATGAATCCATCTGCTTGGGCAATATGGCAAGCCCATTTAAGCTCCTCATCGCTTGCATGCTCATTTCCCCAACGAAGATTTTCTGCAATTGTTCCGCTGAAAAGAAGATTCTTTTGCAGTACCATGCCGACCTCTTTCCTGAGACTTTCCAATGCATAGTCTCTTACATCCACTCCTCCAACCTTAACTGACCCCCTGAAGGTGTCATAGAGGCGTGGGATCAACTGGACGAGGGAACTTTTTGCACTACCGGTTGGACCAAGGATGCCAATGGTCTGTCCACTTTCAATATCTAGGTTGATATCGTAGAGACATCGCTTCTCTTTGGTCTTTGTATAGCTGAAGTCCACATGGGAAAAGCTAATTGACCCATCAGCAACCGTGGTGATGGCGTTTTTCTTTTCCTCTAAGTCACTCGTTTCGATGAGCACTTCCTCGATCCGTACTGCTGAGGCCCTGCTGATGGTAATCATGACCACAACCATGGAGAACATCATCAGGCTCATCAGAATCTGGGATGTGTAGGTGATGAAGCTCATCAGCTCACCTGCCGTCATGGATGAGGCGACAATCAAGCGGGCAGCAATATAGCTGATCGAGAGCAGGCTGAGGTACATCATTCCCTGCATCAGGGGACTGTTGAAAGCAATGATCTTCTCAGCCTTGCTGAAGTCGTCATAAATGTCGGAAGAAACCACTTCAAATTTCTTTACTTCATGTGCTTCCCTGACAAACGACTTAACCACCCTGATTCCCCTGATATTCTCCTGAACCACGGTATTGAGCCGGTCATAGGTCTTGAATACCCGAGTGAAGATGGGATAGGCGGCCCTGATCAGGAAAAAGAGACCGATAGCCAGGAGGGGGAGTGCAACAAGATAGACCAAGCTCAGTGTCCTGTTGATGGATACGGCCATGAAAAAAGCAAACACCAGCATTCCCGGGCTACGTACTGCGATACGGATAAGCATCTGATAAGCCCGTTGTACATTGGTGACATCGGTGGTGAGACGGGTTACCAAACTGCTGGTTGAGAACTTGTCGATATTGGCAAATGAGAAATCTTGTGTGTGATGATAGAGCTTTCTTCGTACATTCTTCGCGAAGCCCGTAGATGCTTCTGCAGCATAGTGACCTGAGAGCACCCCAAAAAGCAGCGCAATTGATGCACAAAGAAGGAGCAAAAGACCCCATTTTAAGATTTCACGTATATTTCCTGCATCGATACCGCGGTCTATGAGGAATGCCATGAGAAAGGGGATGATGACATCCATGATCACTTCCAAGGTAACAAAGACCATGGTAAGGATGGTAGAGCGTCGATATCCTACTGTTTGTTTTCGTAGTTCTGTAAACATATCGTTTCCAAATTCCTTCTGATTGTATCAGCGATTGCGAAGAACTGCTGCAGTTGTTCCTCACTGAGGCCTTGTCTCATGGCCAGCTCGAACTCTTGTACCAGATGAAAGTGTTCTGCACACTTCTGTTTTGCGGGCTCTGTCAAAACAACCCACTTCTGTCGTTTATCTTCTTCCGATTCTTCCCGTACGATCAAACCGTCCCTCTCCATTCCCTTGAGGATATTGGTCATGGTTGAACGGCGAATACCCAAATGCTGCTGTAGTTCGCTTTGCAACAATCGGGTTTTCTGATGATGAGCGAAGTATCCTAGAAGATGACTCTGCACAACAGATCCGCTGGATTCTTCATCGAGTTTCAGCAGCTTCGTCATACTCCGGCGGAGGAGGTGTGAGAGTGTTTTTATGGTATGTCCGATATGTCGAGGTTCTTCTTTCAATCGCCTGTCTCTTTTGTTAGGTTGCTAACAATAATATCCATCTCCTTTCTGAAAGGCAAGCAGGTTGGATGAAGAAGTATGAAGAAAAATCAGGCCCCCGAACGGGGGCCGTGGAGAAAACGGATTAGAGAAGGTCTGTGAAGGCCTTGAGGACCTCATCACCTTCACATCCATTGAGTACCTTGGTTGCGAGTACCTTGCCCAATTGTACCCCCTCCTGGTCAAAGCTATTGAGATTCCAGATGAATCCTTGGAACATTACCTTGTTCTCATAGTGGGCAAGCAAGGAGCCGAGAACTACGGGATCAAGCTGTTTTGCATAGAGCAAGCTGCATGGACGGTTGCCACAGAACTGCTTGTTCGGGTTTGCATCATCCTTTCCACGGGCAAAGGCAACTATCTGAGCAACGAGATTGGCATTGAGCTTCTCTTGGCTGCTCGAGCCTTCCACCAGGATGTCTTTCTCATATTGGGAAACGGAGAATCCGATGAACTGCAGGGGAACGATATCAGTCCCTTGGTGAAGCAGTTGATAGAAGGAGTGCTGTCCATTGGTTCCGGGCTCCCCAAAGATAACCGGCCCGGTGGGATAGGAGAGCTCTTCTCCATCTCTGTTCACGTGTTTTCCGTTGCTCTCCATGTCCAGCTGTTGCAAGTGAGCCGGGAAGCGACTCAATGCCTGTGAATAGGGCAGGATTGCGGTACTGGGGTAGTGAAGGACATTGCGTAGGTAGACACCGAGAAGAGCATCAAGGAGTGCGGCGTTCTCTATGATCTTGGGCGAGCGTGCTGCCATGTCACCTTGGTGTGCACCATCGAGGAACATCCTCACTGTTTCAAATCCATAGGCGAGGGAGAGAATGACGGCACCCACTGCGCTGGTGGAACTGTACCTTCCTCCGATGTAGTCATCGATGAAGAATGCATCAAGGACGGAGGATGAGGATGCAAGGGGACTGCTCTTGCTGGTTACTGCTACCATATGCTTTGCAGGATCAATGCCCTTGATACCGCTTTTCTTGATGGCTTCAATAACCAAGTCCCTGTTGGTCAGGGTTTCGAGTGTTGTCCCGCTCTTGGAAACCAAGATAAAGAGTGTACGCTCCAAGTCCAGTTGGTCGATTACAGCCTGGGCATCATCAGGGTCGACATTACTAATGAACTGGGCGTTCATTTGCTGAATGCCTTCTTTGGTGCACCAACCCTTCAATGCCAGATAGATGGCTCTTGGTCCTAGATCGCTTCCCCCAATGCCTATCTGTACTACCGTGGTGAATCGTTTTCCTGTTGATCCCACAAGTTTTCCGCTGCGAACAGCATCGGAAAAGTGCTTGATCCTGGAAAGCTGCTCTTCGTAGAAAGCCCCTTTGTCTTCACCGTCTGCCTCTACCGTTTTCCCAATCTGACCACGTGTGAGATGGTGCAACACCAGTCGCTTCTCCCCAGTGTTCATGACCTCGCCATCAACAAGTGCCTGATACTTCTGGGTAAGTTGGAGTTCATCACTCATCTGTTGGAGGACTGAAAGATGGTTCTCGCCAACGGGCATGGCTGCATAGTTGTACATCAGCGTATCGCTGGCTTTGACTTGGTAGGATTTGATGCGCTCTGGATGCAGGATTTGTGTCAGATCACTTGCCTCCAGGTTATTCAGCGCTTGAAATGAAGTACTTGTATCGAGATTCTTGTATGTCATATCTGTTCGCTCCTTATGGTAGATGAACGCCCCTCCATTGTATTCGGAGGGGCGTATCTGAACAAGGTGTAATTACTCTTCTATGTCGGGGATGCGTGTCTTGAAGCTCTCTTGCAGATCTTCCTTGGTCATCCCTTCGCGGAGGATGACAAAGATAGTGTCATCACCGGCCAAGGTTCCAAGGATCTCAGGGATTGCCAACACGTCCAAGGCAATACCGACCGAATTGGCATGTCCCGGTCTGGTCTTGATAACGCCGAAGTTTCCTGAAAATTCGATGGACAGGATTCCTCTTCGTACATCTTGGATGTAGCTTTTCTCTGATTCACTGATCAGGTCATTTTCCGGCAAGCTATAGTAGTAGCCGGACCAACCATCGGAAATTTTTCCGACCTTGAGCATCTTCAAGTCGCGGGATAGTGTAGCCTGTGTGACTGTGTATCCCTCGGTTTTCAGCATCTCCAGCAGCGTATCCTGGTTGTCGATCCTATTGTTCTTGATAAGTTCCTTGACGACCGCCAACCGGTTGTGTCGTTCCCTCATGGTTTGGATTCTCCTGGAATGGAATATTTATGCGTTTTACACGAATAAAGATACAGTACTATTGACTCCTTTGCAAGCTTCATGGCTTCTTTTTGTCGAACTCTTGACCGGCGACCTCGCTTATAGCATGCTACACAATAGTATGGAGTAAAGGGAGGATTGTATGACAATTGTCTATATCTTGATTGTATTGGTGCTTCTGCTTGCCCTCTATGGGATTAGTGTCTATAACCGGTATGTCCGGCTTCGCAACCAGGCTGAAGAGGCAGAATCAGCAATTGATGCTCATCTGAAACAACGCTATGACTTGGTCCCCAACCTTGTGGAGACGGTTAAAGGGTACGCGAAGCATGAGGAAGAGACCTTTACTAAGGTTATCGAGGCCAGGAATATGGCGATGAATGCATCAGGGATGGTAGACAAGAATGAGGCTAATAATGCTTTCAGCTCCACCCTTAAATCACTGTTTGCACTCAGTGAGGCATACCCAGATCTGAAGGCTAACCAAGGATTCCTGGATCTCCAAGCCCAGTTGCAGAAGATTGAAGAGCAGTTGTTGAGTGCCCGTAAGTATTACAATGCAATTATCAAGCAATTGAACACCATATGTGAGGTATTCCCTTCTTCAATCATCGCCTCGATGGCCCATTTCTCCAAGAAACCCTATTTGGAAATCGAGGAGGAGGCCCGTTCTCGTGTAGAGGTGAAGTTTTAATGGTAAAGAAAACACTCCTGATACTTTTTGTTCTTGTTCTAAGTCTTACCGCGTTATCTGCAGAGGACTATCAATTTGAGTCGTATGCATTGGAAGTTGATGTGAGGTTGGACAATAGTTATGCAATGCAGGAACACATTGTTGTCGATTTCTCATCTCCCAGGCATGGCATCTTCAGGGAAATTCCGGTTCTCTTTGGTCGGCAGAGAGTCAAGCTTACCAATCTGGAAGCAAACGTGCCGATCATCAAGGACTCGGTATCCTCGGGATATGCTACCTTCCGCCTCGGTTCTGAGGACAGGACAGTCACAGACATTCAGGAGTACCAGATCAGGTATGACTACGCCATCGGCGATGACAGGAACGATGAATATGATGAGTTCTACTATAATATTGTAGGAGTAGGGTGGCAAGCTCCTATCGAGCATGTCTCTTTTACGGTGAACTTTCCCAAACCTATTGATCCTTCCATGGTATTCCTCACCGGAGGGGTATATGGTACCACTGCACAGCGTGGGAATTTCGAGATCAGTGCTGATGGGATGACCATAACAGGGGAGGCTGAGGACCTGTACCCAGGAGAAGCGCTTACCCTGCGCGTGCAAATGGAGGAGGGGTACTATTCCGATGTGCGCCCTTTTATTGATTTCACCATTCCCGCCTCAATCATTGCGCTGTTAGTTGCACTTGCTGCTTCCGTACATGCCACGATTCTTTTCCGTCGATACGGAAAAGAGGAGCTCTTTATCCCGGTGGTTCGTTTCGACCCTCCCGATGATCTCTCGCCAATGCAAGTGGGATACTTGGCTGATGGGGTTGTGGATAACAAAGATCTCACCAGTATGATCTTCTACTGGGCTGACCAAGGTTGCCTGACCATCAGTGAACATGGTAAGAAGGAGTTCACCTTCACCAAGATCAAGGATCCTGTCACCATCAAGGCACATGAGAAGCACCTATTCTCTGCTTTGTTTGCCTGTGGTGATGGTACAGAAGTAACGCTCAAGCAGTTGGAGAAGAGCTCATTCAGCAAAGATCTTGAGAAGGCAAAGACTGAAGTACGTGCCTATTTCAAGGGAGAGCGGGAGCTCAAGGATGGCAAGGCTGAAAGAAAACGTATTGCAGCCATGCTTTATGGTGCTCTTTCCGTGGTATTGATGGCGATTGCTTCAACCATTTCCTATATTGGTGCTGAAACGGTGGTATTCTTGGTTGTTGGGTTCTTCAGCCTTGGTACGTTTGCTTTGGTTGCCAGCCGACTGGATGCCATCTGGGAGATTTCTTCCGCTTTCAAGAAGGGATTCAAGTTTTTCATCTTGGGTGTCTCGGCACTTTTTCTCTTCACCTTCGCCTTCCTGTTCATGAACCCCGTATTCGGTCATGGAGTGTTCTACTCGGTTGTCATGTCGATTGCTCTTGTTGCAATCCCTGCATATTTAGGTTTTTTAGCTATTGTTACGGGAAAACGTAGTGCATATGCACAGAAGAAGCTTGAGGAGATTGTGGGATATCGAGAATTTATCAGCAAGGTGGAAATGGACAAGCTGAAAATGATGATCGACAGTGATCCTTCACTGTTCTACCACGTACTCAGTTATGCAATCGTACTTGGACTGGAAGATGTTTGGGCTAAGAAGTTCGCGAAAATTGCGCTTGCAGAACCCCAGTGGTATATTGGAAACCGACCGATTAGGAATGCTCTTTTTTATAGCGCATTAAGCCATAGGATGCATACCAGCGTTATGGAAAAAGTCGTGTATGCCCAGGCGAAGAGTGGCTCCAGGTCCCCGGTACGATCCTCCTTTGGGTCGGGTGGCTTCTCCGGTGGAGGCTTTGGCGGCGGAGGCGGTGGGGCATGGTAATCCCCCAGGAAATTCAGAAAGGTTGGTATCGGCATTTCAAGGGTGGGCTGTACCAGGTGGTGGATACGGTCATTGAGAGTGAATCGCTCACCACCATGGTGCTCTACCGCCCTAAGGATAGCGATTACTTGTGGGTTCGTCCCTACCAGATGTTTATCTCCGAAGTGACACGGGAAGGAAAAACCCATAAACGGTTCACGTATATTGGAGAGAGACTGCCAGAATAAAAACGGAGCCATCTAGGCTCCGTTCCCGTTACTGAATCATGGTGGTTGGTTTAGTGGCGATAACTGCCGTGTGCCGGTCTGGGTTTTGCGATCGCTTCATTCACACGAAGGTTTCGCCCACCGAAATCCTTGCCATCCAGCTCGGAAATCGCAGCATCGGCAGATGCATCCTCTTCCATTTCCACGAAGGCGAACCCTTTGGGGCGTCGGGTTTCGCGGTCAATGATGATATTGGCACTGAGTACAGTACCGTACTGTGCGAACAGGTCCCGAAGTTCTTCTTCGGTTGTCCGGTAACTCATGTTTCCGACATAAATTTTCTTGGCCATTCAAAGCATCCTTCACAGGCAGCGCCTGTCATTCAATATTGCTTCATGTGGCGCAGTCTTTAACTCTTACCTGTCTGCGGGAGCGATTCAGTAACGCACGCGTGCGAACATTAGGAATTACGTATCAGCTGCAACACAAAAACGAAAGCAATCAAACGGTATCACGGCCCATTTTGGCTGTCAATTATCACACTCACCCAAAAGCGTGAATTGCTAGGAGTTACGCACCAAATAGTTGGAAATGAATGACAACTTGTTGTGATGCAAGCATACAAGCAAGATGAAAAAGTTGAGGGGAAGCTCATTTTTAAGGGTGGATCCACTTTTTCTCTTGCTTTTCTTTTTACAGGGTATTAAACTGCACTTAATACAGGAGATTCACACCATGCCCCCATTGCCTGATTGGGTTCTCAAGTACAAGACCAAGGGAATCTATACGAAAAAGACCAAACATGGCTACGCACTGTATCGTGGCCATTCAGAGCGGGTACCGGGAAAGAGCTACCCGGTATTCCGCTGTGACGAATACCTGGGCATTGTCACCGAACAGGAAGGCCTTGTGCCATCGAGACCGCCGGTCAAGCCTGCAATCAGGGTCCTTCGCTATGGGTTCTGCCAGATCGTCGAAACCTCATGCAGAGTGCTGACCAGGCATCCCAAGAGGCTCGGCCTCGATGCGGATGTCCTTTTCGTGAAGGCTGCCCTCGGCATGGAGGGCAAAGAGAACCAGATTGGCTATGAAGGCAGCTGGTTTTCCATCCTGTTCCCGGGAATGGACCTGGGCAGGGTCCTGACGGAGGCAGAGGGGCGATACCTGCCCGTCATGAGACGACAGGTCGAGTCGAAGCTGAGGGACCGCCTTGGCCCTGATTTCGCTGAGATGCTTGCACTTTCCTCAAGCCTGTATGCCGTGCATGTGAACGGGGGGTGGCATCTTTCGGATATATCCGGGCGGCTGAAGCATCTTGGCACGAAGCATTCGATACCGTTTGAACTTGGAGGTTCCCATCATGAGGTTTGAGACACTGAGGATGCAGATAGAGGATTTCCAGTCTTCCAGCACCATCAAGGTAAAGGATGCAGGCAATGAGACGAGGATCCGCATCCTGAAGAAGATACTGAAACTGTTTGGGGACGTACCCGACTGCAGGGTCCAGGGACGGACTGTCTACCCGCTTGGGGAGGTCATCCTCATGCTGTTTCTCGCCACGCTGGCCGGGTCTGAGAGCTGCCTGTCCACACAGGATTTCTGGATGAGCAACGCCAAGCTCTACAGGCGCCTGTTCGGCAAGGAGACCATCCCCAGCCATGATACATTCAGGAGGGTCCTCTCCATCATCAGGGCCGAGGAGCTCAATGCATTGCTGGTAAGCGTATTGCACAATTCGGATACGGCAATCAGGAAGGCACTGAAACTGCCGACCCCTCCCAAGAGGATAGTGTCGGTGGATGGCAAGCAACTCAGGGGCACAGGACGCAAGGCAGAGACAGGGCAAGAGATCAAGGACCTGCAGGTCCTCAATATATATGAGCAGGATACGGAAACCTGTCTCTTCTCCGAGGCGATAGAATCCAAGACAAATGAAATCCCCCATGCCCAGAAGCTTCTCGCGAGGATGCACCTCAAGGACACGGTGGTCACCTTCGATGCCATGCACATGCAGACCAGGACCATCGGCATCATTGCCGAGTCAAAAGGTGACTATATAGGGGGCCTGAAGGGCAACCAGGGCAAAGCCGCTGAATTCGCCAGGACACTGTTTACCGAAGAGAACAAGCAGAAGCTCAAGGGTATTGATGGTTGCTACCACATGACGAGTGAGATCAGCCACAACCAGCTCGAGCAGCGGTCCTTCTATCTCTACCCACTGACCCAAAGCGAGAAGAAAGGGCTGTTTTCGGAGTGGAAGAAGGTCTTCTCCGTGGTATGCATGGCCAAGACGATGAGACACAACATCACCGGCAAGGAGACGGAGGAGATCCGCTACTACCTTACCAGCCTGAAGGACATCGGTGATGCAGCTCATTGCATACGTTCGCATTGGATGATTGAAAACAGCCTGCACTGGAACCTTGATACGACCTTTCGCGAGGATGACATGGCCCTGAGTGACAGGAATGCAGCCCTCAACCAGAGCATATTGAACAAGGCATGTCTCTCGCTGTACAAGAAGATGAGCGACCTCATGGGGGGAACACAGAAGATCAGCAAGAAAAGGCTGAGGAAAATCTTCGGCTGGAACTTCAACGATGCCATGTCCCAAGCGCTGACGCTGATGGACCCTGCCACCTTCGCGAAATCTGTGGAGATTATACCGAGAAAGACTACATAGCCGAAAGTGAGCCAAGGCCATAGACAGATGGGGCTCCACCAGGACAGTGGATCTCTTGGTATGTCGTGGGGTATCCTTTATTCACCGTAAATCTCCAAAAACCCTCAAGAATTGGTTACATACAAGCCTCTGATGGTCTCGACAGCCTGAAAGCGTATGTTGGGAATGTAGAAGATGGGTTTAGTGCGTAGGTCCTACGTGAATTGCCCATGCTAGCCGGTGGGTTCTTGCATTTATTGAACATTCTTAGCATGATGTCGGTTATGAATAGCAATTTACTCGGGTTGGCATTGTCCTTCCCCTTTTTAGCGCTTGTCATCTTGGTAGGAATTCTCTTGAGGCGGTATGCTTCTCTCTCCAGTGAGGCGATGCGAAAGTTTGTGCATATTGGTGTTTCGAATTGGTGGTTCATTGAAGTAAATTTTTTCACTTCAATTTCCTATGCCCTCATAGGCCCAATTCTTTTCATCATCCTTAACAGCTTGTTTACCTTCCTGAATTGGGGAAAAGCCCTTGGAATGGATGACAAGAAACGAAATTATGGGCTGATTTACTTCCCCATCACGCTCCTTGTCTTGGTTGTATTGCAGTATCAGGGAGTTGTTTCCGACCTGGCTTGTAGCATTGCCGTGTTCGTCATGGGCTATGGTGATGGATTGGCTGCCTTGGTGGGTACCAAATGGGGGAAGAAAAAGTTGCCGGTCCCCGGTATGGTCAAGAGTTGGGCTGGTACGCTAACCATGGCTTCTGTCAGTAGCTTGGTCGCTCTCATTGGTTTGGCCTTTTTCACCACACTCTCAATCCCGGTTGTCTTGGGTATATCCTTGGTGATTGGGATTTCTGCTGCGGTGATGGAGGCGGTAACTCCTCTTGGTCTGGATAATATCACCGTACCATTAGTGGTAGTGTTCCTTCTTGGAGTATTCTTATGAGTGATTACGCGAACCTGGTTCCCCCAAGTGGATCGCTGGCATCGCTCTTCAATACCTTCTTCTTTGCTCTCCCTGCTGCCTTTTGGGTGTTGGTGGGTATCATGGCCGTGGTGGCAACAGCAAGTTATTTTGCCAAGCAACTCACCCCTGGTGGGGCAGTGGCTGCTTTCTTGGTTGGGTTTGGCACTACTTGGGTTCTTGGTTTTGGTGCACTGGCAACCTTGTTGCTCTTCTTTCTTTCTGCGGGGGTATTGGGAAAGATTGCAAAACGTGCGCTGGCCTTCGATGTGATGAAAATTCATAAGAAAGGTGGTAGGCGCGACGCATCCCAGGTCTATGCCAATGGATTGATGGCATTGGTCAGTGCCCTGCTCTATGCCTTGAATCCTTCCATCCCCTTCTTGGTGATGTTTGGGGCTTCGGTAGGGGAGGCTGCAAGCGATACCTTCGCAAGTGAGGTTGGCATCCTCTCAAAAACCAAACCAGTTTCCATCATCACTGGACGACCCATGACTCCAGGTCTTAGTGGTGCGGTTAGTCCTTTGGGGCTTGCCAGTGGATTGTTGGGAGCAATACTGGTTGCTCTCTGTGTTTGGGGGTGTTTCCTGCCTATCACAGGGAAGAGTGCTCTCTATGTTTCAGTAATAGCATTGAGTTCCTTTTTTGGGTGTTTGCTCGATAGTGTGCTCGGTGCTACCGTCCAGGCTCACTACTATGATGAGGTGGGTGACCGCATTACCGAGCATGCAGTAGTGGATGGAAGAATCCTTCCACTTGAGAGAGGGATCCGTTGGGTCGATAATGATGTGGTTAACCTGCTGAGCAATGTGGCTTCAGCCCTGTTTGGCATGTCACTTACCCTGATAATAGGGTAATCTGTATTTTTTACTTGCTTCTCCGCATTTTTCTTTGTATTTTACATGTCGGTAGACCTAAAGAGGTCTGCTATGTGTAATCGCACCACATATTCTTTAAGTGAGGATATATAGTATGGCAAAACAATTGCAGTTCAATGAAGAGGCACGCAAGTCCCTAGTGGCTGGTGTTGAAAAGATCTCCCGCGCAGTAATGGCAACGCTTGGCCCGAAAGGTCGCCTGGTTGTTCTCGACAAGAAGTTCGGTGCTCCGACTGTCACGAAAGACGGTGTTTCCGTAGCACGCGAAATCGAGCTGGAAAACCCGTTTGAAAACATGGGTGCCCAGCTTCTCAAGGAAGTTGCAACCAAGACCAACGATGTTGCAGGTGATGGTACCACCACCGCTACCGTTCTTGCCTGGTCCATTATCAAGGAAGGCATGAAGAGTGTGGCCGCAGGTGTCAACCCAATGGGTATTCGCCGTGGTATCGACAAGGCTGTTGCTGACGCCGTTGCCGAGATCAAGAAACAGGCCAAGATGATCAAGGACAAGGAAGAGATTGCACAAGTCGCTTCCATCAGTGCAAACAATGATCGCACCATCGGTGATGAGATCGCCAATGCGATGGAGAAGGTTGGTCTGGACGGAGTAATAACCGTTGAAGAGTCCAAGACGATTGAGACCACCACTGATTTCGTGGAAGGAATGCAGTTCGATCGTGGCTATCTCTCTGCATATTTCTGCAATAACCGTGATACCATGACCGCTCTTCTTGATGATCCTTTCATCCTTATCTATGACAAGAAGATCAGCAACATGAAAGAGTTGCTTCCTGTGCTCGAGAAGGTTGCACAGGCAAGTAAGCCGTTGCTTATCATCGCAGAGGATGTGGACGGTGAGGCTCTTGCAACCTTGGTTGTAAACAGTGTTCGTGGCATTTTGAATGTCGTTGCTGTAAAGGCTCCTGGATTTGGTGACCGTCGTAAGGCAATGCTTGAGGATATTGCTATCCTTACCGGTGGCGAGGTCATCAGTGAAGAGCTTGGCCTGAAACTTGAGAATGCTGATCTTTCCCAGCTTGGTCGTGCAAAGAACATCAAGGTTGAGAAGGAGAATACCACGATCATCAACGGAAATGGTAAGCAGAGCGACATCAAGGACCGTATTGCCCAGATCAAGGCACAGATTGGGGACACCACCAGTGATTATGACCGCGAGAAGCTTCAGGAACGTTTGGCTAAACTTGCCGGTGGCGTTGCTGTCCTGAATGTGGGTGCTGCTACTGAAGTTGAGCTGAAAGAGAAGAAGCACCGAGTTGAGGATGCCCTCTCAGCTACCCGTGCAGCAATCGAGGAAGGCGTCATTCCTGGTGGTGGTGTTGCACTCATTCAGGCTGTCCAGGTAATGGACAAGATGGACATCTCGAAGTTCACTGAAGATGAGCAGGTCGGATACAAGATTGTTCGCCGTGCACTTGAGGAGCCGATTCGTCAGATTGCCCAGAATGCTGGACTTGATGGTTCGCTCATAGCTGACAAGTGCAAGCATGAAAAGCCGGGTATCGGTTATGATGCTGAGAGTGGTAAGTGGGTCAATATGTCCGAAAGCGGCATTATCGATCCGGTAAAGGTCACCAGAAGTGCATTGCAGAACGCTGCATCCATCGCTTCTTTGATTCTTACCACTGAATGTGTGGTAACAGATATTCCAGAACCCGCAGCTCCTGCTTCACCAGGACCTGAGGGCATGGGCGGGATGATGTAATCTTGCGCACTGCAAAAGGGGTCGCTTTCCGGCGACCCTTTTTGCCGTCTTATGGCTTCTGATACTGAAACTTGACTAGTGGATAGCGAACGTGCTACTTTAATCGATACTTGGAAAATTGGATGCGAAGTTTTCTTCCGCCTCTTTTCTGCATCCGATTTTATGCAAAGTGAGGATTACCAATGCTTTCATTGATTAGTGCTATGGCAGCCCCTGAAACGGCTGGCGCCGCAGGTTCAACCGGTTCGATGATGACGACCTTTGTTACGTTCGGTCTCATCATTGTTATCTTCTATTTCTTGATTATCCGTCCGCAAAAGAAGCGGGACAAGGAAACCAAGGAGATGCTCTCCTCTATTAAGAAAGGGGATAAGGTTGTCTCGATTGGTGGAATTCATGGAACCGTTGTTGCGGTGAAAGAGACTACCGTGGTGGTCAAGGTTGACGACAACACGCGTATGGAGTTCTCCAGAAATGCTATCAGCAGCATCGTGAACAGAAAGGGCGATGGTGCAACTGCTTCCAGCAAGAAGAAGAGCAAAAAGGAAGAGCAGGTATCTGCTCCTGAGAAGAGTGTTGAGGCTCCCGTTGAGGAAGTCCCTGCTGAAGCTGAGAAGAAAGACAAATAATTCTATAAAAGACATCTGGAGAGTATCATGAAAAAACGGAGTCGTCTGGTGGTCGTTCTGGTGGTCGTCTTGTTGTGCGGGTTCTTCCTCTATCCCACGATTGCTTGGTATGGATTCGTACCGCAGGACACCAAGGAACTTGCAACAGGCTCAAATGTACAGATTAAGGAGTATTCCCGTGGACAGGCTTCACGCGATCTCCGCTCGCTCAAGGAGTTGGTCGCTGATGACCCACAGGCAGCCCTGCCTTCTGAGTTCTCCTATCTAAAGGATTACGCGAAGGAAAATTACAAAGCCATGAAGCGTTCAGTTCCCCGGAATTGGACTCTTGAAGCATTGTTTGCCGGGTTCTATAACGAACAGGATATGTTCGATTCAGCTGAGTCCTACTACCGCACGTCCTTGCTTGATCTGAAGGCTTTGGGAAACAAAGCACTACAGCTTGGATTGGACCTTGAAGGTGGTATGAGTATTCTCTTGGAGGCTGATGTAGCTTCCTATGAGGATAAGATTGGCAAGACTGCATCCTCAGGTGCGATTTCTGAGGCAATTCGCCAGGATATCGAGATTCTCGAGAAACGAATTGACCAGTTTGGTGTCAGTGAGCCTGTCATTCGTTTACAAGGTGATGACCAGATTCTTATTGAGATTCCAGGTGCTGCAGACCCAGAGCGTGTAAATTCCTTCCTTCGTGGTAAGGGTTCCCTTGTCTTCAAGATTGTCGACACCACCCTTACCGCTGAATTGAATGCTTTCTACGCCGAGAATCCTTCTGAGGTTTATACCGATACTGGTGCACTGAAGCAGCCAGATTTCTTGCCCGCCGGTAAGATAGCTGCAGGTTACTATATCAGTGACGAGTATGGGATCGATGAGCTAGAGAGCTATGTAGTAGTAGAGGACGAAATCGGCCTTGATGGAATCCACCTTGAGAGTGCAACCACCGCAACCGATGGGATAACCGGTAGACCAGTGGTTAACTTCCAGTTGGACAGCCTTGGTGGCGATATCTTCTACAAGCTCACATCTACCCACGTTGGGGATACCATGGCAGTTGTGATGGACGGCAAGGTTAAGGCCATGGCCACCATCAATGAAGGGATTAGGAGCAACGTTCAGATTTCCGGGTTCGATGCTGAAGAAGCAGCTGACCTTGCTATCGTTCTGCGTACCGCTGCACTTCCCATCGAGTTGATTGTCAGCAGCCAGCAGGCTGTTGGTGCTACCCTTGGTGAAGATGCTGTATCGGCTGGTTTGAAGGCCATTGCTGTTGGACTTGCTTTGGTTATCATTTTGATGTTCGCCTACTACCACGTCAGTGGCCTTGTGGCAAACCTCGCATTGTTGCTGAACTTGTTCTTCATGATCAGTGTTCTCTCTGCTTTCAATTTCACGTTGACCTTGACCAGTGTTGCCGGTCTTATCCTTACCTTGGGGATGGCTGTTGATACCAATGTCATCATCTTTGAGCGTATCAAGGAAGAGCGAAGGTTGGGCAAGAGTGATGTTGCCGCAATCAAGGCAGGATTTGATAAAGCATTCTGGACTGTCATGGATGCAAACATAACCACAATCATTGCAGCTCTGGTACTCTCCCAGCTTGGAAGTAGTGCAGTCAAGGGCTTTGCGAATACCCTTGCTATCGGTATTGTAAGCTCGGTATTTACTGCGTTGTTTGTTTCGCATCTTATCTTTGATGCGACCGTCGCCCAACGTGAGGGCAAGAAGCTACACATCAGCTGGAGGAAAAACTAAATGCTTAAGAAAGATATTCCTGTTATCAAGCTTCGCTGGTACGCCTGGGCTTTGGCTGTAGTCCTCCTGCTCGCCGGAGGTATCTCCTTCGCTGTGTTGGGTGGTTTTAACCTGGGTGTTGATTTTGAAAGTGGATTGAGCCAGAGAATTCAGATAGCTCCCATTGGATTGGAAGTTACCTATGCTGGAAACAAGGATGCAGTCCTTGCTGTCTCTGGTTCTGGCCTTAGTCTTGAAGTTCGTGGTGATGAAGGGGTTTCCAGTACCAACTTCAGTGCTTCTGAGTATCCAACTGCACAGGATCTTGCAACTGCGCTTGGTGCAGTACAGAACATCAATGTGGCAGTTGTTGACGGGTCATTGGAAACAGCTCAGCTCCTTAGTGGATATGGCTTCCCTGCAACACTCTCTGCTGAACCTACCAAGCTTAATTTCCAGAGCAGTGGAAATACAAACATTGAAGATGTACGTTCTGCTTTGGATTCGCTGGGTAATGTACGTGTACAGACTGTTGGAGTGGATGGAAGCCAGACATTCCAGGTCCGTCTCGGCATCAAGGAAGGTGCAACTCAGGATTCCATGGAAACCGAGGTAAAGAATGCATTGAATGCTGCATTCGGTGCTGGTAATGTTGTGGTTCTCCAGAGTGATTACATTGGACCGAAGTTCAGTGCAACATTGCTCTCCAGCTCCATTCTCGCCATCGTGGTTGCAATGGCCTTGATCCTTCTCTATATTTGGGTCAGGTTCCGTTTTGCTTATGCAGTGTCATCCTTGATTGCACTTGTACATGATATCTTTATGATGCTTACGGTAATCACGCTCTTCCGCTTCGAGTTCTCTGGTATCACTGTTGCAGCGCTGCTGACCATCATTGGTTACTCACTGAACAATACAATCGTTATCTTCGATCGTATCCGTGAGAATGTGGCATTGGCACCAGATGCTTCATTGAGTGTGAATATCGACCATAGTGTTACACAGTCAATGAGTAGAACGGTAATGAGTGCAGTCACCACCTTGATTGCTATCATCCCGCTTGCAATATTTGCTTCCGGTGACATCCAGCTCTTTGCAGTGAAGATGGGCTTTGGTATCCTCTTTGGAACCTACTCATCAAACCTGCTTGCGCCTGCGATGCTTTACTGGATCAGCAATGCTCAAGCAAAGAAAAAAGAGAAGAAAGCAGAGTAACCTGTCTCTTCTTGCAAGTCATACGCTGCCGCACTCTTACCATGTGGCAGCGTTCTTGTCATAATGGGGGTATATGAAACTGATACTTTCCAGAACCATGGGATATTGCAAAGGGGTCTCCAGGGCCTTGGACCTTGCTACCTCTGCATTGCAGGATGCAAAAGATGCCCACAAGCCTGTATATTCCTTGGGTAAGCTTATTCATAACGATGACACGTGTGCCTTTTTCGCTGATCAGGGGATGCAGGTTATTACAGGAGCAGAGGGTCATGAGCCCGGATTGGTTGTACTGCGTGCACACGGTGTGCCTGATAGGGTGCGATTTTCTTTTGTGAAAGCCGGGTTTGACTTGGTTGATGCGACATGTCCGGTGGTAAAGCATAACCTTTCGAGGATTTCTGCATATGCACCTACACATACCATCTTGATTGTTGGGCACCCTGGTCATCCAGAGACGCTCGCCATGCGAGGGGTTCAGTTAGAAGGGAAGGTCTGCGATACTATTCTGATCTCTGGTCCTGAGGATGTTGGTATTCCGGAACCAGGCAAATCCTATGTGGTGTTTGTACAGACAACGTTTGACCAGGGGTTATGGAATACCATTCAAAAAGCCTTGAGGGCATGGGAGCAGTATGGGTGTACGATGCTTTTTGCCAATGAGGTCTGTCCCAGTTCCATCAATCGTCGGCAGGCTACCCTTGAGCTGACTGATGCATGTGATGCAGTGGTGGTGATAGGTGGTAAGGAGAGTGCAAACACCAGGGCGCTCTACCAATTGGTACGAGAAAAGGGAAAGATGGCCTGGCATATAGAGAATGAAACAGAAATTACCGACGATATGCGCAGCTATGATATACTGGGTATAACAGCAGGGGCATCAACCCCTTCTCTGGTGATTCAACGCGTAATCGATAGGTTGCAACAGGAGTGATACATGGAAACAGGTTATCGGGGAATACCAATTCCCACCATCAAGAGGCTACCCTCCTACCTTAGGCTTTTGCAAGGGTACCGGGAGCAAGGAATGGAGATGGTCAGCGCTACGACCTTGGCCGAAGAGCTTGGATTGAAACCAATACAAGTACGTAAGGACATTTCCTGTACCGGGATCGAGGGCAAGCCCAAGGTAGGCTTTGCTGTTGTCAAACTCATTGAGGCAATCATCCATACCTTGGGTTGGGACAATGCTACCGATGCAATCGTGGTGGGGGCCGGCCATCTGGGATCCGCACTTGCTCGCTATGAGGGGTTTGAGAGTTATGGGCTCAAGATCGTGGCGGCATTCGATGTTGATCCCAATAAGTGGGATACTTGGCTTGGGGATGTTCCAGTCTTTCCTTTGAGCAAGGTCAAGGAGTATATCGATCGGCACCATGTAAATATCGGAGTTCTCGCAGTTCCTGCCGACCAAGCCCAAGAGACAGCTGAGCTGCTTATGGAGTGTGGATTGCTGGCCATCTGGAATTTTGCACCCAAGGATTTGAAACTTCCCGAGCATGTGGTTGTTCAACGAACCGATCTGGCTACAAGTTTCGCAGTTCTTTCTGCCAAGGTAAGGCAAAAGATGAACAAGAAGGATCTGAGCAGCGAAGTGGATGATTGGTAACATCTAGTGTACGGATAAGAGGGGTATCGTAAGGATACCCTTTTTTAATGTGAAAATAAGAATATTAAAGAGTATATTAATCCAAATTATGTGATTATATTATCGCCTAAACTCAATAATAAAAACCTTTCAATCAAATAATTGTTGACTCTTGAGGTGTTTCTTCGCTACCATGGCGGTAAGATATTAGATAATGAGGTTGCTGATGAAGAAATTGGTCGTGGAGCTGTGCATGGGAAGCTCTTGCTTTGCTCGGGGCAACTCCCAGACACTTGCAGCATTGGAGTCCTATCTTCAGGAATCTGGGACTGCAGATCGAGTGGATTTGATAGGACACTTATGCATGGGAGATTGCTCCAAAGGTCCGAATATCCGTATAGCCGATACCACCTACCAAGGGCTTCCTTCCGATGAGGTGATCCAGTTGGTTGTGCATGAACTGAAAGAGTGGGAAGGGATACAATGATCCATCCTATATATACAGAGTTGACCGAATGCCGTGACTGTTACAAGTGTGTTCGCGGCTGTCCAGTAAAAGCTATCCAGGTGAAGGATGGCTCAGCAGTAGTGGTGAAGGACCGATGTATCTATTGCGGACACTGTGTTGATATCTGTCCCTCCCATGCCAAGAAAATCCGTGGTGATTTGGCAAGAGTTCGCCAGTTTGTCCAGAGCGGAAGAAAGATCTTCTGTTCTCTAGCCCCTTCCAGTGCAGCTGAATTCCCCTTCAGCACCGATAGCTTGGTGGTGGCGCTTACTCGTCTGGGCTTTAGCGGGGTAAGTGAGACAGCCATCGGGGCTCATTTGGTGAACCAGGCAATTGAGATGTATGCAGAATCCCATGATGGATACTGCCCATGGATTTCCACAGCCTGCCCAACGGTGGTCCAGACGGTTAGAAAGTACTACCCCTCATTGGTTGATCAACTCAGCAAGGTTCCCTCCCCATTGCAGTGCCATAGTGCCTATTTACGGGCGCTCTACGGAGAAGAGATTGGAGTGGTCTTCATTGGTCCTTGTATCGCAAAAAAGGTGGAAGCCGACCAGAGTCCTGGTTATCCGGACTTCGCCTTGACCTATGAGGAACTCAATGCCTGGCTTCTTGCTGAGCATATTGACTTGGAGCAGATTGAGAGAGAGGTTTTCCTTGACCCTTCCATCGTACCTTCCTTAGTTCCCTGTCGTGCTGGTAAATCGACGCTCTACCCCGTAGAGGGTGGGATGATAGCCTCATTGAAGTGGGGCAGTGATCCCTTCCAGACCCATGCTGTTGCCATCAGTGGTATGAATCAGGTGGTAGGAACACTATCAGGGATGGAAAGGGAAGACCAAAATACGGCATTCCTTGAACTCCTTGCCTGCGAAGGTGGTTGCATCAATGGACCGGTGAGTAACCAAGGACGTTCTTCTGCCTCGAAAAAGAGCCTAAGCTCACGCTATACCCGTAGTCGGATCACCGATCAAGGTCCTGTATTTGATGGAGATGCAGCATTTGTTGCGAAGCTTCTTGAACAAGGCTATTCCCTGATTGAGAAACATACTGCTGAGGTAGAGAGGCCTGTATCGAGTTTTGTTTCTCCTCATAGTGAAGAAGAAATTGACCAAGCACTCAAGTTGTTGGGGAAAAGGGATGTCTCTGATGAGTTGAACTGTGGCGGATGTGGTTACAATAGCTGCCGGGAGATGGCCATCGCCTATCTTGATGGAATGGCTGAGATGGAGATGTGTGTGACCAAGATGAGGAAGGAAGCCCAAAGCAAGATGGATGTGCTGCTCAGAACCATTCCGGTGGGCGTGGTGATTGTGGATGACCAACTCCAGATTGTCGACTGCAACAGCAACTTCCTCAAACTGTTCGGAGATCTTGATTTTCCTTTGGAGCCATCCCAGTTGAACCTGGTCTTTGGATTGCCTGTTAAGCGTTTTGTCCCGTTTTACGAGAAGTTTAACAATCAATTCACTTCTCCCTCGGTGCAACAGTACCGACTCCATTACAAGGATACGTTTCTCAAGGTGACATTCTTCTCAGTTGAGAAACAGCATCTGGTAGGAGCTTTGTTTGAAGACATCACCACTCCGACCGTGCGTCGTGAGACCGTGGTGAAAAAAGCTGAGGATGTTATCCAGAGAAGCTTGGAGACCGTCCAACAGATTGCATCCTTGCTTGGGGAGAATGCAGCAGAGACTGAGATCATGCTTAATAGCCTTATCGATGCCTTCAAGGTTCCCCCGAGCGGGGAGCGGGATGGTTATATGCAGGAAGGATCATGAACGACGTATTCATTGATGTTGATTATGCACAAATCTACAAGCACGGTCAGAAAATTGGGGGAGATGTATTCCTTCTTTCCAGGCAGGATGCATCGGCCCAGATTGTCTGTACCCTCAGTGATGGTCTTGGCAGTGGGGTGAAGGCAAATGTATTGGCAAGCCTTACTGCCCGTATGGCCCACAAGCTCAGCTTCAGTCCCATGGATCTGACACGTTCAGCAAAAATCATCATGAATACACTTCCTGTGTGCAAGGAGAGGAAGATCAGCTATGCTACGTTTACCATCGCAGATCTGAGAAGAAGCAATACGGATGAGGTACTGGTGAATCTTGTTGAGTATGACAATCCTTCAGCTCTCATGTTCCAAGGGAGTACCCACGTACAGTGGGAACGGGAGAAGATTGATCTCAGGAGGGATGGGGCGTTCAAGCAAGAGGTTCTGGGACACTCCCACCTCAAGCTCTCGGTTGGAAGCCGTCTCTTGATCTTCAGCGATGGGGTTACCCAGGCGGGGATGGGAAAGTCACTTCCCTTGGGCTGGCGTCTTGAGGGGGTCCGGTCATTTGCCCAGCAGGTGATTGAAAGGGACCCGGATATTTCCAGCCATGACCTGGCGCGGGAAGTTGTATCGCATGCCCACAGATTGGATCGTCTAATTGCAAAGGACGACATAACCTGCATGGTCGTATATGTGAGAAAACCCAGGAGAACACTGGTAGTGACAGGACCTCCTTTTAAGCAGGAACAGGATCCTTTACTGGTTGAGAAAATCCAGAGATTTGAGGGAAAGCGGATTGTCAGCGGGGGAACTACCGCACAGATTGTCAGCAGGATCCTGAATCGACAGCTGAAGGTGGATATGAGCTGTTGGTCACCACAAGTACCTCCCTGTTCCATGATGGAAGGGCTTGATCTGGTGACTGAGGGAATGTTGACCCTGAGTAAGGTAGCCACAGCACTGGAGCAGAAAAAACCAGCATATACGCTACCCAATGATGCAGTGAAGAAGTTTATACAGGTGATGCAAGAGAGTGATCAAGTGCACTTTATTGTTGGAACGAAAATCAATGAAGCACACCAGGATCCCAGTATCCCGGTGGAGATCGGGATACGCAGGACCTTGATTGGAAGGTTGCAACGGGCTTTAGAAGACAATTATTTAAAAGAGACCTCTTTGGAGTATATGTAGGAGATATGGTCATGGGAAAGAAAGAGAAGGTGAGTGTCAGGATTTGTGTGGGGACTGCATGTTTTGTACAAGGTGGAGCCGATCTATTGCTTTACCAGGACTTCTTGGATCCTGTTGTATTGGCTGGGTGTGACATCCAGGGCATCTCCTGCATTGGCGGATGCAAGGATGATTCAATGGGGGTAAGACCGCCTTATGTAGAGATTGATGGAAAGGTGTTTGGTGAGATGACGCAGGAGAAGCTATGCAAGGCATTGCTGGAGGCCGTCCATGCTTGAATTGAATAACCAATATACGACGATCAAGAGACAGGTACACACTGAGGTGCTCAAGCAATTCTTCCAGGATACATTGGCCCAGAATGTGGATAAGATTCCTATACAACTCATTCCAAAGCAGCGTATCCCTACCAGATGTTGTATCTACAAGGAGCGGGCAATGGTCCGCTACCGCATTATGGCATTCCTGGGTTTTGATATCGAGACGGAAGATGATGAGATGAAGAGTCTCTCCTCCTATGTGAGGGAAATCATGGAGGAAGACAAACCTCTAGCCCCTCTATTGACGACAATCAGTACTGCCTGCTCTTCCTGCCCTCCCGATCGTTACATGATCAGTGATGCCTGTCGTGGATGTTTTGCCCGTCCCTGTCTTGCCAACTGTCCCAAGGACTGTATCACCTTCTCAGGAGGAAAGGCCCATATTGATGAGACCAGATGCATCCGTTGTGGGAAGTGCATGGAGGTATGCCCCTTTCATGCAGTTGTGCATATTCCTGTACCTTGTGAGCAGGCATGTCCGGTCGATGCAGTGAAGAAGAATGAATATGGTTATGTGGAAATTGATTGGGATAGATGTATCAGCTGTGGAAAGTGCGCAATGAGCTGCCCCTTTGGGGCCATTGTAGAACGTTCGTCGATAATGACGGTAGCAAAAAAACTCAAGAATAATGACCACATGACGGCAATCATTGCCCCGGCGATCGAAGGACAGTTTCCAGGGACACTTGCCCAAATCAAACATGCGCTGCTTGCAACTGGATTCAGAACGGTGATTGAAGTCAGTGAAGGAGCCCATGAGACATGCTTGCATGAGGCTGATGAGCTGG